>SXWA01000154.1 GCA_005791575.1 Planctomycetaceae bacterium
CAGGGATGGACTTTGGCCACGGGCTGCCAGCAGGCTGTGGACACACAGCCTGGTGCACCTCACGGATGAGGTGCCGGGAGCGCAGCTCCAGTGAAAAGCGCAGCGTTTCTGGTGGCCAAAGGCCAGGGATGGACTTTGGCCACGGGCTGCCAGCAGGCTGTTGACACACAGCCTGGTGCACCTCACGGATGAGGTGCCGGGAGCGCAGCTCCCGTGAAAAGCGCAGCTTTTCGGGTGGCCAAAGGCCAGGGATGGACTTTGGCCACGGGTTGCTATCGCGCCAGCCGCGGCAGACCCAGCGACGCGGCATACATCGCCAGGAGTTCGTCCAGCGAAACATTGAAGGCCTCGGTCAGGCTCTCCTCGACCGTCATCCCTTCCTTGACCCCGCGCACGAACTGCTTGAAGCGCCGCCGATCGCGTCCCGCCATGAACCGGACCAACCCCGAGGCGATGCCGTACTGATCGCGATTGATGTGGGTGGCGCTGAAGAACCCCTCGCCGACACTGCCGGTGGACTGCATCACGGCGAGGGCCCGGGCTTCCTTGGCGGGGACCTGCCGGCAGGCGGGGACCACCTGCTGCGCGATCCATTCGGCGATCCCCTCGTTGAGCCAGTTGGGCAGTTTCACCCCCGACACCCAGCGATGGTTGAAGCCGTGGCTCGTCTCATGCACCAGCATGTGTTCGAACGACAACTGGTCAGCGCCCTTGTGGCCGGCCACCACCACCCTGCCCCCCGGGGTCTGGTTGCAGACCCCATGCACCCCGGCCGGCACGGCGGCCATCAAGCGCTTCATCAAGGCGAGGAAATCCTCCTCGCGCCGAAAGGCGATCACGAGGCACTTCCCCAACCACACCGGCTCGCCGGCGGGGATGTCGTAGAGATCGCAGAGCATGTCGTGCATGCGATCGAGGCTTGCCACCACCCCCGCCACCTCGGCGGCCGGAATGTCGGTCACGAAGATGAACTCGTGCGTGCTCACCTCCTCGAGGCCGGGAAAGTCCTGCCGCACACGGGCGACGAACGCCTGCAGATCGGCCACCTCCGCGGCATGTTCGGCAGCGGAGCGCACGGGCCAGGGCTCGATGCCATGGGCACGCATCCGCGCGGCCGAGGCGGCCGCGGCCCTTCCCCCACCGTCGCGTGCCCGGCTGCTGCCGGGCCTCGCCGCCCCACCCCGTGGACCGGCGTCGAAGACCACCTCGCGGTCGATGATGATCCGCGACACGGTCGACAACTGCACCGTCTGCGGCGGCGCCGCCGGATCGACGAGCACGCGGATCGCGGTCGCGCTGCCACGCTGCCGCGTGACCCCTTCCAGAACCGGACGAACCATCCGGCGGCCACTGGTGAGTTCCACGAGATCGATCGTCTGGCCGACGGCGCGATCGAGGCGTGCGGTCAGCTTCGCCGACGCATCGGCCGGCTGCGCACGACCCATCCCCGGCGACACGAGGAGCATGGCGACGAAGACCACCGCAGCCGCCACCGGCAACCGTCCGGACGATCGGCAGGGGATCCTGTTCATGGTGAATCGCATGCGGCCTGTTCGCGGCGGAGAAGGGTACTGGAGAGATCGCAGCGGAACTGTTCCTCGGGCACGAACCGCGACACCGCCCGCAGCGCATCCGGGGCATCCCCGTCGGCAGCCGCGGCGAACCGGCCGTCGCGGACCCGCCCGAAGACGATCAGGCCGTCAACGCCGGCTGCGATCTTTCCGACCGCTTCCGCAGCGGCGGCAGCCGACCCCCCGTAGTATCGCGGATCCCACAGCCGCGTGAAGGTGTCGGCTCCGAGAATGAACACCGCCCGGGGAAAGACCGCCACCTTCTCCACGAAGGTGGCGGCACGGGTGAGCCAGAGCCGGCGCCCGGCGAACTGGTCCGACCGCCGCCGCACCTCGATGTGGTCGAGCAGCGGCTTGTCGACGTTGGCGATCGACAGTTCGAACTCGACGGGCCGGCCAGTCAGTGCACCGGCCAGGGCAGCCATCCCCAGATGCCCCTCGTGGAGCGGGTCGAAGGAACCGGGAAACACCAGCCGCCCCGGTGCGGCACCGGGCGGATCCCCGTCCGCCGCCGCCACCACCCGCTTGCCCGCCAACAGCTCCTGCCATGGCAGGGGGGCGTCGGCCCGGTCAACACGCACCTCCTCACCCGGCCTGAGGAACGGCGTGGGCGTCAATGGCGCTGCGGCCGTCTCGGCGGCCAGGGAC
Source organism: Planctomycetaceae bacterium (assembly GCA_005791575.1). Classification (GTDB taxonomy): domain Bacteria; phylum Planctomycetota; class Planctomycetia; order Pirellulales; family UBA1268; genus F1-20-MAGs016. The sequence continues at coordinate 2,220 of SXWA01000154.1, forward strand.
GCCAGCAGCAGCCAGGCAGCGACCGTTTCCTCCTCACGCCGGCTCCGCGCTCCCTTCTCCAGACGGAGGGAAAAAACCGCCGTCCCGGTCAGCGATTGCACCGCGGCGACCACCCGGTGGTCTCCCAATTTCGGGCGCGTCGTCGCCAGACTGGCCGTCACCGCGCCGCCGATGGCGCCCTTGGCGGGACTGCCGAGGAGCCGGGCCTGGGACCAGCCGTGCATCGCGAGGCGGCGCGCGGCGCGTGACGAACAGTACGTCTCCTGCGGCCCTCCCAGGAGACGATCGACCGCCTCCCGGGCATGGGGCACCAGCCCCTCGAGCAGCGACCGGCTCGCGCCGGGAGTGCCGGCCAGGGTCGCCACAGCGCCGCTCCCTCCCCCAGCCGCGATGGCGACAAGATGGAAACCACGTTCCGCAAGCCGGTCGATGAGGGCCGCGGCGGCGGACTCCAGCAAAGCCCTCCCGGGATCCATGGAAACCGCTCCAGAGAGGCGCGCCCGCGGGTCGATGCTCTGACAGTCACCAGGGGCGACCACGATGATAGCGGCACGAGGTGAGTGGTTTGGGGGGATCGGGTGCTTGGGGCTGCTGTTGATCGCGTGGCCCGCCGCTGCCGGGACCGGGTCGGCCGGCGACTCGCCGCCACTGCCAGCGGCACCGCCACTGCCAGCGGCACAGAGCACCACCGGCAGGAATGGGGATGCCGAGCCGGGGGCTCCCGCTTCTGCTCCCGACACGCGGCGGTGGCGACGCGGAACGGCTGTCGACCCGGGCCCGCCGGCCCTCATTGCATCGCTGCCCGACGCCGCGAAAGTCGAGCGGGAAACCGCTGCCCTTCTCGACCAACTCCTTCCGCCGCGGACCGATGCGGCGGGGGACTGGCTCGCGGGGTCAACGTGCCTCCATGCGCCGGGTGACCCACGGTGGCTCACGCCGTGCATCCCCGGCCCGCCCTGCGACCCGTCACTCCCTCCTCACCCGTTTGATCTGGTGGGAGCCCGCGGAGTCGCCACCGCAGGACCGATCTACCGCGGTCCGTGCGCGCCGCGCGTCGGCAGCCACGACTGCGGGCCGGCGCCCCGAGTCCATCGCGTCCACGACGCGCTGTTCGACCGCTTCTATCGGACGAAGTAAAGCTCGCGGACGATCAGCGCCGTGAGGACCATGCCGGCGGCGCCGAGGCCGCCGATCGCCATCCACATTCCCCGCGACGCGCAGCCCAGCCCCAACCAACCGCAGTCGCTGCCCAGCCCCACGCCACTCGGCACGGCCGGCAACGGCACCGCTCCCGGTGCCGCAGGCATCGCGGCCATGGGTGAGCCCGAACGTGCGGCCCACCGGTCGGGCGTGGCGGGCATCTTTTCACCCGTCGCCCCGTCGCCTCGCCGGGCATCGCCACCGTCGCCCACCGCCCCCGCGGCGCTTGGTGCACCGCCTGCGGCGGCACCGCCGGATGGACGTCGGCCTGCCGCCTGCTGGGCATCGAGTTCCTCGAACTCCGTGCCTACCAGCGCCGCTGCCGACGGCCCGCCGCGTGCCCCACCCCGAGCAGCGGGAGCGACCGAATCGAGATCGAGGAGCCCACCGTCGTTCCACCCACGACGCACCGTATCACCGATGTCGCGACCCTGCCGTGGCGCCTCGAGGTCTGCCGCCGCCCCGACGCTTCCCGGTCCGGGAGTGAACAACGGTGTGTCGTCGGCGGCCACCGGATCATCGGTCTGCCACGACACGGCGACCCCACCCGATACCATCAACCCGGCGAGCAGGCTCTGGACCACGAGCCGGAACCAACGAGCGGGGGAAAAGGCGAGCAATCCGCCGTGCAAACGGACGGGACGGACCGGGGATCGTATTCCCGGCCCGCGCGGCAGCATGGGGTGCGAGTGGGGCACAATCCCTCCGTTCAGCCGCGCACATCTGCGTGGCGACCGCTCCATTGGCAGCGGATTATCTCAGGACGATCTGCCCCGTCAACGCGACTATGGCATCGATCTCTCCCGGCGGGGCTCCCCCCGCCGGGACCGGCGTTTTCCCTTGTCCCCCGCCGGCACACGCCCCACACTGGGCGTCGGATAGGGCGATCCGGCCGAAAGGAATAATGAGGAGCAGGCGCATGCGGGCGGCGATCATCGGGATCGGGGCGATCGCCGGGATGCATGCCCGAGCCTTGGCCGACATCGAGGGGGTGGAACTGGTCGCCGCCACCTGCCGCACCGAGGAGAAGGGGCAGGCCTTCGCCCACACCCACGGCTGCCGCTGGTACGCCGACACGGCACGGATGCTGCGGCGAGAGAAGCCCGATTTCGTCACCATCGCCACCCCCTCGGGGGCCCACCTCGAGGCGGTGCTCGCGGCCGCCCGGCGGGGCGTGCACGTGATCTGCGAGAAACCGCTGGAGATCTCCCTGCCGAGGATCGATCGGATGCTCGCCGCCGCCCGGCGCGCCGGCATCACCCTCGGGGCGATCTTCCCGCAACGGTTCAATCCGGTGGTCGCCGCGGTTCAGGCGGCGGCGGCGGCGGGTCGGTTCGGAAGCCTGGCCGTCGCCTCCTGCCACGTGCCGTGGTGGCGGGACGACGCCTACTACGGCCCGGGCCGCTGGCAGGGCACGAAGCGGCTCGACGGCGGCGGTGCCCTGATGAACCAGTCGATCCACGGGGTCGATGCCCTCCAGTGGATCGCCGGTGCGATGACGCCCGGCCTCGAACCGGGTGCGAACCCCGTGGAGAGCGTCGTCGCCCTGACGGCGGTTCGCTCCCACGACCGCGAGCGCCTCGAAGTCGAGGACACCTGCGTCGCGATCCTCCGCTTCCGCAACGGCGGCCTCGGCCAAATCCTCGCCGCCACGAGTCTCTATCCAGGGCAGCTGCGCCGGATCCTCGTCGGCGGCCGTGACGGCACGGCGGAGATCCAGGAGGAGCAACTCGTCGACTGGCGGTTTCGCAGCGCGTTGCCCGACGACGATGCCACCCGGGCCCGGTTTGGTGCCGCCAGCTCCACATCCGGCGGCGCCGCCGACCCGATGGCGATCAACTATGCCTGCCACACCCGCACCTTCGCCGCGTTCCTGGCGGCGCTGCGCGAGGGGCGGCAGCCGGAGCTCGACGGCCTCGAGGGGCGCAAGGCGGTGGCGATCGTGACCGCCTGCTACCGCTCGGCACGGACGGGGCGTGCGGCCCGCGTCGACGATCCGAAGCCTGCCGCGTGAACGGCCCACTGGCCGGTGAACCCCAACTCCACTCTCCCCCCGAGATCTGCCCCCCCCCGGAATTCCGCCCCCCCGAGATCACCGGTCCCCCATGAAGTCACCGTTCCGCTACGCGATCTGCAACGAGACCTTCGGCGACTGGCCGTTGGCGAAGGCCTGCGATCTCGCGGCCGCGGCCGGCTACACCGGCATCGAGATCGCCCCCTTCACCCTCGCCACGCTCGCCACCGACATCACCCCGGCGACCCGCGGCGAGATCGTGCGGACGATCGCCCGCGCGGGGCTCGAGTGCATGGGGCTGCACTGGCTCCTCGCGAAGACCGAGGGCTTCCATGTCACACATCCCGATCCGGCGGTGAGGCTCGCGACGGTCGCCTACCTCGGCGACCTCGCCCGGCTGTGCCACGACCTCGGGGGCAGGGTGCTGGTGTTCGGGTCGCCACGGCAGCGGAGCCTCGTGCCGGGGGTGAGCCGTGAGATGGCCCTTGACCACCTCCACGAGGTCTTTTCACGGCTCTTGCCCGCCCTCGAGGCGACCGACACCGTGGTCGCCCTCGAACCCCTGGCCCCTACCGAGACCGACGTGCTCACCACCGCGGCCGAGACCTGCCAGCTCCTCGACCGGATCGGATCACCCCACGTCCGGCTCCACCTCGACGTGAAGGCGATGTCGGCGGAGGCCGAGCCTGTGCCCGACATCATCCGGGCTTCGGCCGCGTGGCTCGAGCACTTCCATGCCAACGATGTCAACCTCCAAGGGCCCGGGTTCGGTGCGGTCGACTTCGTGCCGATCCTCCAGGCACTGGCCGACATCAGCTATGCCGGCTGGGTGAGTGTCGAGGTGTTCGACTATGCTCCGGGCCCGGAGCGTCTCGCCCGCGAAAGCATCGCCCACATGCAGGGGATCGAGGCGACGCTCGATTGAAGGGGGCCGACGGCCCGGACCGCCCCGGTGACGGTGTTTCCCCGGCGCCGATTCATCATCGCCGCCGATTCCCCCTGGCCGTACGGAGCCGCCCATGGCCGACCTGCCGCAATTCAGCTCCACGGGATCCCGCCCACCCGCGGACGGCACCCCCTGGTGGCGCGGGCTGACGCGTTACCACTGGTTCGTGCTCACGGTCGCCGCCCTCGGCTGGCTGTTCGACTGCCTCGACCAGCAACTCTTCAACCTCGCGCGGAAGCCGGCGATGGAGAGCCTCCTCGCCACCGCCCCGGCCAACCCCGATCAGCCGCCAACGGCCGAGGAGGCCAAAGCGCTGCAGAAGAAGGTCGACTTCTACGCCGGACTCTCCACCTGCATCTTCCTCGCCGGGTGGGCGACCGGCGGGCTGTTCTTCGGTGTCATCGGCGACCGGATCGGACGCGCGAAGACGATGATGATCACGATCCTCATCTACTCGCTGTGCACCGGTCTGTCAGCGCTGTCACGCGGCTTCTGGGATTTCGCCTTCTACCGGTTCATCACCGGCCTCGGGGTCGGAGGGGAGTTTGCCGTCGGCGTCGCGCTCGTGGCTGAGGTGATGCCCGATCGGGCCCGACCCTATGCGCTGGGACTGCTCCAGGCCTTCTCCGCGCTCGGCAATTTCGGCGCGGCGGCGATCGGCATCGCCCTCGGGCTGTGGCAGATCCGTACCGCCGAGGGTTTGATCTACGGCTGGGAGCCGTGGCGCTGGAAATTCGTCATCGGGGCGCTGCCGGCGGTGCTGGCGCTGGTCATCCGCTCCGGCCTCAAGGAGCCGGAGCGGTGGCGCGCGATGCAGGCGAAGGCGCGGGAGACCGGCGTGGTGCTCGGCGGCTACCGGGCGCTGTTCGCCGAGCGCCGCTGGGGCCGCAATGCCCTCTTCGGGATGGTGCTCGCCTGCTCCGGCGTGATCGGCCTGTGGGGCATCGGCTTCTTCTCGATCGACCTGCAGATGAGCGTGCTGCGGAAGACGTTCATGGCGGAGGGGCTCGAGGGGCCGGCACTCAAGGGCCGCCTCACGGTCTGGTCGGGTGTCGCCTCGATGATGATCCAAATCGGCGCCTTCGCGGGGATGATGCTCGCGGCGCGGATCTGCCAGCGGATCGGCCGGCGGCCCTTCTTCGCCATCTTCCTCGTCCTCGCCCTGCTCTCCACGGCGCTGGTGTTCCAGTTCCTCGACGACATCAGCGACTTCTACTGGATGCTGCCGCTGATGGGCTTCTGCCAGTTGTCGCTGTTCGCCGGGTACGCGATCTACTTCCCGGAACTGTTCCCGACCCGGCTGCGGAGCACCGGCACGAGCTTCTGCTACAACGTCGGCCGATTCGTCGCCGCCAGCGGTCCGTTCCTCCTCGGGCAGCTCTCCAGCGGGGTGTTTTCCGGGTCTCCGGAACCCCTCCGGCCCGCCGGCACGCTCATGTGCCTGGTGTTCCTCGTCGGCCTGGCGGTGCTGCCCTTCCTGCCGGAAACGGCCGGTCAACCGCTCCCCGAGGATTGAACCGTCGGCCGGTTGCTTCCGCTGGTACCGCGGCAGCCGTACACTGCAGTTCCCGGTCGCGCGGGCCGCTGTTCCATCGCGCATTCCATCAAAGGAGTCGTTCGTTCCATGCGCTGGGAAGGTCGTCGGCAGAGCGAAAACGTTGAGGATCGCCGCAGCATGGCGGCCCCCGCCTTCGTGGGTGGCGGCCTGCTCACGCTGATCCTGATGTTCGTGTTCCTGTTCCTCGGAGCAGACCCGCGCCAGGTGGCGGCGATCGCCCCCGCCCCCGGCAAGGCACCCGTGGCCAGGAGCCCGGAGGCGCAGAAGGCGAACGACACGATGACCCAATTCGTGAAGACGATCCTCGCCGACAACGAGGACGTCTGGGGAGCGCTGTTCCCCAAGGCGTTCGGGACCCGCTACGCACCTCCCAAGCTCGTGCTCTTCGAGGGCCGCGTCCAGAGTGCGTGCGGGATGGCCAGCGCCGCGGCCGGGCCCTTCTACTGCCCGCTCGACAAGAAGGTCTACATCGACCTCGCCTTCTACGACGAACTGAAGCGTCGCTTCGGCGCCCCGGGTGACTTCGCGCAGGCCTACGTGATCGCCCACGAGATC
>SXWA01000016.1 GCA_005791575.1 Planctomycetaceae bacterium
CCGACGGGGAACCTCGTGTTCGCCAAGTACCAGTCGCTCGCCGGCACGTTCGGCTCGATCACCGGCCTGCCGACCGGCTACTCGATCGACTACGCCTACCTCGGCAACCAGATCGCCCTGGTGCAGTCGGGACCGGGTGGCGTGCCGGAGATCGATCCGGCGGGCCTCGGCAGCATCGTGGCGCTTGTCGCCGGGGCGCTCGGCATGCTCGAGCGGCGCCGCGCGGGCCGGCGCCCGGCGCGGCGTGGCTGACGGTCACGCGGAGATCCCCCGACCGGGAGGCCGCCATGGCGGTGGCCACCCGGTCGGGGATATCCTCGCCACTGGTCGGCGGCCCGTGGAGCGGGGCTGTCGGCGGTGCACGGGGATGGCCGGCATGACGCGGGAGTGGCACTACGCGATCGGCGGGGAGCGGTTCGGCCCGATCGAGCCAGAGGAGCTGCGTGGCCTCGCTGCCGCGGGCCGGCTCGCTCCCGACGACCTCGTCTGGAAACCGGGCCTCGCCGAGTGGGTCGCGGCACGGAGCGTGCGCGGCCTGTTTCCCGGCCCGGTGCCGCCGCCGTTGCCGCGGGCGGCGGTCGGGACGGTCGCGCCCGGCGGGGAAGCGCTCCTCTGGCGCGGCCGACCGTCGCAGATGCTGAACCTGCCGGTGTTTCTCCTCGCCATCGCCCTCTGCTGGCTGGTGATCCCGATCGTGCTGGCAGCGTGGCGCTTCCTCGAGATCCGCTGCACCGGCTACGAGCTCACCAGCGAGCGGCTCCGCCGCACCAGCGGCGTGTTCTCGCGCGTCACCGAGGAGATCGAGCTCTACCGGGTGAAGGACACGCGGCTATCCGAGCCGTGGTGGCTCCGCCCCTTCACGCTCGGCGACATCGAACTGGTCGCCTCCGACGTGACCACGCCGCGGCTGGTGATCCGCGCCATTCCGATCGCCACGGCGCGGGCGCTGCGCGAGACGATCCGCGGTGCGGTGGAGGGGCTGCGCGGCCGCAAGGGGGTGCGCGAGATCGACGCCACGTGAGGCGGCCGGGCCGGCCCTCGCGGATCCAGAGTCGATCAGAACACGTATTCGAGCCCGAGCGTGAGCCCCTGGGCCCAGAAGTCGGTGGTCTGGAGCTGGAAGGCGGGCTGAGCCGGTCCGGAGAGGGTGCCCGGCGGGAACTGCGTCGGGTTGACCGTCGCGTCCACCTGCTCGCCGGCGCGGGCCACCTGCGACCACCAGATGCAGGTGTAGCCCACCGAGCAGCGCAGCTGCGGGAGGATGCCGTAGTCCACCGCGACCCCCACCTCGCCGACGGCGGCGAACACGCTCGACCAGCGGTTGCCGCTGTTGGTCGGCTGTGCGAGCACACCGCCGGGGGTGCTCGAGACGAGCGTCGCGGTGGTCGTGCCGTCGGCGTTGAGCACCGTCTGCGTGGCCGTGGTGAGGCCGGTCACGGAGCTGCCGATCCCGGTGCCGCCGAAGCCGACCTTGCCGGTCGCCTGGAAGCCCCAGCGGTGGTGCCACCAGCGCTCGATGAGGCCGAACTCGCCGCCGTGGAACTGATTGACGACGTTGAATTGATCGACGCTGCCGACGGTCAGTTGCGGATAGCCGCCGGGGGAGCCGGTGGAGATGACGTTGTTCTGCGCGACCGCGAGCCGGTCGATGAGGCCGAAGTAGCGGTAGCCGCCGACGAGGTAGCGGCGATGGAAGGTGTCGCAGACGAGCGAATGACGCAGGAGCAGCTCGGCACCGTTGAAGAGGCTCGTCTCCCCGGCCTGGATCGACTGGGCGAGGAGCGCCGGATCGGCCGGCACCGCGCCGGGGAAGGGCACGACGAGCGCCGCCGGCAGGCCGGTGACGGCATCGACGTAGGGGCGCGCGAGGATCGTGCCGGCGGCATTGCCGACCGACACTCCCGGGCTCGCGAGGGCGAGTTCGAGGTAGCTCGCCTCGATGCCGTCGAGTTGCCGCGGATCGAACCACACGCCGACGGTGAACCGGCCGCCCGGCCGCATCGTGCCCGGCGCGTCGCCGCCGCCGAAGAGGATCGTGGTGCCGGGCTGGCCGATGATCCCGGCCCCGCCCGCGGGGCTGGCGGTGGCGAGCGGCGGAATCGTGTCGCCGGAGGTCGCCCAGAGGAGCAGCTCGGTGCTCGACCAGAGGGTGCCCATGTAGCCCATGCGGAACATCCGCGTGTGGTCGCGGGTGCACCAGCACTGGCCGGGGGACTTGTGGTAGGCGTATTCCCCCGGACCCATCCAGGCGGGATCGACGAGGTTGCGGTCGCACGGCGAGGGGCCGAACGGCTCCTCGAACCAGGAGAGCCGGTGGTCGGGATCGGCGTCCTCGAACGGCGGCGCCCGCGCCGGATCGACCCCGCCCCGCGGCCGCAGCTGCTCGGGGATCACGAACGGTTCCCGGTCGGCCGGCTCGTCGCCGACGGAGGCCGGATAGCCGAGCGGATCGGCGGCCGGCGCGACGGCGAGCCCGCCCGCGAGGACCAGCGTCCCGCAGCATGCCCACACGAGCCACCGGCCCGGCCGTGTCATCGAGCGTTCTCACACCGTGGGGGGCGCTTCCCGGTCACGTGCGGAAGCGCGGCGGACCCATTCCCCGGCCGTCCACCGACCAACGGTATCGGTTGAATCGATCCTGCCGGGTGAATCGGCTTTTCCATCGTCGCCGCCGCCGGCGCATCCTGCCCCGCTTCGCCAGCCGCCAGAATCGCTAAAGCCCGGGGCGAAGGCCGGTCGATGGACATGCCGATGGTCGTTCGCCCGGCGCCGCCGGGGCCGATCGAACACGGGTTGTCTCCAGGGGGGCCTGGATGCACCCCTGATGCCGCGCTCTCCGCGATCCGTCGCGATGCACTGCCTGCTGGTGGCCCTGGCCGCCTGCGGAGCCGCAGCCGGCTGTTCCCGCGGCCGCTACTACCTGCAGGCTGACCGCGAGGTGAGCACGCTGCTCGCCGAGAAGTCGTGCGATCCGCGCTGGAACCTCCCCTCCAACTTCACCGTGCGGATGGATCCGCGGAGCCGCTACTACGACGAATACAGCCAGATCTTCCCGCCGATGCCGCCGGACGATCCCACGTCGCACCGCTACATGCACTGTGTCGACGGCAAGCCGGGCTGGCCACGGTGGCATGCCAACGGCGACCGCACCGACCTCGAGAACGGCAGTTGGCGCGACCGGATCGGTGACTTCGCCGAGATCACCCCCGGTGGCGCCATCCGCCTCGATCTGCCCACGGCGGTGCGCCTGGCCTACCTCAACTCGCTCGACTGGCAGGACCAACTCGAGACCCTCTACCTCTCCGCGCTCGACGTGAGCACGGAGCGGTTCCGCTTCGACGTCCAGCTCTTCGGCGGCAACGACACCGCCTACGCCAACCGCGGGCCGCTCAATGCCGCCGGGGCGTCCACCACCTGGACCACGATCTCGAGCCTCCGGGCGCGGAAATACTTCGCCAGCGCCGGCACGCTGACCGTCGGCTTCATCAACTCGGTGATGTGGCAGTTCGCCGGGCCGGACAAATACAACAACGTCTCGCTGGTGAACTTCAACCTCATCCAGCCGCTGCTCCAGCGGGCCGGGCGGTCGATCGCCCTCGAGCCGCTGACGATCGTCGAGCGGGCGCTGCTGGCCAACCTGCGCACGCTCCAGTTCTACCGGCAGGGATTCTTCCTCCAGGTCGCCTTCGGCGGCGCGACCCCCCAGCAGCTCCAGCGGCGCGGCGGCTTCTTCGGTGGCACGGGCTTCACCGGGTTCACCGGCACCGGCATCGGCGGCTTCGGCAACCTCGGCGGCGTGTTCTTCGGCGGCAACGGTGTCGGCCTCCAGACCGGCGGCGGTGGCACCGGCGGCGCGGGCTTCGCCGGCGGTGGTGCCGGCAACGTCGGCGGCTTCTTCGGACTCCTCCAGCTCCGCCAGCAGGTGCGCAACGCCGAACAGAACCTCGCCGCCCAAGAGCGGGCCCTGGCGCTCCTCGACGCCAATCTCGAGGGGGGCCTGGTCGGGCTCGACCAGGTCGATCAGCTCCGCCAGAGCGTGGAGACCAACCGCGCCGGCCTCCTCCAGGCCAAGACCACGCTCACCAACCAGCTCGAGGCCTACAAGGTCAGCGTCCTCTGCATCCCCTCCGACACGCCGATCGCCCTCGACGAGACCTTCATCAAGCCGTTCCAGTTCATCAGCCCGGAGCTCCAGTCGTTGCAGAACGACATGGGGGATTTCCTCGCCCAGAACTCCGTCGGCGCGGAGGAGCAGCTCAAGGAAACCGAGGATCCGCGCACCGACGACGACCAGGCCGCCGCGCCCGAAACGCTGCCCGCCCCGGCTGCGGCGGAATCACCGCCCCCGGCCGCCGCCGCGGACGACCCGGCGCCCGTGAAGGCCGATGCCGCCACCGAGGCCGCCGAGGAAGAGGCCGACCGGCAGCTCATCGAGGCCAGCCTCGCGCGCCTCGGGGAACTGCGGAAGCGGGTCGGGGAGCAGGTGGCGGCGGTCGAGGCCGACCTCGGCCGGACCGCGACCGCGAGCGCCGGCCGGCTCGCGGGGATGCGCCCCACGGAGCGCGAGACCTTCACCCGTGAGATGCGGCTCCTCAAGGACGACCTCGCCAAACTCCTCGTCCGCACCCGCGAGCACGAGGCGGAGATGGAGAAGCTCCGCGCGGGGATGACGAAGGCCACGCTCCGCCAGACCGCCGACCGGTTCGTGAAGCTCGTCACCGACATCTCCGCCGCCGTCGACGAGATGTCGCTGATCCAGGCCCGCGCCCGCGTCGAGGCGATCACCATCGACTACGAGCCGCTCTCCCCCGACGTCGCCTTCGAGATCGCCCGCGCCAACCGCCTCGACTGGATGAACAACCGCGCCGCCCTCGTCGACCAGTGGCGGCTCATCCAGTTCAACGCCATGGCCCTCCTCTCCGGGCTCGACATCGTCGTCGACGGCGGCCTCAACACCGTGGGCAACAACCCCGCCAAGTTCCGCGCCCCGACCGGCAGCCTGGCGGCCGGGCTGCAGTTCGACGCGCCGTTCACCCGGCTCACCGAGCGCAACAACTTCCGCCAGGCGATCCTCGACTACCAGCAGGTGCGGCGCCAGCAGATCCAGTACGAGGACCGGATCAAGCTCGCCCTGCGGCAGTCGCTCCGCCAGCTCGATCTCGACAAGCAGAACCTCGAGACGCAACGGCGCGCGGTGATCATCGCCATCCGCCGCGTCGATCAGACCCGCCTCAACCTTGCCCAGCCCGCCCCGCCGCCGCCGATGCCGGGGCCCGACGGCACGAGCCCCCCGGTCGATCCCACCGCCGGCCAGCTCGGCCCCACCGCGACCCTCAACCTGATCTTCGCCTTCAACGACCTGCGCAGTTCGCAGGACGCGCTGACGAGCATCTGGATCAACTTCTACGCCACGCGCGCCGCGCTCGCGCAGCAGCTCGGCGTGATGGAGCTGACCGACGACGGGATCTGGATCGAGAAGCCGCTCGACTGCGCCGAGCGGGCGGCCGAGGACGAGATGCCGCTGCCCCCGGCCGTGCCGCAGGAATGGCTCGATCACCTCGAGGAGGTGAAGGCGCCCGCCCCGCGCCCGGCCAGTGCCGACGGCGCGCGGCCCGCCGCCCCGGCCAGCGCTCCGGC
>SXWA01000155.1 GCA_005791575.1 Planctomycetaceae bacterium
GAAGCGCTCGTCGCCGGCAAGGGGGCGGCCGACGGCACGATCGCCGCCGCGGCGCGCGAGCACGACGTCTGGCTCACGCTGGCGACGGCGGCCGGGCAGGTGCCGGTCCGGCTCCGGGCCCCGAAAACGGCCGCCGGGGCGCTGCCGGTGCTGGTGCTGCTCCACGGTGCCGGCGGCAGCGAGAACATGTTCTTCGAGACCTGCGGCGCCGGCCGCGCGGCGCGGCTGGGCGTCGAGCGCGGGTGGCTGGTGGTGGCGCCGCGGCAGGGGATCTTCGGCCTCGGGCTCGACATCGACGGCATGCTCGGGGCGCTGGCGGTCCATTTCCCGATCGACCGCACGCGCGTGTTTCTCGTCGGCCACTCGATGGGGGCGGTGCAGACGTCGCGGCAGGTGGCGAAGCACCCCGGGCTCGTCACCGCGGCGGTCGGCCTCGGCGGCGGCGGCACCGTCTCCAAGGACGAGGCGGCCCGGCGCGTGCCCTGGTTCATCGCCGCCGGCGAGCACGACTTCGGCAGGCGCGGGGCCGACGCCCTCGCCAAGCAGCTCACCGCCGCCGGGAGCACGGTCACCTACCGCGAGATCCCCGACGTCGAGCACATGGTGATCGTCCAGGCGGCGCTCGACGAGGTGTTTGCGTTTCTCGACGGCATCGCCCGCCGCGGCGAGTGAACCACGGCCATGAGGCCTTCGTCGCCGGACCGTCAGCGCGGGCCCTCGAAGACCACCGCGCCGTCGATGACCGTGGCCACGCAGTGGGTCGTGTACTCGAAGGGGTCGCCGTCGAACAGCGCCAGGTCGCCGTCGCGGCCGACCGCGATCGAGCCCACCCGGTCGGCCACGCCGAGGATCCGCGCCGCGTCGACGGTCACCGCGGCGAGCGCCTCCTCGGTGGACAGGCCGTTGGCGGTGGCGATCGCCGCCTCGAAGAGGCAGACGCGCGTCTTGGGCACGTAGGCCTCGAAGCCGCTCTGCAGCGCGATCGGGATCCCCGCGGCGCGGAGCTTCGCCGCCGTCTCGAAGCTCGCGTTTTCCGTCTCCCCGGCGCCGCTTCTGCGCATCGACGGATGGACGATCACCGGCACCCCCGCGGCCTTGATCCTCTCGGCCACCAGATACCCCTCGGCCGCCGAGTCGAGCACGATCCGGATCCCGAACTCCTCCGCCACGCGCAAGGCCGAATCGATGTCGGTCGCCCGGTTGGCGGTGACCAGCAGGGGCAGCTTCCCGGCGAGCACCTCGGCAAACACCTCGCGGCGCAGGTCGCGGTCGGGCCGCTTGTCGGGATCGGCGGCGTCGCGCTTGCGCACGTAGTCGCGCGTCTTCACCAGTTCGCCGCGGAGCATCGCCACCGCCTTGCTGCGCGTGCCCGGCGACTTCTTCTCGTCTCCCTTGGCGCGGCCGTCGTCGCCGAGCGTCACCGCCACCATCGCCACGGGGAGCAGCGCCGCCTCCTCGACCGAATCCCCGCGCGTCTTGACGACCATCGTCTGCCCGGAGACGAGCGCCCCCGGGGCGTGGCCGGTGTGGAGCGTGGTCACGCCGAAGCCACGGACCCATTCGACGAGCCGCTCGCGGGGGTTGTAGGAATCGAGGGCGCGGAGCTCGGGTTGGATCGGCTCGGCGGGGTCGAGCTGGTCCTGGTCCTGATCCTGGTTGAGGTAGCCGGTGAGGCCGACGACGGTGTGGGCATCGACGAGGCCGGGGGTGACGACCGCGGCGGAGAGCACCCGGGCGCCGGCGGGAATTGCCACCTGCGCCGCCGGGCCGACCGCGGCCACCTTGCCGTCGCGGATCACCACCACGCCGTCGGTCAGTGGCGGCCCGGCCATCGTGTGGACCGTTGCCCCGCGGACGGCGAGGAGCTGGCCTTCTGCCCCCTGCGCCGCCCAGGCCAATGTTCCCCGCGCCGCCCAGCCGGCGGTGCCACCGGCCCACACCCCCGCCACCCGCCGCAGTGCGTCGCGTCTCTCGATCCTCATCGCCCACCTCCGTCGTCTGGCTGCCGCGCCCGCCACGCCACGGCGAGGTCGGGAAAATCGGTGAACACGCCGTCGACACCGGCGGCGCCGAGGCGTTCCATCAGCTCGTCGAACGATCCCGCCCAGCGCGGCAGGTCGTCGCGCCGTGCCGTCCAGGGGTGGACGACCAGCCCGGCCGCGTGCGCGCGGGCGACGAGGTCGGTCGTCCGGCCGTCGGGACCGACGACGAGGTCGAGCGCCGGCCCGAGGCCATCGGCGACATCGGCGATCCGCGCCAGGCCGTCGCCCGCGACAAGGTCGGCAGCGTCGCCGCCGACGAGCTGAACGAGGTTCCCCTGCCAGCCGAGTTCATGGCGGATCCGCCGCACCTCGGCCGGATCGAAGCACTGCACGTAGCAGCGGTCGGCGCGGGTGGCATGACCCGCCCGCGCAAGGACATCGAGCACCAGCCGCGACAGGTCGTGCCCGTGGCGGCGGTGGAAGGCGGGCTGTTTGATCTCCGGGTAGATGCCCACCGGCCGGCCGAGCGCCCGCGACAGCCCGGCGAGGAAGCGCAGTTCCTCCTCGAGCGTGGCCAGCGTGAGCCGGCCCTCGTCCTTGGGAAACCGCCCCGGGTAGATCTGCCGGCCGTCGCGGTGGTGGAACCGCTCGACGATGGAAAGCAGGCGCAGCTCGGCGAGCGTGAAGTCGGCGCAGTAGAAGCGGCCGTCCGCGCGGGCCCGGCCGGGAAAGCGCTCGGCGACGTCGCTGACGCCGTCGAGGTGGATGTCGTGGAGGACGACCGGCACACCGTCGCGCGAGGCGACGACGTCCTGCTCGACAAAGTCGGCCCCCTGCCCGACCGCCAGCGCCTTGGCCGGCAGCGTGTGCTCCGGCAGGTAGGCACTGGCGCCGCGGTGGGCGATCACGATCGGCGGGGCGGCTCGGATGACGGGCATGGGGCCCATCATCGCGATCCCCAGCGCCACCCAACAACGGATCGCCATCGCTTCCCTTTTCCTCCAACGTGGTGCCGCCTCGGGATGTGATCATACGTCACCCCCACCTGCCACAGGCCCGGCTGGCCGCAGCCTGGCACTTCCATCCGCGCCGCGGCAACGCCACGGCCGGCCGAGGGCGCGCGGCAGCCTACCAGCCCGTGGCCAAAGTCCATCCATGGCCTTTGGCCACCCGAAAAACTGCGCTTTTCACGGGAGCTGCGCTCCCGGCACCTCATCCGTGAGGTGCAGCAGGCTGTTTGGCCACAGCCTGCTGGCAGCCCGTGAGCCATGCCCCCTCTCAAGGACTACATCTGCATCCCTTGCCGTGGGGGTGTGCTACATTGCGACCGGCGCTCGTGAACGCGCCACAGTCAGCCCAAAAAGGTGAATGAACCATACGATCCCACAAAAGTTCCCGTGTTTCGCGGAGGGGAATCGTGTCTTCCACTAAAGAAAGGGGAAATCGAAGTAGACGAAAATGGAAACGTGAAGATCAATACAAAAGGGCCTTCCAACAAACCCAACCCAGCCGATCCAAACGTGAAGAAAAATGGTCCTCATCAAGTCGTTAGCATTCCAGAAGGACTTGAGATCATTCAGCAGGGTGTCAATCCCGACGGCAGCTTGAAGACACATGGCGTAGCAAGGCCTACCAAGCCAATGAAGCCTGAAGACTTCGAAGCGTTACTCAAGGGTATCAAGGTAAAGCCATTTGAACTGCCTAACGAATGAGTAAATCACCTATTTTGAGGTTTCCTATTCCTTTTGATGAGGAATTCACGGAAAAAGGATACTGGCCTTTCGCAGTCGTTGAGTTACCCGAAGGGTTGTATTATTCCGTGTACTTTGCGCAGATTTGCAGTATCGATTGCAATCCGTATTTTGCGCCTCCGGGACTAATTATAGTGGCGGAGGTTACTATAAAATCCATGGAAACTACGATTCAAAAGCTATACGAAGGAAAACGATTTTTTGAGTACTTGACGCCCCTTGAACCGGGTTTGCTTTTGAATTGCCAACCAGAAAAATGGTCTGTCGACTGGTCAAGTCATTGGCCTCCCCCGATGTGAGTAGCGAACAAAATGGTGGACCGAAGGTCGCGATCATCCGGCATCGATAGGTCGGTGCTTTTCTTCGCGACCTCGTTCACCATTGCCGTTCCGTGAGATAAGTGACGTGTTATGAGTGCGATTTACGTCGAAACCTCGATTGTCGGCTACCTGACTGCACGATCGGCGTCGGATGTGGTTTTCCAAGCTCGCCAAGAGTTGACGCGTCGTTGGTGGAAGCAGCGGCGTGAGGGTTTTGACCTCTACATCAGCCAGCTGGTGCTCGATGAGGCTGGGGCGGGCGATACCACTGCAGCAGCCGACCGTCTTCGCCTGCTGGACGGCTTGCCGCTTCTTGGCGAATCGGCGGAAGCTGACCGTCTTGCCGACCTACTCATCGCCCGCCATCTGCTGCCTGCAAAAGCAGCCGCAGATGCACAACACGTCGCCCTGGCTGCCACGGCTGGCGTAGACTACTTGCTGACGTGGAACTGCAAGCACATCGCAAATGCGGATTTGCTGCCAGCCCTGTACGAGACACTCAGGGCCGAGGGCTTTTCGCCGCCGCTGATCGTCACGCCTGAGGAGTTTTCCGATGCAGGTTGAATCGCTCTACGCAGATCCCGTGGTGGCGGAAATTCACGAGGCGCGCCGACGCCTTCTGGAAGCCAGCGGCGGCGACGTCGCTGAGTTTCGACGGCGTCTGCGTGAGAGGCAAAAGGCCTCCGGCAGAAAGATCGTGTCGGGGCCGGTGAAAAAGCACACGGAACCACGCGATCCAATGGACTCGCGGGCATCGTCTTGATTGACGACTACCCCGTGGCCGCGAGCCATTGATCGCAGTCGTTATGCGGAAGAGCTGAAAACCCGGAGAGTGCACGGTGTCGCGCCTCTGGCAACAGTTCGCCGCCCTGATCACCGCCGGAGACGTTCGGATATCCGAGCACGGGTACGACGCTCTCGCTGACGATGGACTCACGGTCGATGAACTCCTCGCGGGCGTTGGCTCTGCAGTCATCGTCGAGGAATATCCCGAGTATCCGAAGGGCGCTGCCGTGCTTGTTCTCCCAGCGGACAGTCGGCGGCAGCCCGGTTCATGCTGTGTGGGGTATGCCTCGTGGATACAATACGCCTGTTGTGCTGGTAACGGCCTACAAGCCTGACCCGACCCTTTGGGATGAGACGTTTACGAGGAGGCGCCGCCCGTGAGCGAAAAAAAGAAAATCAAATTGATCCATGAGGGACGTTATGCGGCGGAGATCGAGGTCGAGTTAATCGACGACGACACTGGTTGGGCTCCGTACCTGAGCGTCAGTGATGCACGCAAACTGGACGCTGTGCGGGCGGCCCTGAAGGCGGGTCAATTGGCGGACGCTGCGGTATTCGGAAGAGTGTTTGAATTGCAGCCCGTAGGTCAACGCGAAAGCGCATCACAACGCGATGCAGCGGACTCGCGATGAAGCCAAGCGGCGCGGATGACCGCAAGGTCGCGAGCCGCTGATCGCCAACGTTGGCAGCCCGTGGCCAAAGTCCATCCCTGGCCTTTGGCCACCCGAAACGCTGCGCTTTTCACGGGAGCTGCGCTCCCGGCACCTCATCCGTGAGGTGCAGCAGGCTGTGTGGCCACAGCCTGATAACCGGCCATCGATCGGCGTCTGACGCCCGGCCATCTTCACGGAGCGTTCGACCGACAGGGCTTCCAGCGGCCCTGCCGCGGCAGGAGGCATGTGATGGAGCATGTGCTGAAGATGACGACCACGAGCAGGGCGAGCGTGTGGAACCCCACCTGCCACTGGGCGAGGGACCGGATCAGCGAAGGCCAAAGCCCCGGTCAATGGGCCTCCATCACCGCGCAATGGCTTACGAAAGTGCCGTTGTCCGTCCTATCCTTGGGTACTTTCGGCCGGTACACGGGCTCCGCGGATGGCGCACCCGCACCGTGGCATGTGGCCCGCAACCGCGAGCGACACCGATGATCGATCGTGCTCTCGCCACCATCCGCGACCGGCTCCGCCGGCTGTTCGTCGTCGTCTACGACCCCGAGCCGGGGTTCCGCCCCTTCATCGCCCGGTCGCAGCGGCAGGAAAACGCCGCCGCGTGCGTCACCGTCGCCGTGCCGACGACGGCCGAATCGCGCCGGATCTTCGGCGTGCCGGTCGGCCGCCACGGCATCCAGCCGGTCTTCGTGCGCGTCGAGAACCGCTCTGCCGAGGGGCTCCGCCTCCAGGTGGTGAGCCTCGACCCGGCCTACTTCACGGCGACCGAGGCGGCGGGGGTCTGCCACCATTCGTTCCTCCGCCGCCTGGCGGCGTTCGGAGCGCTGGGCTGGTTTCTCCTGCCGCTGGTCCTCCTCGCACCGCTCAAGCTGCTCTCCGCGTGGCAGGCCAACCGGCGGATGGACGACCTGTTCCGGCACCTCGCCTTCCGCCTCGTGCCGGTCGAGCCGGGGAGCAGCGCGGAGGGATTCGTGTTTGCCACCGCCGACGCCGGCACGAAGGCGGTCCACGTGCGCCTCGTGGCGCTCGGCAGCCCCGGCGAGGCCTTCGCCCGCGCGGCCGACGCCGCTCCGCC
Source organism: Planctomycetaceae bacterium (assembly GCA_005791575.1). Taxonomy (GTDB): domain Bacteria; phylum Planctomycetota; class Planctomycetia; order Pirellulales; family UBA1268; genus F1-20-MAGs016. Next base: position 6,583 of record SXWA01000155.1, read on the forward strand.
GCCGGCGGTGGCCGATTTCCACTTCACCGTCCCGGTGCCGGGGATCGACGCCGACTACCTGCGCCGCGATTTCGCGAGCGTCGTCCCACCGGCCGACGTGGTCGAATGTGCGCTGGCCGATCTCGCCTCGCGCCTCGCGGCGCTGCCGGCGGCGACGACCAACGCCGCCGCCACGCGCACCGGCGACCCGGTGAATCTCGTCGTCATCGGCAGCTTCCCCGCGCTCCTGGCGGCGTTCATCGCCCGCTGGGACGAAAGCGAGTCGATCACCCTCGCCACCTGCTGGAAGACCGCCAAGGCGTTTCTCCTCGGCACGAGCTACCGCTACTCGCCGGTCAGCGCCCTGCACCTCTTCGGCCGCGACCAGGACATCGCCCTGCAGCGCACGCGCCGCACGATCAACGAGCGGCTCCATCTGCGCCTCTGGCTCTCGACGCTGGCATTCGGCGGCAAGCCGGTGTGGGTCGGGCAGGTGAGCCGCGACATCGGCGTCCGGTTCACGCGTCACGCCTGGAACCTGACCACCCACCGCATCGACCCCGACATCGACGAATCGCGCGACTACGTCCTCGAAGACCTGCTGGCGGCCGGTCGTGTCCAGGCCGCCGGCTACGTCGGTGGCGTCGGCCGCCGCGACCGCGCCTCCCCGGGCCGCAACCTCACCGGCGACCCGTGGTTCAGCGACGGCCGCCGCGTGGTGATCCTCCTGGCCGACAGCCGGCGCCCCTCGTGAGCAGGGGGGTCATTCGTTGAGGCGGTTGTCGGTGCAGCAGCCGTGGGCGCGCTGGTCGTGGCCGGCGCCGTAGCCACCGACGGCAAACAGCCGGTCGTCGGGATCGTCGCGGTCGAAGACCTTCACCCCCTCGACCCACGTCTGGAGGACCTTGGTGCGCAGCGCCAGCGGATCGCCCGAGAGCACGATCACGTCGCCGTCCTTGCCCACCTCGAGCGACCCGACGCGCGCGTCGAGCTCGAGCATCCGCGCCCCGGCAAGGGTCAGCGCCTCGAGCGCCTTGTCGCGCGACATCCCGGCCCGCACCGCCAGCGCCGCGGCCCGGAAGAAGAGCCGCGAGTCGGTGACGGGATCGTCGGTGTGAAACGCCACCGGCACCCCCTCGCGTTCGAGGATCGCCCCGGTGGCCAGCGACATCTCCGCCGCCTCGATCTTCCCGCCGGGAGCGTCGACGACGATCACCGAGCAGCCGACGCCGGCGCGGGCCAATTGCGGCGCCACCTTCCACGCCTCGCTGACGTGGTGGAGCACCACCTTGAAGCCGAACTCATCTTTGAGGCGCAGCACCGTGAGGATGTCGTCGGCGCGGTGGCAGTGGTGGTGGACGACGCGCCGGCCGTCGAGGACCTCGACGAGCCCCTCCATCTCCAGATCGCGGTCGGGGATCTTCTCGGCGTCGCCGGCCCCCTCGGCGAGCGTGCGCCGGTACTTCTCGGCGGCGAGGAACTTCTGCCGCACCAGCGCCGCCGACTTGGAGCGCGTGCCGGGGAACGGCGGCTCCTTCTGCGAATTGGTGCCGTTGGCCATCTTCATCCCGGCGAGGATCACCCCGGCGGAATCGCGGATGAGGAAGTCGTCGATCGTGGCGGCCTTGCGCAGCTTGGCGTAGATCGTCTGGCCGGAGAGGAGATGCCCCGAGCCGGGCATGATGTTGAGCGTGGTGAGGCCGCCGGCGCGGCACTTGCGGAACCCGGCGTCGCGCACGTTGATGCTGTCGAGGACGCGGACGTCGGGCTGGATCGGCGCACTGGCATCGCCCCCCCAGCCGCCGCCGACATGGCTGTGGGTGTCGACGAGGCCGGGCATCACCACCTTGCCAGAGCAGTCGATCCGCTCGGCGTCCGGGGGCACGGCCGTCGTCGCCGCGGGGCCGACGGCGGTGATCTTCCCGCCGGCCACGACGACCGTGCCGGCGGTGATCGGCGGCGCCGAGATCGGCAGCACCGTCCCGCCGACGAACGCCACGGGCCGCTGGGCGGCGCCGGCTGGCGCGTCGGCGCCCGCCAAGGTGCCCTGCCACGCGGCGGCGACGAACGCCCCGGCGGCGGCTCCCGCTTGGCGCCGCGACAGGGGCGTTCGAGGGAGGAACGGCGGGAGGGTGGCGGCGGCACGGTTCATCGCAGCGCTCCTGGGGTCGTGCGGTCGGGGCACGGAGGCCCGATCAGCGTACCGCAGGGGCCAGAGACACCGCATCGGAGGGTGGCGACGACGGCTCCGTTTCGGGGCTCGTTTGGCGAATACCGTGGAATGCTGCCGGGGCCCTTCGGCCCCCGCGAAGTCCGGCTCCCGCCGCGGTGTCAGCGGGATCGTGGATCGCCGCCCGCAGGCAACCGTCAGCGCCGTGCCCGCCGGCGCTCGAGGAGGCCGAGGGCGCCGGTCACGATGGCCAGCACCGAGCCCATGCCGGCGGGATCGATCTCCGGCACGCCGGAGGGGCTGCTGACCGGACTGGCGAGACGAAAGCC
>SXWA01000156.1 GCA_005791575.1 Planctomycetaceae bacterium
CCCCGGCCCCGACCCGTCCCAGCCCCGGCCCCGACCCGTCCCAGCCCCGGCCCCGACCCGTCCCAGCCCCGGCCCCGACCCGTCCCCCGCCCCGTCCCGAGGACCGCCGTGGTGAACGGCCATGAAACCGTCGTCGCAGTGGATGGGCTCGAGAAGGACTATGGATCCGTCAAGGCGCTCGGCGGCGTGAGTCTCTCGGTCGCGCGCGGCGAGATCTTCGGACTCCTCGGCCAGAACGGCGCGGGAAAGACGACGCTGGTCAAGATCCTTCTCGGCATGGTGCTGCCCACAGGAGGGTCGGCCCACCTCCTCGGCCGCCCGGTCGGGAGCGTGGCGGCACGGCGGCTGGTGGGGTATCTGCCCGAGGACCATCGGCTCCCCGAGTACCACACCGCGCCGAGCCTCCTCGACGTCTACGGCGGCCTGCAGGGGCTCTCGCGGAGCGACCGTCGGCAGCGAACCGGGGAATTGCTCGCCACCCTCGGGCTCGCCGGCCGCGAACGGCTGCGGATCCGCGGCTACTCCAAGGGTATGAAGCAGCGGCTCGGCCTGGCGCAGGCGCTGCTCCACCGTCCCGGCGTCCTGTTCCTCGACGAACCGACCGACGGCGTCGATCCGGTGGGGCGGCGGCAGATCCGTGAACTGCTGCTGGCGGAACGGGACCGCGGCGTGACGATCTTCATCAACAGCCATCTGCTCGGCGAGGTGGAGCAACTCTGCGACCGCGTGGCGATCATGCGCAAGGGGAAGATGGTCCTCGCGGGCACCGTTCCGGAACTCGTGGGTTCCAAGCCGAGTTGGCTCGTCGGTTTCGCACGTCCGCCCGCCGACCGGCGGTTTCCCGGCTTCCGCCTCGACCCTGCCGAGCGACCCGGTTTCTTCCGCCTCAGCGCTGGCGACCTGCCCGGGGGCGATCCAGAGGAACTGCTCGATCGGTTCCTCGCCGCTTCCGCCGCCGCGGGACTGGCGCTGCGGCACCTGGAGCGGGAGCGGGGCAGCCTCGAGGAGATCTACCTCGAGATCGCCCACAGCAGAGGGCCGACGGCATGACGACCTTCGTGGCCGAATCGATCCCCGATCGCCTCCCCCGCGGTCCCGGTCTGGTTCGCACCGCCATGGCGATGTTCAAGGATTCCTGGCTCGAGTTCCGCGACGCACGGATCCTCTGGCTGCTGCTGGCGGCGATCGTGATCCTCTTCGTGACGGCGCTCTCCGGCCGGGTGGAGCCGCTGCCGGTGGGCCGCACCTTCCTCGACCTGACGGCGAAGGCGCTGGGGGCGGATCTGGAGGGCTTCGATCTCGCCACCGGCTCGGTGGCCGACGCCCTTGCGAGGCTCGACGGCTCGGTGGCCTGGATCGCCGCCGCCGAGCCGCAGGGGGACGACGTCCCCGGCACCTCCTGGAAGGTGACACTCGCGCGCAACGTGCTGCCGATGGTGGGTGTGGCGGAGAAGACCGCCGCCATCGAGGAACGCTTCGGGAAGATCCCCGACGGCCGGCTCTGGACGGCGACCGGGATCCGCGAGACGACAAACGCCGTCAGCCGGACGATCGGCGGCCAGACATGGGAGATGACCGTCGCTCCCGGCCCCGACCTGAAGCTCCTCTGGCCCCACCGCTTCACGCTCTTTTTCGGGGGCCTCGACCTGACCCCCGCGCAGGGCGCGCCGCTGGGGCTCGAGGTCTTCATCCTCCAGAAACTGCTCTGCACCGGCCTGGGGAGCACGATCCTGCTCCTCGTCTGCGTGGTGGTGACCGCCGCCTTCGTGCCCACCATGCTCCGCAAGGGGACACTCGAACTGCTGCTTGTGCGCCCAATCCCACGCTGGCAGTTGATCGTCTTCAAATACGCCGCTGCCTTGCTGTTCGTGACGGCGCTGCTGGGCACCCTGATCCTCGCGACCTGGGTGGTGACCGTGCTCCTCTCCGATGTCCGGTCCCCCGGCGTGGTCCTCGCCCTCCCGAGCCTGGTGCTGTTTTTCGCCCTTCTCCTCGCGGTGAGCGTGTGCACCGGGGTGATCACCCGCTCGGCTCCCGCGGCGATGCTCGTGACGGTGAGCTACTGGGCGATCCTCTTCATCGTCGGAGTCATGCACCAGCAGTCGGTCGCCAGCCGGCTGCGCGAGGAGAACGTGGGCAAGCCCCGGCCGACCAGCGTGGCCGAAGCGCTGCGGGGGCGGAAGCCGTCGATCGACGGCCCGCAACAGCCCGGTTCCGCATTCCACAGGAGCACCGCGGGGCGGGTGGCCGACGCCTTCTACGCCGTGCTCCCCCACATCGAGGACCTCGACACGATGGTCGATCGGCAGTTGATGCGCGATTTCGCCATCGGGGGACGGATCCGGATGCTGGTGGAGAGCCCCGATTTCTCCTGGCAATCGGGTGTGGGCCTCACGCTGCTGCACGCCGCGGCGTATCTGACGCTGGCCTGCGCGATCTTCGCCCGCCGCGATCCCTGACGCGCTGGCCGCGGCAGACTGCCTTCGGGCGTGCCCCCGACGCATGCCGCGACCGCACCGCTCTCCCGGCGGTCACGCGGGCACGGCGCCCTTGACGGCTCACCACGTGAGGCCGAACCGGTCCGCCGCCGAACCTCCCCCGAGCCCACCCTTGAGCGGCTTGTTCGACCGCTTCACCGGCGGCGGAGGTGGTTCCTCGACCGCCTGCTGCTCCGCTGCCGGAGACGCGGCGGGCTGGGCGAGGGCGGCCAGCGCCTTGATGGAGAGCGACATGCGCTGCTCGTCCGGATCGACGGCGAGGACTCGGCACTCGACCGCCTCCCCCTCCTTCACCACGTCGCCGACACTGCGGACGTGACGGTGGGCCAATTCCGACACGTGGACAAGTCCCTCGATGCCCGGAGCGAGGCGGACGAAAGCCCCGAACTGGGCGATCCTCGTCACGGCGCCCCGGACCGTCGTGCCGACCGGAAAGCGCTCCGCGGCCGTCTGCCACGGGCTCTCGGCGGTATCGCGGATCGAGAGGCCGATCTTGCCGGTCTGCTGGTCGATCTTCTTGACGACGACACGGACCTTGTCGCCCTGCTTGAGGACATCCTCCGGCTTCGCGACCCGGTCCCAGGAGAGTTGGCTCACGTGCACCAGACCGTCGACCCCTTCGCCGATGTCGACGAAGGCACCGAAGTCGCGCACGCTGCGCACGATCCCCTCGAGCGTGTCGCCGATGGCGAGGCTCTCGAGCAGCTTTGTCCGGGCATCGGCTGCCTGACGCTCGATCACGGCGCGCCGCGACAGCACGAGGCGCCGGGCGGCGGGGTTGATCTCGGTCACGAGCGATTCGAGTGTCTGGCCGACCACCTCCTCGAGGTTCTCGATGCGCCAGGTGCTCACCAGACTCGCCGGCATGAAACCGCGCAGGCCGGCCACATCGCACTCCAGCCCCCCCTTGTTGGAGCCGGTCACGCGGGCCGCCACGACCATGCCGGCCTCGAGTTGCGACCAGTCCTCCACCGCAACGGCACGATTCGCCGGGGCGACGTCGTAGAGGCCATCCTCCTCGTTCCGGCCACCGACCGACAATTCGAGAACGGCGCCGACCTCGGGCACCGGATCGATTCCGGCCAGTTGCAGCGCCCCCTGCCGACGGCCGCCGAGATCGACGAACGCCGTGTCGGGACCGAAACTGACCACCGTCCCGGTGATCCGTGAACCGGGTTCGAGCGGTGCCTCGGCCTTGTCGGCGGGGACCTTCGTGAGCAGTTCGTCGACCGCGATTCCCTCCATCGCGGCGGCGAAGTCGGCCTCGAGATCATCCTCGAGGGCGCCGCGGATGCTCGGTGGCGCCACCCGCTTCACCGGCCGCTGAACCTCGAATGCCGAGGCGCCCTGCCGTTGCGGGCGGCGCTGCTTGCCACCACCGGACCGTGGCTCGCCCCGTTCACCGGGGGGGGCGGCAGGGGGCTGCGGCAGCGGATCGCCACCTTCAACAGGCGGCTGGGCCGGTGGGGGAGCGACGGGGCCCAACACGACGGCGGGGGTCGGCCAGGGAGGCGGAAGGGGGCGCGGGGGGGCGTCGGTCGTGGGAGACGCCTCGCCGGCGGAGTTTGCAGCCGCGCCAGGAGCGGGAGCGGCCGGCGACGCATACTGGTGCCGCGGCGGCAGTCGCGGAGGCTTCACCCCCGGGCGCTGGGTCCCGATCGCGATCCGTCGCCGCGCGGCGGCGTCGCCCCCGGCAGCATCGATTGCCTCAGGGAAACTGCCAGCCGGCAGGTCGGGGGTCGAACCATCGGCTCCCGCAGCATCCGCGCCACCGCCTGTTGGCACTGCAACACTGCCTGTTGGCACTGCAACACTGCCTGTGGGCACTGCAACACTGCCCACGTGTTCACCGGGCACGCTGCGATCGGCGTCCACATGCTCTGGGTTGGACTCGCCCGCTCCACCACCGGCCATCAGGAAACCCTCCGAGAAAAAGCCTCTTGCCGGTCCGCTCAGCCCCACTCAAGGCAACGATCCTGCCGGCGATCCTGCGAAGAGACTGCGGAAGAAAAGAAGAAGCGACGGGGACGGCAGTGGTTCACGAGGCTGACGACCGGCAATGCCCGCTGCCTCCCCACCTCGCCACAACGCCCGCCATCGCCCCGGGCAGCACCGGATCGGCCCCCCATCGACACGCTGCCCATGGACATGACTCACCAGCCACGCCCACCGGGCGACCATGCGACGGCAGGCCACGCGTGATCTGCCCGTCAGACCGACCCAACCACCAAGTGCGGGAAACAGGACTTGAACCTGCACGGTATTACTACCACCAGGCCCTCAACCTGGCGCGTCTGCCAATTCCGCCATTCCCGCAAGCAATCGACGAGCACATGACCGGCCATCCGCGGGGAACCCGCCGTCAGGACTCGGCTCACTGACTTCAATACTCTACCTGCCAATCGCCGTCCATTCGCGTCTGGCCATCCTGGTTTTTCCGGCGATCATTCGGGAAGCCTGCCCACCGCTGCGGCAGCGGCGGAGACTGACTGCCGTGCGGATGCGGCGAACCGGTGCCCGATCGCGGCCAAGGCGGTTGTCAGCGCCAGGCTCCACACCACATCGCCGACCGGCATCCAGCGGAAGAAGGGCACGGCTGCCACAAAACAGGCGCCGACACCCGCGAGGGTATGCGGATAGTCGTTCGACAACCACCAGTACGCCAGATTGGTCACGAGGAAAAAGACCACCGAACTGACCAGCGCCCCGGCCGCGATTCCCAGCGGCCGGCCCGACCGGACCAGCCCGCTCAGGCACACCGGCCAAGCTGAAGCGACGAAGACGATCGCCGCCATCGCCACGCTTCCGTACCCGGGGAGAATCAGATTGCTCACTGCCAATCCCGCCAGGGGCACGCTCGCGGCGACCAACGGCCAGGGGAAGACGGCGCCTGCCACAAGGGCGACTGCGGTGCATGGCGTCACGTTCCAGGCCGGCTGGAGCAACCGCCCCACGACAACCACCGCCACCAACCCCAGCCAGACCATCGCCAATCGCACCATCCCCGGCCGCACTGCCGCCGAACCGCGAGTCTGTCGCTGCAGCCCGGTCCGGGCGGCCGGCGGCAGAAACGGTGCGGTCGCCGCGAACGCCGCGAGACCACGAGCACACCACGAGGAAGCGGATGTCTGGGGCATGGGATCTGGTTACCGTCCGTGGAGGAAGATTCGCCGCGCGGAATGACACACCCCGGTGCCGGCCACCGGCACCCGCTGTGGACGGCACGATCAGGACAGTCTGCATCACCCAGCGGACCCGATACACTACCGGTTTTCCCGGGGCAGGCAAGTTTCGCCAACCCCGTCCAGGGATTCGGCAGGCGATCAACCATGAGCACCCGGCCGCATGGTGACCGCGACACCGGGGACGTGCCGGCCGGCAGCGACGGGGCCGAAAGCTGGGTCTTCGAGACACTCCGCGCCGATTGCGATCCCGCCGGCATCGTCACCGCGACGATCCACGTTCCCGGCCACCGCCACAACGTCGTCACGCAGACGTTTCTCCTCGATCTCGAGGCGCTGCTCGACCAGCTCGACACCGGCCTGCCCCCCCTGGGGCTGATTCTCGCGTCGGGCCGCCCCGGATCCTTCTTCAGTGGGGCCGACATCGGCCGCCTCGAGACTCTGCTCCGGGCGGCTCCGCCCGACATCGAATGGATCTGCCAGGCCGGCCGTGACCTGTTCGCGCGGCTGGCCAGTCGCCCCTGGCCCAGCGTGGCGGTGATCGACGGTGCCTGCCTGGGGGGAGGCCTGGAGATCGCGCTGGCGTGCGATGCCCGGATCACCACCTCGGCCCCCCACACCGCCCTCGGATTCCCGGAGGTGAAGCTCGGCCTGATGCCGGGATGGGGGGGAACGGTGCTGCTTCCCCGTCTGGTGGGACCGGGGGCGGCGGTGGAGATGATCGCGGCCGGCGAGTCGATCGACGGACCGACCGCGGCCCGGCTGGGATTGGCGGACGCGTGCGTGCCCCCCCAGCAGGCGATGGCGGCGGCCCGGAGCCTGATCGACTGGCTGCGGGCCGACAACAGCCACATGGCGCGGCGGCGGCGTTTGGCAGGGACCGTCGACATCGACCCCGCGGAGCGCGACTTCCTCGCCGCCACCTCCGCGGCGGTGATCGCCGGGCGCACCGGGGGCCACTATCCGGCGCCGCCGGCGGTTCTCGACACGATCATCGCCGGCCTCGACCTGCGGGCGACGGCGGCCGCGAAGATCGAATCCAAGGCCTTCGCGCGCCTCGTGACCAGCCCGGTGGCCCGCAACCTCGTCCGCGTGTTCCGCCTCGGTGAACGAAACCGCCGCGACACCGGCGTCGCGGCGGGCGACGCGGCGGGAACCGTCACCACGCCGACGCGGCCCGCCGTGGTCGGCGCCGGAATCATGGGCGCGGGGATCGCGGCGGCGCATCTCCGGTCGGGCTTTGCCGTGTCGCTGATCGACATCGATCGCGACGCCCTCGCCCGGGCGGTACCGGGCATCCTCGAGGAGGCGGCCTGGGACCGCGCCACGCGCCGGGCCGATCCGGCACGGGCGGGGGCGTTGGCCGGGCAGCTGCGCACGGCGACACAGACCAGTCTCCTGTCGGACGCCGATCTGGTGATCGAGTCGGCGGTGGAGCGCAGCGACGTCAAGCTCACCCTTCTCCGGGATATCGAGACGGTGGTCGGACCGACCGCCGTGATCGCCACCAACACCTCGACCAACCCGATCGCGCGGCTGGCGAGGGCACTGCGCGACCCGGGCCGGTTCTGCGGGCTCCACTTCTTCAATCCGGTCCGGCGGATGACGCTGGTCGAGGTGGTGCGCGGCCCCGCGACGACCGATGCCACCGTCGCGGTGGCCGTGGCCCATGCCAAACTGCTCGGCAAGTGCCCGATCGTCGTCCAGGACAGCCCCGGGTTCCTCGTCAACCGTCTCCTCATGCCCTACCTCCACGAGTCGGTGGAGATGCTGCGCGAAGGGACACCGGCCACCCGGATCGACCGCGTCGCGCGCCGGTTCGGCATGCCCTTGGGGCCCCTGGAACTGTACGACCTGATCGGCCTCGACACCGCGTTCTACGCCGGGCTCGTGCTGGCCGAAGCCTACGGCGACCGGATCGAGGCCTCACCGGTGATCCCCGCCCTCGTCCGCGCCGGCCGCCTGGGGCGCAAGTCGGGCGGAGGGTTCTACGACCATTCCCACGACCGCGCGGAACGCCCCCAGGCCGACGCCTCCGCGACGATCGCGCCGCTGGTCGCGCCGTACCGCCTGCCCGAACGATCGACCCCCGACGCCTCGATCGCCGATCGCCTCTTCCTCCCGGTCGTCCTCGAAGCGACACGGGTGCTCGAGGAGGGAATCGTCCGCGACGGCAACGACGTCGATCTGGCGATGATCCATGCCCTGGGCTTCCCGCCGTTCCGCGGCGGCCTCCTCGCCTGGGCCGACGCGCTCGGTGCGGCGGAGATCGTCCGTCGGCTCGAGCCGCTGGCGGACCTCGGCCCGCGGATGCAGCCCACCCCCCGGCTCCTCGCCCTGGCTGCCTCCGGGGGACGGTTCACGGAATGAGCGCCATGCCCCCCACCGACACCGTCGCCACGGCCTCCGACTCCACGCCGGTGATCGTCGGCTGCCGCCGCACCGCCATCGGTCGGGCCCACCCGCAGCGCGGCATGTTCCGCCATGTGCGCGGCGACGAACTGGCGGCGGCAGCGATCGCCGCCGCCGTCGAGGCCAGCGGGGTCGATCGACAATCGATCGAGGATGTGATCCTCGGCTGCACGCAGCAGCGCGGCGAGCAGGGGGGCAACGTCGCCCGCGCCGCGGCGCTGATGGCCGGCCTGCCACTCTCCGCGGCGGGCACCACCGTGAACCGGCTCTGCGGATCGGGCCTCGAGGCCCTCGCCCGGGCGGCACACGCGGTGCGGGCGGGCGCGGAGCGCGTGGTGGTGGTGGGGGGGGTGGAGCACATGCACCATCTGCCGATGGATTCGGCGATCGACTTCCATCCCCGCGTCCTCTCCCGGTCGAGCCGGGGTGCGTTGTCGATGGGCCTGACGGCCGAGCACCTCGCGGCGAGCGCTGGCATCGAACGGCAGCGTCAGGAAGCCTGGGCCCTCGAGAGCCACCGCCGGGCGGCGGCCGCGGCGACTGCGGGGCTGTTCGACGGGGAGATCGTGCCAGTGCAGGCCCACGACGAGGCTGGCGCACTGATCCGGGCGACCCGCGACCAGTCGATCCGTGCCGACACCTCCGCCGCGGCGATGGCACGGCTCGAGCCGGTCTTTCTCCCCGGCCTGGGGACGATCACGGCGGCAACCAGCGCCCCGGTGAGCGACGGCGCCGCGGCGCTGGTGGTGATGGCCCGGGGGGAGGCGCTGCGGCAGGGGCTGCAGCCGCTGGCCCGCATCGTGGCGACGGCGGTGGTGGGGGTGGCCCCGGCGGCGATGGGCACCGGCCCCGTGCCGGCCACGCGGAAACTCCTCGACCGTGCCGGGGTGGGGATCGGGGACATCGACCTGTTCGAGATCAACGAGGCCTTCGCGGCGCAGGTGATCCACAACGTCGATGCCCTGGGCCTCGACCCGGCGCGCGTGAACGTGCACGGCGGGAGCCTCGCGATCGGTCATCCGCTGGGGGCCTCCGGGGCGCGGATCGCCACCACGCTGGTCCACTCGCTGGCGCGCGGCGGGGGGCGGCTCGGGGTGGCCGCGATGTGCGTCGGCCTCGGCCAGGGGATCGCGGTGCTGTTGGAACGGGAATCATCATGACTCCGGCGGCCAGCCCTCCGGCAAGCGCGCGCGGCACCCGGCAGGCAGCGGCACCGCCGGCCGGGGCCCCGTCACTCGCTGCCCTGCTCCGCGATCGGTTCGCCGATTCACACGACCGTCCCGCCTTGGTGGATGGCCTCCGTCCCGACATGCGACTCTCCTGGGGAGAGACGATCACGGCGGCGCTCACCCTGGCGACGCGGCTGGAAGCGGAGGGGCTCTCCGCGGGTGATCGCCTGGCGCACGTCGGACCGCCGTCGCCGGACTGGGTGCTCGTCGACCTGGCCTGCCTTCTCTCGGGGGTCGTCCACGTGGCGTTGCACGCCGACGCGACTCCCGCCGAGCATGCCCGCCAGCTGGCCTGGCTCCAGCCCCGCGCCGTGGTCGTGTCGGGGGCCGGGCAGGCGCCTGCTGCCGGTCGGATTCCGCTCGTCCGGCTCGCATGCCCGGCCGTGCCGCCGGGGCCCGACCACGACCGTGCCGCGATCTCCACGGCCCTCGACCGCCGTGTCGCCGCCGTCGATCCCGCGGCGCCGGCCACGATCCTCCTGTCGAGCGGAACGACCGGCCATCCCCATGGCGTGGTCCACTGCCAGCGGGCGCTGGTCGCCAATGCCACCGCCGCCGCCGCCGTCTTCCTCGACGAACCCGACGACGTCCGGCTGGCGTGGCTGCCGCAGAGCCACGCCCTGGCGCGGACGGGGGATCTCTACACCGCGCTGGTCCGGGGTGGCTGCCTCTCCCTCGTCGGCGACCGCCGCCGCATCCTCGACGCGTGCCGGGCCCTGCCCCCGACGGTCATCCTCGGCGTGCCGGCATTCTTCATGCGGCTCGAGCGGGCGAGCGCGGCAGGGCGGATCGCCGACCTCAAGGCGGCTCTCGGCGGCCGGGTGCGCGTGGCCGTCTCCGGCGGAGCCGCGCTGCCGGAGCGGACGGCAGCCTGGTTCGGCGCCCGCGGTGTGCCCCTGGTGGAGGGCTATGGCTTGGCGGAGGCGGGGCCAGTGGTCACACTCGCCAGTCCGCGCTCGCTGCGCCCGGGCACGGTCGGCCAGCCCTTGGCGGGGGTCGAACTGCGGCTCGATCCCCAGGGCCAACTGCTGGTCCGCACCCCGAGCCGGGCGATCGCGGTCATCGCTGCCGACAACACCGGCGCGCACCAAGCAGGGTCATCACCGGACCCGACAGAACCGGCGGAGCCGACGGCTCACGACTGGCTCGCCACGGGCGACACCGCGACCATCGATCCCGATGGTCACGTGCGGATCACCGGACGCGTCGTCGAGACGCTGGTCCTCGCCACCGGCCACAAACTGCCCCCCGCGGCGGTGGAGCGGGCATTGGCCGAGGAGCCGCTGGTGGCCCAGGTCTGCGTGGTCGGCCAGGGGCTGCCCTGGCCGGTGGCCCTGGTGGTGCCGGACCCCGACAGGCTGCGGCTCCTGATCCGCTCGCTCGGCGCCCGCGTCGTCTCGCGGCGCGGTGCGGCGGCACACCCGCGTGTCCTCGGCTGGTTGGCGCGCCGCCTCGACCACGCGCAGCGCCGGCTGCCCCGGGCATGGCGGGCACGGCGCGCGGTCCTCGTGATGCGTGCCTTCGATGCGGCCCACGACGAAGCCACCGAGTCGTTCAAACTCAAGCGCGAGGCGATCGCGCGGCACTTCCGCACCTCCATCGAGGCCGCCGTCGCGACGCCGGCCGGCCGGGGGGTGATCGTCCTCCCACCTTCCGCTCCCTCCAACGCCCCCCCCGCTGCCCGGGGTTGTGCGGTGGCGGCACTCTGGGGAGGCGCGCCCACGGCCGATGGCTTCGCCGCCGCGGCTGACGCCACCTCCGGCGACGGCGACCGCCACGGTCCGGTCGTGACGGCGGCGCTCGAAGCGATCACACGGCTCCGCGCAGCAGGAGCGCTCCACGAGCCGGGCCCGGTGCCGCCTCCAGCGCCTCTCGCCGACGACTTCGCGGCCGCACTGCTCCCCGGGCCGCCGCCGGCCAGCGGCGTGTTCTCCACCGTTGCCGAGGAGGCGGTCGGGGAAACTGGCCTGTGGGGTCTGGCGGTCCCCGAGGACCACGGTGGGAGCGGGGCAAACCTCCGCGAGCTTGCCGCCGCGATCACCCGCGTGGCGGCGGCGGCGCCGACCGCTGCCGGCATGCTCGCCGTGCACTCATCGATCGGGGCGGTGTCGGCACTGACGGCATTCGGCACCCCGCAGCAGCAGGCGCGGCACCTGCCCGGCCTGGCGCGCGGGCGGCCGCTGTCGGTGTTCGGCGCCACCGAACCGGGCGCCGGGTGTGATCTCCACGCCGCCTCGACCCGGCTGGAGCGCACCGCCGACGGCCACTACGTCGTCACCGGCACGAAGCTGTTCATCACGGGAGCGACCCACGGCCGCCTCGTCAAACTGCTCGCCCAGCGCGACGGGCGGCCCGCCGTGGCGCTGGTCGGCCTCCCGGCGCACGACGGGCCCGGTTTCCGCCTCCGTCACTATCGGCTCCATCCCCTGCGCCATGCCCACAATGCGGCGCTCGAGTTCACCAGGATGCCGGTCAGCGCGGACGACCTCCTCGCCGCGCCGGGTGACGACGGGATGGCGATCGTCTGGCACGGACTCAACCGCGGCCGGGTCACCCTCTGCGCCCAGGCGGCCGGCACGCTGCGGATCCTGCTGGCCCACGCCACCGACCATGCCCGGAGGCGGCAGACATGGGGCCGCCCGATCGCGTCCCGCGAGCTGGTGCTCGGCAGACTGGGGCGGATCGCCGCGGCGATCCCCGCCTGCGACGCGCTCGCCGCGTGGGCGGGATGGGTCATCGACGCCGGCCTGCCTGGTGAACTCGAGGCGATCGTCGCCAAGACCACCGCCAGCCTCGCCGTCCGTGACGCCGCCTTCGACGCCCTGGGGGTCCATGGGGGCCGCGCGTTCCTCGTCGGTCATCCTCTGGGCGATGCCCTCCACGATCACCTCGCGGTCACCGTCTACGAGGGGGAGAGCGATCTGCTCGGGCTGGCCCTCTTCAAGGGCCTGTCGCGTGGCCATCCGCTGGCCGGCCGCCGCGACGCCCCCGCCTGGCGCCGGGCCGCCACCTGGCTCGCCTGGCGGACTGCCGCTCTCGTGCCGCGGGCCCGCGCCAGGCACGGCACCCTCTTCGATCGGCGGCTGGCGGGCCACGCCGCGGCCGCGCGCCGGCTGCTCGATCAGACCGCCCTGGCGATCGATCGCGCGATCCGCCGCCACGGCCGCGGCCTCGCCGAACGCCAACTCGAGATCGGTGGCCTGGCCGTGATCGTCCGCGACGGCCTCGGAGTGCTGGCCGTGGCCCACCATGCCGACCGCCTGGCCGACGAGCGGGGCCTGCTGGGCGCCGATGTCTGGTGCCGCCTCGCGCTGGCCAGGGCCCGCGGCCGGCGTCTCACCGCCGCCGACCTCGACGCCGTCGCCACCCTGGGCCGGGCCGTGGTCGCCGACGCCCACACCGCCAACTGACGCCCCGCTTTGCGGAGTCAGCGGCCACTGGCGACCAGCGCCGGCCACCAGCTGCAGAGGTACCAGGCACGCGGTGTGGTCAGTTCGGCGAACGTCTCCATCTGGCCGCGGGCGGTGGGGATGCTCGTGCCCAACAGATCCTCGACGAAGGACCGGGGCCGCTGGTACCGGACCACGCGCGCCGTCTGCGGGGTGAGTCCGGCCAATTCCACGGCGCGGTCGATCGCTTCGTCGAGAAACCCGATCCGGTCGACGAGGCCCGCCTCCAGCGCCTGCCCGGCGGTGAACACCTGCCCGGTCGCGACCCGATCGAGCGCTGCGTCGTCGAGCTTGGGCCGCCCCGCCTTCACGATCGACTTGAAGCGCGCGAACATGTCGTCGACGAGCGCCTGGAGGACCGCCCGCTCACGGTCGGCGAGTTCCGGGGTCCGGGTCTTGGTGGGGCTGAGCATCTCCTTGAGGGGCCCGCTCGTGATCGAGTCGTCGGCGATGTCGAAGCGCTCGAGCAGCCGCGACACGTCGAAGTGCGGAATGATCACGCCGATCGAGCCGGTGAGTGTCGCCGGCTCGGCGAAGATCACGTCCTCCCGGCCGGCGTTGGCCATCGCGACGTAGTAGCCACCGCTGGCGGCGATCCCCCCCATGCTCACCACCACCGGCAGATCGCGGTCGGCGAGCAGGCGGCGGAGTCGGTCGTGGATCTCGTCACTGCCGCTGACGGTGCCGCCGGGGGAATCGATCCGCAGCACGATCGCCTTCACCTCCGCATCGCGGCGGACCTGCGCCAACTGCGCGGTGGCGAATCCCTCGCCCCCCATGATCGCGCCGGCGACGTCCACGATCGCCACCTTCGCGGGAGCGGTGCGCGACAGCGAATGCCACGACTCGGCGAGGGGGGCGTCGCGCTGGAAGTAGCGGGCATTGGCCGCCAGGCTCGACAGGGCCACGAGCGTGGCCACGCCGGCGATCACCCACGCGAGGCGGGTTCCCCAGCGGGAGCGCTGCTGCTCGACGACCACCCGTGTCGGATTGCCGCCGCGGTCGGGGGTCGGCCCGGCCCGTTCGCCATCCATACGTCCGCCTTCCTCGAGGTGTGCCTTCCCGCGTCGCCGGTCTGCGGTGGACGGCGGCCGCGCCGCCGTCTGCCGCGAGGAAACGGCGGCCACGGCACCGTGGCACCACGCACCGTCACGACCATGTTGCCACGATTCCCCGCAGACCGCTACCTTGCAGGGCCGTTCCGTCACCGCCGACACCGCCCACCGGTGCCGCCGGAACAGCCCACCTCCCCCCGGGAGTCCGCCGTGATCGTCTGCGTCAGCACCGAGAGCTTCCCCGACCTGCCGCTGGCCGCGGCGATGGAACGGCTGGCGGAGCTGGAGTACACGGCGGTCGAGATCGACGTGCACGAGACCGGCGGCCATCTCCGCCCGGCTGAAGTCGCCGCCCAGCCCGACGCGGCGGTCAAAGCCTGCAGCGACCTGCAGCGGCTGCGCCCCGTGGCGGTGTCGTTCGCCGTGGCCGAATCGCCCGACGCCGACAGCCTGTTCACCGCCTCCTGCAAGCTGGCCAAGTCGCTCGGGGTGGTGACGATGGTGGTCGAGTCGTCCGAACTGGGCACGCCGTTCAATGGCGAGATCGAGCGTCTGCGGCGGATGGTGGCGATCGCCGCCATGCTCGACGCCGTGGTGGCGGTGAAGACCACGGCCGGCCGGATGACCCAGGACGCGGAAACGACCGCGTCGCTGTGCCGCAACGTGCCCGGGCTCGGGGTCACCCTCGACCCCAGTCACTTCATCTTCGGCCACAAGAAATCCGCGAGCTGGGAGCCGATCCTCAAGTACGTCCGCCACGTCCACCTGCGCGACACCAAGCCCGACACGTTCCAGGTGCGGATCGGGCAGGGGAGCGTGGAGTACGGCCGGCTCTTCAGCCAGCTCGAGCGGGTGGGCTACGGCCGGGCCCTGTGCGCCCACATGCCGCCGTTGTCCGGTGTCGACCAGCCGGCCGAACTGCGGAAGATGCGTTTGCTGCTGGAGAGTCTGCTGTAGGGATCGGGACCCGCTGCGGGCAGCCCTTGGAGACGAAGCCCATGCCGCGGGTCGTGGTCACCGATTTCATCGCCGACGCGATGGGGCCGGAACGGGTGGTGCTCGGCGATCTCGCGACGGTCGAGGCGCTCGATGCCGGCAGTGAGGGGGACCTGGCCGGCCGGATCGACGATGCCGACGCGATCATGCTCTACCACGTGGTCGGCCTGTCGCGGCAGACGATCGCACGACTGACTCGCTGCCGGCTGATCGTCCGCTGCGGGGTCGGTGTCGACAACGTCGATCATGCCTTCGCGCGGCAGCGTGGCATCGACGTCGCCAACGTGCCCGACTACGGCACCGAGGAGGTGGCCGACACCGCGATCGGGATGATGCTCGCCCTGACGCGCGGCATCCACCTGCTCAACAGCCGACTCGTCCGCGGGGTGGGCCCCTGGAGCTACACACCGGCGGTGCCGCTCGAGCGCCTCCGGGGGAGGGTCTTCGGCTGCATCGGCCTGGGACGCATCGGCACCGCAGCCGCGCTGCGGGCGAAGGCCCTGGGGATGGACGTGGTGTTCCACGACCCGTTCCGCCCCGATGGGTGCGACAAGATGCTCGGTGTCCGCCGCGCGGAATCGGTCGCGGAGGTGCTGCGGGGGAGTTTCGTCGTCAGCATCCACTGCCCCCTCACGCCCCAGACACGGCACCTCATCGACCGTGCGGCGGTCGACCTCATGCCCCGTGGTTCCTACCTGGTGAACACCGCCCGGGGGGCGATCGTCGATGTCGGCGCGTTGCCCGACGCCCTCGCCTCCGGCCACCTCGCCGGCGCCGCGATCGACGTGCTCGAACACGAACCTCCGCCCGACGACCACCCGCTGCTGGTGGCGTGGCGTGATCCGCACCATCCGGCCCGTGATCGGCTGATCATCAATCCGCACTCCGCCTTCTACAGCCAGGATGGCCTGCTCGACATGCGCCGCAAGGGCGCGGAGGCCTGCCGCCGCGCCCTGCAGGGGTTGCCGCCACGGAACATCGTCAACTGAACCGGACGGCGCGCGGTCGCCGGTCGCGCGACGGTCCTGCTCAGCGACTGCCGCCGGATGCCGGTCGGTCGGTCGGCGCACCCTGCCCGGGGGCGGTGTCCCACTCGCCACGGCGGCCGAAGCGTGTCCGGGCCGCGGTCGCGAACCGGCCCGAGGCGTCGCTCAGAGCGGCGAGGATCGCCTCGGTGTCCTGGCCGGCGCTGTCGCGGGCGGCCGGGATCACCGTGCGGCACTCGTTGGCATCCATGAACAGCGCCGCCTCCAACACCTGCGCCGCCTCCTCGGCGGTGATCACGAGGAATCCGTGCTTGTCGGCATGGATCAGGTCGCCCGGGTGGACGGTGCGGCCGAAGACCTCGACCGGACAGCCCCAGCGAACCGGCTGCACGTGGGCGTGACCGACGCATAACCGCCGGGCGAGGGCCTTGAAGCCGACCCCGGTCATCTCGTCGACATCGCGGATCGCGCCGTCGACGATCGTGCCGACGCAGCCCAGTGCCCGGTGGACCGAGGCGTTGACCTCGCCCCAGAAGGAGCCGACCACGCGCGGCTTGTCGAGATCCTGCACGCAGACGATCTTCGGGCCGGGGACCGCCGCCAGCGAACGCCGGTAGTCGTCCCACGCGTGGGGCAGGCTCTGGCGGTGCGTGGGATTGCTCGGCTCGATCACCAGCGTCACCGCATGGCCGACCATCGGACCGAAGGCCGGCATGAAGTCGTGCGTTGCCTCGGGATTGAACCCGTCGGCCGCCGGATCACGGCGGGTGATCTGCTCCCACCCGTTGTAGATCGTCGGCGTGTTCCAGCGTTTCAGCTGGAGCAGTTCAGCTGATCCGAGCGGCGATGGTGTCACTGGAGTTTGGCCGCCGTCGCCTCGACCCGGCTGGCCATCTCCGCGAAGGCCTTGGCCTGGAAGTCGTCCCCCTGCTCGGCATACATCGTCGAGAGGTTGCCGTAGGCCACCGCCAGCGACTTCTCCTCGATCTGGCGCTGCTGCACCGCGGCCTCCATCAACTTCACCCCCTGGCGGCTGAGCCGCACGGCATCCTCACGGCGGTCGGCCTGCCAGTAGGAGATCGCCATGCTGACGTAGGACTCGCCGAGGCGGCCGGCGGTGCCGTCGCTGCCGAAGGCGGGGTTGTCCTCCCACAGGGGCACCGTCTTGTCGAACCAGACGACGGCGGTGGCATGGTCCCCCATCTGGATGCCGTGGAGCACGCCGATCCGGAAGGAGAGGTCTCCGAGGCTGCGCCGGTCGCGGTCGGTGAGTTCGCGGTGATCCGCCCCACGGTCGAGGTAGGCCGCGGTGAGGGTGGCGTTGGCGAGCATGTCGGCGGTGTCGCCGCGCTTCTGGGCGGCGGTGATGGCATCGGCGAGGCCATGCCCAACCTCCCAGTCGATCTGCCGCCGGCGCCACGAATCCTCCAACCCCTCGCCCATGCGGTCACGGGTCGAGAGCAGCCGCTTCACCCAGGGCAACGGTTCGACCGCCTCGGCCGAGCCGGCGGCCGCGGCCAGCGCCCCGCGGCACAACTGCAGTTCGAGCATGTCACGCTGCGGGGCACCGTCGGGAGTCTCCGCCACGAGGGCCTCGGCCCGCTGGATCCACCTGGGGATGACACGCGGCTTCTGCCGGTAGTTGCCCTTGGCGATCGCGATCGCCATTCCCAGGTGGGCATCGAGGAGCACCTCGCGGGCCGCGGTCTGGATCGATGGCGACCGGTTGGACACCAGCGGCAGCGCCGCACGGATCGACTGGTCGAAATGGGCCACGGCACGGGCGGGATCGGCCACCGCCTCCTCGAGCGCGATCCGGCCGAGCATGCGCTCGGCCTGGGCGGTGACCAGCGGCGTGGCCTCGGAGTCGTCACGCACCGCCTGCACCTTGGCCCGTGCCTCATCGAACTTCTCCACCGCCGCGAGGATGCTCGCGTACTTGAGCCGTGTCCACACGTCGACGGGGTCGAGGGCCTCGGCCGCCTCGGCAGTCTTCAGGGCCTGCTGCCAACGGCCCTGCTCCGCGAGAAGCACGAGCAACAACCGATGGGCGCGGAGATGCTTCGGGTCGAGTTCGATCGCGTAGGCCAGGTCGGCCAGGGAGTTGGCGGAACGGGTGTCCATCTCCCCCTCGGCACGGAGGACGAACGCCTCGGGATCGAGCGGCTCGAGCATCATCGCCAGCGCCGACCGGGTGCCGGGCTTGAGGCTGAAGATGATGCCGCGCTCCGGAAACACCTCGCCGATCGAGATCCCGTTCTCGTCGAGGATCGACACCGTCCGGAGGTCACCGATCTCGAGCTTCGCCGCCAGCTCGTCGACCGCCAGGGGCTCGACGAGCTTGACGCGGATCGCGTTGACGACATCACCGTCGAAGGTCATCTCGACGCGTTCGAACGGCTCCATCGCCCAGAACAGTCCGGGGGTGCCGTCCTCCCGTGAGAACGCCGTCCCCAGTCCGAACACCGCCTCGACGTCGCCGCGTGTGGACGTGCCGGGGGTGATGCCCTGGAAACTGGCCGGATCGATCGTCAGCGTCGGGATCTCGTCGGGGGCCACCGCCACCGGCGTGTCGATCGTGGTGACGGGCGTGGGCGGCATGTCGCCGCTGGCCGCCGGAACCGGTGGCTCAGCCACGCCAGTGCCATCCGTGCCGGTCTCCGTGGTCGCCACCCCGGCATCCGCCTCGATCCCGCCGGCGGTCGTCGCCCGGGTGCCGGAGGCGGCGTCGCCGGCGTTCTCGGCGCTCGTCTTGAGCACACTCTGGTCGGGGCCGAGCGCGAAGGTGTCGGCGACCGCGCTCGCCGGCAGCGCCGGATCAGCGCCGTTGGTGTGCGACTCCGCCGCCAGTTCGCTGGCGAGTTCACCCCATCCGCCGAGGAGTGCTCCGCGGGTATCGACCGGGGCCGCGGCCCGCGATCGCAGCAACGACCGTCCCGGCTTACCTTCGGCCGTCGAACGGGGCGTGGAGGCAATCGCCGGCGCCGTGAGGGTCGCCTGGCCACGCGCTGCAGACGGCGCAGCCCCGGGTGCGGGCGCGGTTTGTGCAGCCGCGTCAGCGGGCGTCTTCCGGGAACTGGTGCCCCGGCCGGTGAGACGGTCCATCCACTTCGGCATCCGCAGCAGCGTGCGGGGAGCAGCCTGCTCCGCGGTCGCGCTGCCGGGCTCGGCGGCCCGGGAGGTCACGGTGCGATCGGCGACCGCTCCGATGGCCAGTGCAAAGACGATGATGCCGAGGACACGGGGGCACCGCAGCATGACCACGTGGAGGTCCTCCGAAGACTGGGGCAAACACGGCGTCCCGATCGCCGGAACGCCGCTGGCGGGGGAACGTATGCTTCCCGTCCCCCCGGGTCCAGATCATCCTGCGGCCGTTCCGGACCGACGCGTCGGCGCCTCCTCGACCGACTAGACTGCTGGGGCTCCAGGGTTGCCCCGATGCCATCGTCCCCGCAGACTGCCGCGCCGGTGATCGTGATCGGCGGCGGCCTGGCCGGTCTCGCGGCCGCCGAGGCGCTGGTGGAACGGTCGCGGGATCCCGTGGTGGTGATCGAAGCCAGCGGTCGCCCCGGAGGCGTGATCCAATCGGTCCGCCGGCCCGGCTGGCTCGTGGAACGGGCCGCCGACTGTTTCCTGGCGGTCCGGCCCGAGGCGATCGATCTGGTCGGGCGTCTCGGGCTTGCCGACCGGCTCGTTCCGGTGGAACCCGCCGCCCGTCGTGCGCTGATCCTCTGGGAGGGCCGGACTGTTCCCGTGCCGCGCGGGTTTCGCCTCCTCGCGCCGGGCGACCTTGAGGCGATCCGGACCACCGCGCTGCTCTCGGCCGCGGGTCGGGAGCGCGTCCTGGCCGAGGCGACCGTCCCCCCCCGCGACCGGGCCGCGGGTGACGAATCGCTCGAGTCCTTTGCCATCCGGCGTCTCGGCCGCGAGGCCTTCGAGCGGCTGGTGCAACCGCTCGTGGCAGGCATCTGGACCGCTGACCCGGCCCGCCTGAGCATGGCCGCGGCCTGCCCGGAATTCCTCCAGATGGAACGCGAGCATGGCAGCCTCACCGCGGGTGAACGCGCCCGGGGGGCGGTCGGCCACCAGGCGTCAGGGGCCCGCTACGGCCAATTCGTCGCGCTCGCCGACGGCATGGAGACACTCACCTCGGCACTCTGGCGAAGGGTGTCCGAAGCCGGCGTGACATGGCGGCACGCCACGGCGGTGGCGGTGACGCGCGACGGCCCCGGCTACCGCGTCCACACGGCCGCGGGCCCAGCCGCTGGCGAAGCGGCGGCCGCGGTGGTGGTGGCCTGCCCTGCCCCGGCGGCCGCGCGACTGCTCGGCGGCCTCTCACCGCCGATCGCCGACGAATTGGCGGCGATCGAATACGCCGGGTCAGCCGTTGTCTGCCTCGGCTTCGACCGCTCCGCGGTTGGGCATCCGCTCGATGCCGCCGGGGTCGTGGTGCCGAGGGTGGCGGGCCGCGGCTGCCTCGCGATCAGCTTCGCGAGCGAGAAGTTCCCCGGGCGGGCACCGGCCGGGGGGGTGCTCCTGCGCGTCTTCATCGGCGGTGCCCTCGATCCCGAATCAGCCGCCCTTCCTGACGGGCAACTGGTTGAACGGGCGGTCACCGAGGCCCGCGAGATCCTGTCAACAACCGCTTCACCACGACTGGTCGAGATCGCACGGTGGCAGGGGGCGATGCCGCAGTACCACGTCGGCCACGTCGAGCGTGTGGCCCGGATTCGCGGTCACCTCGCCGATCATCCGGGCCTGGCGCTTGCGGGTGCGGCCTACGAAGGGGTGGGGATCCCCCAGGTGATTGCATCGGGGCGGGCGGCCGGCTTCAGTGTGGCCGGAGCCCATGGCTGACGACCGGCGTGCTGCCTGAAACCCGGTGTCCTGCCTGAAACTCAGCCGATCACTTCTTCTTCGCGGCCCCTGCGGCGGGCTTGGCAGCGGCGGGCTTGGCAGCGGCGGGCTTGGCAGCAGCCGTCTTGGCGGCACCGCCCTTTCCGGCGGGAGCCCCCTCGGCCCCCTCTTCCTTGGCCTTCTTCTTCTTCTTCATGACCATCTTGTAGACGCGCACCTTGGGCAAGCCGAGCGGACTGCGGCCATCTTCCCAACGATCGACCTCCTTGAGCTTGGAGATCCTCTCGGCACGCGAGAGCACTCCCCGGGCCGATGTCGAGCCCTTGCGCACGCGGAGGCTTTTATCCATGGTCATGGCACGTTCCTCTGGTCTGCACCGTCTTGCTTGCCAGTCACCGTCTTGCTTGCCAGTCACCGTCGCCCACATCCAGTGTGCCGGCCAACGGCTTCCCGACCGCACTGGTCAGCGGCGCCCAACTCGCACCGGCAGTCCCCGTGGAAGGTTGGGAGCGGACCGAACAGCGTAGAATCCTGCCCCCCGGCCCGCAAGGGGCATGCCACGGCGGCGAGCCGGCGGCCTTCCGGGGCTCGCTGTCCTCCCACGGCACCGGGTCACGTGCCGGCCACCCCGGCGGGCCCGAGATCGACGGCGGCGATCTTCGTGAGGAACTCGTCGAGATTCGCCGGCCGCCGGGCGACATCCGGCTCGATGCAGCCCATGATCGCCTTGCCGAGAACGGCCGGGATGTCGGGCCAGTGCTCACGGATGTCCTGCGGTGTCGTGTCGTGCTGCAACGCGGCCCGGCCCGTCGTGCCCCGCGGCCAGGGAAGCTCGAGCGTGCAGATCTCGTAGGCGGTGACGCCGAAGGAGAAGATGTCGAGCCGCCGGTCCGCCTGCCGGCGGCGCACCACCTCGGGGGCCATGTAGTTGGGGGTGCCGATCCGGTTGCCGGGCTGGAGGAACACCGGCTTGTCGGGCACGGTGAGGCCGAAGTCGAAGAGGACGAGCCGGCCATCGGGGCAGAGGATGAAGTTCCGCGGGCAGATGTCGCGGTGGACGAAGCCTGCCTTGTGGACGGTCGCGACGGCGGTGGCCGCCTGCCGCACGAGATCGAGTCGCTGTGCCGGAGGCAACGCACGGCGAGTCGAGAGCAGGCCGTGGAGCAATTGGCCGTCGAGGAATTCCTCGACGATGAACGTGTTGCCGTCCTTGGCGACACCCCAGTCGAGCGTCCGGACGACATGGCGACCGGTGATGCGATCGCCGATCTCCCCCTCCGATGGCTTGCCGAGCCCCTTGTAGCGCCCTTCGATGGGGCCGACTTTCTTGGGGTCGAGGATCTTCAGTCCGACGACATCGCCGGTCTCCTTGTCGCGGACCTTGTAGAAGCTCGACATCGTGCCGGAGATGCTGTGGTGGAGCGGCTCGTAGCGGCGCCACACGTCGACCTTGCCCCTTCGGCGCCGCTCGTGCGCCGCGGCCTTGCCCGGCGATCCCGCCGGTTTGCCGCGGCCACCACCGAACCAGGAGAGAAAGCGGCTGAAGACCATGACGACCGACGTGGCGCGGAACGACGCGGCCGCATCACCGGTGGCGACCGTCCCCCATCCTACCGCCCCGTCGCCCCCGGAACCGACTCCTCATCGTGGAGCAGCGGATTGAGCGGGTCGTCCATCACCTCGCCAACGAGTGTGGAGGGGGTCCAGGCGGCGTGGTCGGCGCGTTGGTTGGCGTTCCGCGGCTCCGTCAACCGCATGTCGGCATCCATGTAGATCACCGTCTGCACGCGCCGTGGGACGGTGGTCACGTTGGGACCCGCGCGGTGCAACGTCCACCCCAGGTGGAACGACACGTCGCCGGCTGCGTAGGGTTCGGTCACCTCGACGATCCCCTCGGCGGCGATCGCCGCGCGGATCAGCCGTTCCGAGTCGTCGGAGATCTCCAGGTCACGGCCGATGCGGCGGAGATGGCTTCCGCGGGCGAACGCCAGGGGCCCCTGGTCGAGTGGCACGGCATGGAGCGGGATCCAGGCCGTCACACACAGGCTGGAGGCCATCGGCCAGTACTGCTGGTCGGCATGCCAGGGGGTGAAACCGCCCCCGGGCTCCTTGAACAGCGCCTGGTCGTGCCACATCCGCACCCCGCGTGTGCCGAGCAGCTCCGTCGCGATCCGGGCCAGACGGCGGCTGCAGCAGAGGCGCCGCGCCTCCGGATCTTCCCGCCAGAGGTTGAAGACCTGGATGAACGCCTTGCCGTAGGTGTCGCGACGGTCGAGGGGAACCCCGGCGAGCGGATTCCGCGCCATCGTCAGCCCGGTGATCACGCCGTCGAAATGGGCGAGGGTCGCGGGGCTGAGCACGTCGGGGAGACGGATGAACCCGTCTTCACGGAACCGCCGGCAGTCATCGGCGGTGAGCGGATAACGCTCCTCCAACTCGCGGTCGATCGTCCTGGAATCCGTCCTTGAATCGTGCATGATCACAGTCCCGCTTTCGACCGCTCCCCGACGGCTCGCTCACGCGAGCGACGCTGCGCCGTGCGGACCCCGGCACCTGTCAGCCCTGCTTGATCCGTGCCAGCTCGGCATGAGCGGCGGCGAGTTCCTTCTCGAGACGCGGAACCTCGGTCGGATCATCGGGCTGTTTCTTCGCGGCCGAGAGGAGTTGCTGCAACTTGGCGATCCGCTGCTGGAGCACCTCCTGCCGCTTCTTGTCCTTCTTGTCCACGGGTCACCCGCCAGGAAAAGAGTGATCGGGCATCAGCGGGCGTCGGCTGCCGCAGGCGCCGGAGATTCTGCAGCGGAGGCGGGCGCCGCCGGCTCGGCATCCGGCCGGACGTCCGCCGGCGCGGCACCCGGAGCCTGATCCGCGTCGCGGGATTCGGCGCCTCGGCCCTCGGGTCGGCGGAAGCCGGGCCCGCCGCCCCCTTCGCCGAACCCGCCCGGGGGACCACCGCGGACACGGCCTTCCCCGCCGCCCCCCTCCGGCATTCCGCCCCCCATGCCACCGCCCCCCATCCCGCCACCATCATCGGCCGTCGAGAGAGCCTGCCGCGGCGGGCCGGTGTGGAGTTGGCGCATCCACCCCGACACCATCACCACGGCGAGGGCCGTGAGGAGGGTGACCGTCAACCAGGTCGATCGCTTGTCACGGATCCACTGCGTTCCGGCCCCCCGGCCCACCAGGCCGCTGGCAAAGAAGAAGACCACCATCGCGAGCAGGAACTTGATGCCGAACAGGGCGTGGTACCGGGAGCGCTTCAGCCACTCGCCATTTTCCCACTCGATCGCATCACCGGTGAAGACCAGGAAGTTCACCAGCCCGCTGACCAGGAGCACCGTGATCGCCCCGATCACCCACTTGAGCCACCGGCTGCGGATCGCCTCATGGATCCGTCCGCGCGTCTGGTCGTCCTCGGATTCGAGGGCGGGGAGCAGGGCGAACCGGGCGAACACCAGCCCTCCCATGGCGACGATGGCGGCGAGGATGTGCAGCCAGCGGAACACCAGCAGGGAGATGTCGATCGAACGCATGGTGGCCCCCGGGGAAGCGTGCCGGGACCGGGCCGTCGCGGTCGACGGCGGGCGGCCCCGTGTGCCGCGAAGAATATCCGATCGCCCGGTGCGGGTGTACCATCCCTGACGATTCCCCACGTCTGAGGCGAGCACCCGTGGACGATCCAAGCGAATTCCTCCTCCCCGGCCACCTCCTGCCCGGGCAGTCGCCCCACGAGCGTTTCATGGCGCTCGCGCTCGAGGAGGCACGCGCGGCGGCGGCCGAGGACGAAGTTCCCGTGGGAGCGGTCGTCGTGGCCGGCGGGCGCGTCATCGCCAGTGCCCACAACCAGCGCGAACAACTCGCCGATCCCACCGCCCACGCGGAGATGATCGCCCTCACGCAGGCGGCGGCCGCCCTGGCGAGCTGGCGACTGGAGGGGTGTTCGCTGTACGTCACCCTCGAGCCCTGCCCGATGTGCGCCGGTGCGATCCTCCAGGCCCGGGTGCCGTTCGTCGTCTGGGGCGCGGCCGACCCGAAGGCGGGGGCGGTGGCGTCGCTCTACCGGCTCTTCGACGACCCGCGGCTCAACCATCGGGTCGAGCACACCGGCCTCGTCATGGCCGACGCGTGTGGCCGGATCCTCAGCGACTTCTTCCGCGGAAAGCGCCCGCGCGGCGGCTGAGGCGACGCACCCCGGCCGCCCCTCAGGACCGCCGCCCCTCAGGACCGCTGTCCACTCAGGACCGCTGTCCAATCGGGACGAATTCGCGCAGCGTCTCGCCGGTGTAGATCTGCCGCGGCCGGCAGATCTTCTTCGTCGGGGAGCGGTGCATCTCGTTCCAATGGGCGATCCAGCCGGGAAGGCGCCCCATCGCGAACAGCACCGTGAACATCTGCACGG
>SXWA01000157.1 GCA_005791575.1 Planctomycetaceae bacterium
AACTTCTTCGCGTCGGGGTTGGAGAGCACCTCCTGCGCGGTGCCGTGGCAGAGCACCTTGCCGGCGCGGATCACGTAGCTGCGGTCGGTGATCGCCAGCGTCTCACGCTCGCGGTGGTCGGTGATCAGGATCGAGATCCCCCCCTCGCGGAGTCCGACGATGATCTTCTGGATCGAATGGATCGTCACCGGATCGATCCCGGTGAACGGCTCGTCGAGGAGGATGATCCGCGGCTCCGTCACCAGGCACCGCGCGATCTCCAGCCGCCGCTTCTCGCCGCCGGAGATGTAGTGGGCCCGCGACTTGCGGATCCGGACGATGTCGAACTGCTCGAGCAGCTCCTCGCAGCGCCGCCGCCGCTCCGCCCGCCCCATCCCCACCAGCTCCATGATCGCCAGCAGGTTCTGCTCGACGGTCAGCTTGCGGAACACACTCTGCTCCTGGGCGAGGTAGCCCATGCCTCCCTCCCGCGCCCGCTTGGCCATCGGCCAGCGCGTGATCTCGTGGTCGTCGAGGAGGACGCGGCCAGCGTCGGGGATCACCATCCCGCAGGTCATGCGGAAGCTGGTCGTCTTGCCGGCGCCGTTGTGGCCGAGGAGGCCGACGATCTCCCCCTGCTCGACGTGGAAATCGACCCCGTCCACCACGCGGCGGCGGCCGTAGCTCTTCACGAGTCCCTGGACACTCAGCAGCGGCATCGATCGACCTCGTCAGGCGCGGCGGCAAGGCAGGCCGCCGCACCTCACGCATCGTCCCGAAGTCGGGCCGGAAGGGCAATCGCAGTCGCCGGCCGCATGATCCGGCGCTTTCGGCAGCACCACCGCCCGCCCCTCCCCGGGAAGGGGCGGGCGGAAACCGGTGGTTTTCACGGGGGAACACGCCGCGGCACGGCGGCGATCCGGTGCTCCGGGCTGGCGTGCGAGCGCCCGCCGGGCGGGGCACCCCGTGCTCGACACCATGAAATCATGCTGGCAGCCACCAAAAACTCATGGTGCGACCACGGGTTCATGATCGACCGAGAGACCGACCACCTCACTGCCGCGCGCGGCTGAGAACGGCGCGGCGTGCGGCACACGACCACCGCGGGGGGCAGGGGCAGTTTCCGACAAAACAACCGACCAATCGCCACCGGACGGAAGTGGCGACGGCGGGCACAGCCAGCAGGCTGTGGTCAAACAGCCTGCTGCACCTCACGGATGAGGTGCCGGGAGCGCAGCTCCCGTGAAACGCGCAGCGTTTCGAGTGGCCAAAGGCCATGGATGGACTTTGGCCACGGGCTGCTAGCGCACCCAGCGCATCCGCCCGACGTTCGGCCACGACGGCAGGCGCAGCTCGAGCGCCCCGAGGCGAATCGGCAGGGCCCACGACGGCGCCACCGCGTGCGGCCAGAACACCGCCAGCGCCCGCCCGACGAGCAGATGGCGGTCGACGTGGTGCCCCTCGATCCACAACCGGCTGTCCTTGCTGGCGGCGGAGTTGTCGCCGAGGACGAAGAACTGATCGGCTTCGAGGGGGAAGTCGAGCCGCCGCCCCTCGGTGAAGCCGCCGGTGTGCGGGAGATACTCCCGGGCGCCGATGTAGAACAGGTCGCGGAGCACCCGCAGATCGGTCACCGTGACGTCGGCGCCGGTGGCGGTGATCCCCACCGGGGCCATGTCGCCGGGGCGGTCATCGCCCGGCCCGCGCGGCGAGTCGTCGGGCCGCGCCACCTCCGCGGCGTCGATCGGCACGTTCCACCGCGACGGCCCGTCGAACGTGATCCGCCGGTTACCGACGAACAGCGTCAGTTCGTCGTCGACGTTGGCGAAGAGGATCCGCCAGCTCCCCCGCCCCCGCACCCCGGTCGCCGCGCGCGGAGGCTCGGCCGATGGGCCCACACCGGGCAACGACAGCTCGGCGTTGCCGGTCGCCAGATCGATCGTGCAGCGGTGGGTCTTGCCCGCCTCGACGAGATCGAGGCTCACGCTCCCGGAGTCGGCACGGCTCACCAGCCGGAGTTCGACCGCCAGATCGCCCACCCAGTGCGGCCGGGTGGGAACGGCGTTGTAGGGCTGGAAATCGTCGATCAGCCCCCCCTTGGCGGCACCGGCCACCGCACTCCCCTTCACCACCGCCTGCCAGTCGTCCGTCGCGGCGACCAGGTGGCGGTAGCGGAGCGTGGCGCTCGGCGCCGACGTGGTGAACGAGCCCCCCTCGGCGGTCCAGCCGGGGGCGCTGCCCGGCGCGGCCCAGTCGGCGAACCGATCCGGCCAGCCGGCCTGGCGCAGCGCCTCCGCCTCGTGGCGCGAGTCGTGGACGCACTGGAGCATCGCGCGGAGTTTCTCCGGTGGCTTGCGGGCGATCTGCGGCGCCTGCCCGTCGCGCGCCGTCCAGATGTCGCCGCCGACGATCGACACCGTTTCGCCCGGCAGACCCACCAAGCGCTTGATGTAGTTGACCTTGGCGTCCTCGGGATACTTGAAGACCACCACGTCCCAGCGGCGCGGCGCGCGGAAGTCGTAGCTGAACTTGTCGACCAGCACCCGGTCGCCGTTGTAGGAGGGGTAGCGCGGGTCGTAGGCGATCCCCTGCGGCGTGTCCTCGACCAACTGCATGACGCGGCCGCAGTTGCCGCAGCGCGCCGCCGACACCAGCTTCCGCGCCAGCCGGGTGCGGAGCTGATCGAGCTGGCCACCGCGCGCCTCGAGCGACTGGAGCCGGCGGGCGGCGGCGCGCCCCTCGGCACCGTCGCCGCCACGGCCTGCCGCGGCACGCAGCGCCTCCGCCTCCGCCTCGAGCCTCCCGAGCTGGGCGCGGAACTCCTGCGACTGCTCGTCTTCCTCGGCGCTGCACCCGACACGGAACGGGTCGCCGCAGGCCTCGCAGACGAGGTCCTTGTGGCGGCCCATCAACGTCGGGGCCATCGACCCGGTGGGGATGACGAACGCCTCGGCCTCGAACGCCCGGAAGAGCAGCGCCAGCGTGAAGGCGATGACGATCGCCTCGACCGTCTCCCGATGGAAGATGAGCGGATCGCGCACCACGTCGCCGGGGCGCGGGCCGTTGCTGACCTGGGCGGGGCCGTTGCTGACCTGGGCGGGGCCGTTGCCGACCGAGGCAGGGCCATTGCCAACCGAGGCAGATCGCGGGCGCGGGCTGGTCACGGTGCAGGCCTCCGGGAGCAGGGAAAAGCGCCCTTCAGGCTACCAGGCTGTGGCCACACAGCCTGCTGCACCTCACGGATGAGGTGCCGGGAGCGCAGCTCCCGTGAAAAGCGCAGCGTTTTGAGTGGCCAAAGGCCACGGATGGACTTTGGTCACGGGATGCTACGGCCCACGGCCGCGGCGGGCAACGGAGATCGGCCCGCGCCGGCAGGACTGCTTTCCTCACTTCGCCAGCAGCCCCTGCACCTCCGCCTCGACGTCGTCGTAGGTGAACGGGCGGCCGAGGCGGGTCTTGGCATCCCCCTCGTCGAAGCGCCTTGCGAGCGTGCCGTCGGCCTTCCACACGTAGACCGCCGGCACGCTGTCGAGCTCGAGCTTCTTGTACATCGTGTCGGCCTCCTCGGTGGCGATCAGGTTGACGACCCCACCCGCATTCACCCCCTGGAGGAAGCGGAGCACAGGAGGCACGAGCATGTCGACCGAGTCGAGCCCCTCGAAGTCGAGCGACACCGACATGCAGACCACCGTGTCGCGATAGCGCTCCTGGAGCGCCACCAGACGGGGAAACTCCTTCACGCACGGAGGGCAGGAGGTGCTCCAGCAGTCGAGCACCACGACCTTGCCCTTGTGACGGGCCACGGCCGCCATCAGCCCGGCATGGTCGACCGCGGCGAGTGTCGGCTTGGCGGGACTGCCGGGCTGCGCGGGGCTGCTGGGCTGCGCCGCCGTGGGCGGCTGCGCGGGGCTCCTGGGCTGCGCCGCCGTGGGCGGCTGCGCGGTGTTGCTTGGCTGCGCCGCCGTGGGCGGCTGCGCGGGGCCCACCGTGCCCGTGAACAGGGCAAGCACGGCCGCAAGGAGTGGCGCGCAGCGACGCCTGCTGACGCCGCCCGCCATGGGGCGGCACAATGGCACCGTCAGCGGCAGCACCGCCGGCCGCGCCCTGCTCCGCTCCCCGCCGATCACGAATCCGCCGATGCCCCGCTTCGCGCACATCCGCCACCGTCCTCCCGAGATTCTCGCGTCGCCACGCGAACTGGTGGTGGCCTGCGCCGCGATGCGCAGCCACGTCAATCTCTCCCACATCGTACGGACCTGCGGCTGTTTCGGCATCCACCGCGTGATCGCCTGCGGCGCGGCGGGCATCGACGCGCGGATCGCCCGCGACGGCGCCGAACAGGTGGCCCTCGAGATCCGGCGCTCGCTCCCCCCGGTGCTCGACCGGCTCAAGGAGGAGGGCTGGCAGCTCGTCGGCCTGGAGCAGACCAGCGGGTCGGAACGCCTCTTCGATTTCCGCTTCGTCCCCCGCACGGTGCTCGTCGTGGGCAACGAGCGCCTCGGGCTCGAGGACGACGTGCTCGCCCGGCTCGATCGCGTGGCCGAGATCCCCATGGCCGGCCTGCCCCACAGCCTCAATGCCGCCACCTCGACGGCGATCGCCGTCTACGAATACTGCCGGCAGCATCCCGCCGCCGCTCCCCCCGCATGACACTCCTCATCGGCACCGATGAGGCGGGCTACGGCCCCAACCTCGGCCCGCTGGTGGTGGCGGCCTCCGCCTGGCACGTCGAAGACGATGCCGCCGGCGCTGCCCTCGCCGGCCGGCTCGCCCACGCCACCGGCGCGGTGGCCGCAGCGGCCGGGTGGCGCGGCCCACTGTGGGGCGACTCGAAACGGATCTACCAACCGGGCGCCGGCCTCGCGGCGCTCGAAAGCGGTGTCCTCGCCACCCTCGCGGAATCTCCACCGACCGGCGCCGACCTCGCCGCGCGACTGGGCAGCGGCGGCGATCCGGCCGCGCCCCCGGAGTGGCCACGGTTTCTCGCGGCGTGCCTGCCCATGGCGGCCGATCCGCCGACAGTCGCCGGGCTCGCGGCAGCCGTGGCCACGACCCTTCCCCGGCACGGCCTGCGGCTCGACGCGGTGCGCTGCCGGATCGTGCACCCTGCCACGTTCAATGCCCTGCTGGCGGAGGGCCTCAACAAGTCCGACATCCTCTCGCGCACCACGCTCGACCTCGCCGCCGACCTGCGCGCGGCATGGCCCGACGAGCCGGCCGAGATCTGGTGCGATCGCCACGGCGGGCGCAAGACCTATGCGGCGCTCGTCGGCAGGCACTTCGGTGCCGCGCTTGTGCGCACCATCGGCGAGACGGCCGATCTGAGCCGGTACGAACTTCCTGCCGACCGCTGCCGGATCGAGTTTGCCGTCGGGGGGGAGGGGCGGATTCCGGTGGCGCTGGCGAGCATGACGGCGAAGTACGTCCGCGAACTGGCGATGGCCGCCTTCAACGCCCACTGGTCGTCCCGGCAGCCGGGGCTGGCGCCGACGGCCGGCTACCCCGTCGACGCGCGGCGCTGGTGGGGCGCGGCGGAAGCCACGGTGCACGAGGCGGGCCTCGACACGGCAGCGATCTGGCGCCGGGCGTAGCAGCCCGTGGCTAAAGTCCATCCTTGGCCTTTGGCCACTCGAAAAGCGGCGGGGTTTGCGGAGCGCGGTGCCGCAAACGACAATCGTGTTCCCTTTCACACACACGCCACCATGCCCACGATCACCACCCGCCTGTCGATCATCCGCCACGCCTGGGCCGAGGAGGTCTCCGCCGACGGGTCCGACGCCTCGAGGCGCCTGACCCGCAAGGGACAGCGCCGTTTCGCCCGCTTCGTCGATCGGCTGGTGAAAGGAGGGTTGGGCATCGACCTGATCGCCACGAGCCCGCTGGTGCGTGCCCGGGAGACCGCCGCGATCCTCGCGGAGCGGCTCGACGGCCGGCCGCGCGTCGAAGAGGTCGCGGCACTCGCGCCGGGCTCCGACTGGCGGGCGCTGGTCGACTGGACGATCAGCCGCGATGCGGCCCGGGTGGCCTGGGTGGGGCATGCCCCCTGTGTCGGACGGCTGGTGGCCCTGTCGATCGGCGACGGGGCGACGGCGATCCGCATGCCCAAGGGGGCGGTGGCGTCGATCCGGCTCGACGACGGTCCCGGCCACCCCGGTGAACTGGAATGGCTCGCGACCGCCGATCTGTTCGACGAGTGACCGGCGATCGGCCCCGGCCCGGTTTCCCGGCTGCCCGTCCCGTGGATCGCAGCCGGTATTCCCGCTGGGCCCGTCTCGCCAGCGGTTGCCGGTCGACTAGAATGATGTGTTCGTCTGCTGCTTCCGCCTTCTGCGATCCAGTGCAGCCACGTCCACCACGCCTGCCCCGGGAGATCCCACCCGTGTCCATCCAACCGTGTCGGTTCCTGACTTTGACCGCGATTCCGGCCCTTGTTTTGCTCGCTGGCTGCCAGCCGGCGACCAAGCCGCCCGGCACGCGCGCGGTGACGGTGGTCGAGTCGATCGAGGTCGAACCGGCCAAGGAGGCTGCCCAGGTGGCCCTCGCTCCCGACGTCGGCAAGGAGGCGGCTGACCTCGCCAAGGCCCAGGCCGATCAGGCGATCGCCGCCGCCGGCCGCGACCTGTCCACCCCGGCGGCCACCCCCGAGCCGGTGCCCGCGGCTCCGACCACGCCTGCCACTCCGGTCACCGCCACGACCACGATCGAGCCGGCGGCGACCGCTTCGGCCGCGGCCGAAGCCGCGGCACAGCCCACGCCGGTAGCGCCGGTTACACCCGCCACTGCGGCAGCTACCACCCAAGCTGAGCGGGTCGTCCTCGGCGATCCGGCGCTGACCGCCGGTGTGCCCGGCCAGGGACCGATCACGCTCGAACAGATCGAGGCCTGGCTGGCCGACCCGAAGAACTTCGTTCCCCTCGAGCCGGTGCTGCCCCTGGGTCTCTCCCAGGGAGCGGCGCAGATCACTGGGCTCGACGCCAACCCCCTCACCCGCGCCAAAATCGAACTCGGCCGCCAGCTCTACTTCGACCCGCGCCTCTCGGTCGATTCGACCGTGAGCTGTGCCAGCTGCCACAACCCCGCCGAGGGCTACTCGGCCCACACGAAGACCGGGGTCGGGATCCGCGGTCAGCAGGGGGGTCGCAACTCCCCGGTGTCGTTCAACCGGATCCTCTCCGGCAAGCAGTTCTGGGACGGACGGGTCGATTCCCTCGAGGCCCAGGCGGTGGGTCCGCTCGCCAATCCGATCGAGATGGGCTTCACCCACGAAGGGGTCGTGAAGCGCCTCGGCGAGATGCCGGTCTACCGGCGGCAGTTCGAGGCGGTGTTCGGTGACCTGTCGATCGACCGTGTCGGCCAGGCGATCGCCGCCTTCGAGCGTGTGCTCGTCACCGCCCCCTCCCCCTACGATTACGGCGAGCAGCTCCGCCCCTTCGCCGCCCTCGACGCCGACGACATCGCCGACGATCCCGATCTTGCCAAGCGGTTCGCCGAGGCCAAGGAGGCGGCCGCCGCCCATCCGATGAGCGAGTCGGCCCAGCGTGGGCGCGAAATCTTCTTCACCGAGAAGGGCAACTGCACTGCCTGCCACGTCGGCGCCAACCTCGCCGACGAGAAGTACCACAACATCGGCATCGGGATGGACAAGCCCGAGCCCGACCTGGGGCGATACGTGGTGTCGAAGGACGAGAAGGACAAGGGGGCCTTCAAGACCCCGACCGTGCGCAACGCCGCCCTCTCGGCCCCCTACATGCACGATGGCTCGCTGGCGACCCTCGAGGAGGTCGTCGAGTGGTACGACAAGGGGGGCCACCCGAATCCCCATCTGAGCGACAAGATCCGCCCCCTCAAGCTCACCGCCGAGGAAAAGGCCGACCTGGTCGAGTTCATGAAGGCCTGCACCGGCCCCACGCCGGTGGTCGAGGTGAGCCGGCTGCCTGAGGGGGGCTGAAGGCCCCTCGCCATGCCCCTCGCCATGCCCCTCGCCATGCCCCTCAACAGTGGCGCCGGCGGCAGCCGACGTATATTCCCATGGCCCCGCCGGCCTCCCCGGTGGGGCCATGGCGTTTTCCGGAGTCGTTCCCATGCCCGATCGTGCCGACTGGATCCCGGCCAGCTCCGCCACCACCCCCCTCTTCGCCGGTGTCGATCTCGGGGGAACCAACATCAAGGTCGGACTGGTGGACGACCGGGGGCGCACCCTGGCCTTCCACACCGAACCGACCCGGGTCGATACCGGCCCCGATGACGTCTGCCGGCGGATGGGCGAGGGGGTGCTCACCGTCGCCCGGCTGGCCGGGGTGGCCCCCGCCGCGATCGCCCGCGTCGGCCTCGGCACACCCGGCCCACAGGATCTGAAGGCCGGCACGATCATCCGCGCCGGCAATCTCCCCGGTTTCGACGGCTACCCGGTCCGCGACGCGGTGTCGCGCGCCTGCGGCCTGCCCGTCACGTTCGCCAACGACGCCACCGCCGCCGGCTACGGTGAGTTTTGGATCGGCTCGGCGAGCGAGTTCGGCAGCTCGGTCCTCCTCACCCTCGGCAGCGGCGTCGGCTGCGGCATCGTCATCGAAGGAGTGCTCCTTGAAGGGGCCCACAGCCACGGCGCCGAGTGCGGCCACAACCTCGTCGATCCTGCGTTCGACGCGCGCCAGTGCCCTTGCGGGCAGCCGGGCCATCTCGAGGCCTATTGCAGCGCCACCGCCCTCAAGGCACGGGCCCGGGCCGCGCTCGCCGCCGGGGCCGACGGGTCGCTCTCCCGCGCCGTGGCCGGGGGCGCGGAGCTGACACCGATCCTCATTTCGCGCGAGGCGGCCGCCGGCGACCCCCTCGCCATGGACCTGATCCTCGAAGTCGCCCGTTGGCTGGGGATCGGCATCGTCACCCTCATGCACACCGTCGATCCCGACGCCGTCCTCCTCGGCGGGGCGATGACCTTCGGCGGCGAGGGGCATCCGGTCGGGAAGGCGTTCATCGAGCGGATCCGCGCCGAGGTCAAGAGCCGCACGTTTCCCCTGCTCGCGGAGCGGACGGCGATCCGGTTCGCCGCGCTCGGCGGCGACGCGGGCTACGTCGGGGCGGCGGGCATCGCCCGGGTCGAGCACCAGCGCCTTGCCCGCCCCACGGCCCCCTGATCCATCCGCGGTACAATCCCTCCATGGCCATCGACTGCAAAAACATTCGTAATTTCTCGATCATCGCCCACATCGACCACGGCAAGAGCACGCTCGCCGACCGCCTCCTCGAGCGGACGGGCACCGTGGAGAAGCGTCAGCTCAAGGAGCAGATGCTCGACGACATGGAGCTCGAGCGGCAGCGCGGGATCACGATCAAGGCCCGCGCCGTCCGCATGGAATGCCGCCACGGGGGCCAGCTCTACGAGCTCAACCTCATCGACACCCCCGGCCACGTCGATTTCCACTACGAGGTCTCGCGCAGCCTCGCCTGCTGCGAGGGGGCCGTGCTCCTCGTCGATGCCTTCCAGGGGGTCGAGGCACAGACCGTCGCCAACGCCTACGCCGCCATCAACCAGGACCTGGCGATCGTCCCGGTGATCAACAAGGTCGATCTCGTCCACGCCCGCGTCGACGAAGTGCTCGCGGAGATGGAGCAGAGCCTGGCGATCGACCCGGCGGAGGTGATCCGCGCCAGTGCCAAGACGGGGATCGGCATCGACGACCTGCTGGGGGCGATCATCGAGCGGATCCCGCCGCCGGCCGGCGACCCCGCCGCCGTGCTCCAGGCGATGATCTTCGACAGCCACTACGACAGCTACCGCGGGGCGATCACCTACGTGCGTCTCGTGCAGGGCTCGATCCGCAAAGGGCAGAAGATCCGCTTCCTCCGCACCGGCGTCACCCACGACGTGCTCGAGCTCGGGCAGTTCGTGCCGCAGCGCCGCGCCTGCGACGAGCTCGTGGCCGGCCAGGTGGGCTACCTCGTCTGCAACATCAAGGACGTCAAGCAGGTCCACATCGGCGACACGGTGACGATCCCCGGTGAAGACGCGGCCCCGGCGCTGCCCGGCTACAAGCCGCCGCAGCGGATGGTCTACTGCGGCCTCTACCCTTCCGAGGGGGAGAACTTCGAGGAACTGCGCGACTCGCTCGAAAAGCTGGCGATCAACGATCCGTCGTTCGAGTTCCAGCCGGAGAGCTCCGAGGCGCTCGGATTCGGCTTCCGCTGCGGGTCCCTCGGGCATTTGCACATGGAGATCATCCAGCAGCGGCTCGAACAGGAGGCCGATCTCGATCTCGTCCAGACCGCCCCCAACGTCACCTACCAGATCAAGAAGACCACGGGGGAGACGATCGAGATCACCAACCCCCAGGACGTGCCCGAGACGGGGCAGATCGAGGAGTTCCGCCAGCCGGTGGTGCGAACCAACTTCCTCATCCCGGTCGAGCACATCGGGCCGATCATGCAGTTGTGCACCGACCGGCGCGGCACCTACCTGAAGACCGAATACCTGTCGCCCACCCGGGCGATGCTCACCTTCGACCTGCCGCTGGCCGAGGTGATCTACGACATGCACGACAAGCTCAAGAGCGTGACCCGCGGCTACGGCACGATGGATTACGAGTTGATCGGCTACTTCCCCGCCGACCTCGTCCGCCTCGACATCCTCGTCGGCGGCAAGAAGGTGGACGCACTGTCGATCATCTGCGACCGGCGCGACGCCGACCGCCGCGGCCGGGCGATCGTGAAGAAGCTCCGCGGCGAGATCGACCGCCACATGTTCGAGATCGCCCTGCAGGCGGCGATCGGCACCAAGGTCATCGCCCGGGAGACGATCTCGGCGATGCGGAAGAACGTCACCGCGAAGTGCTACGGCG
>SXWA01000158.1 GCA_005791575.1 Planctomycetaceae bacterium
CGGCGCTGCCGAACAGCTCGGCAGCCGACTCGACCACGGTCGCGCCACAGGCCACGTAGGCCTCATCGAGGAGGCCCGACCCGGCACCGGCACCGGCTTGAACGACCACCCGGTGGCCCGCGCGCACCAGTTCCTCGACACCCACCGGAAGCATGGCCACCCGGTATTCGTCGCGTTTGGTTTCCTTCGGTACGCCGACGATCATGTCGCGCCTCCCTGCCCAGGCCGATTGACCCGCCGCCCATCCGATCCGGTCGGGCATGGTCGTGCCGTCGACGACGTCAACCACCATGCCGGCCGGAAATCCGAGCGCTGCCCCACAGTGACCGCCCGTGCCGTTACGCGGCCCACCCGTGTCATCACGGAATCAAACCCGTGTCATCACGCGATTTTGTAATCGGCCGGCATCGGGATCTTGTAGTTGCCGTCCTTGTCGGGCATCACCGGCGGCTGGGCATCCCAAGAGATGTTTTCCGGCATCGTCCGGTAGTTCATCTCGAGGGCCTGCTTGTAGCCCCACTGCTTTCCCGTATAGGTCGCGAAGCGGCCGAGCACGGAGGAGAAACTCGACGTCGTCCCGTAGTAGGCATTGTTGAGCGGGCGGTCGTTGCGGATCGCGTCGTGCAACTCGTCGTGCTCCACCTGGTAGGGATTGGGATTCTCCCCCTCGAACTTCCAGAGCACCTTTCCCGAGTAGTCGGTGATCTCGCCGATGCGGATGGTGCCCTTCGTGCCCTGGAACTCCTCGTTCACCCGGCCATCACCACCGGGGAACTGCCGGCACTGGCTCGCGATCCGCACGCCACCCGGGTAGGTGAAATTCACCGCGTGGTGGTCGTAGATCTCGCTCGGCTGCCCGGGCACACGGTTCTGCCTGCCACCGGTGCCGTAGGCCGACTCGGGGAGCTTGTCGAGGAACCAGTTGGCGACGTCGATATTGTGGACGTGCTGCTCACAGATATGGTCTCCGCACAGCCAGTTGAAGTGGTACCAGTTGTTCACCTGGAACTGCATCTCGGTCTGGTCCGGCTGGCGATTGCGGTACCAGATGCCGCCGCCGTTCCAGTACACCTGGCCGCCGATGATGTCGCCCGCGAGCCCTTCGCGGATCCGCGCCACGGTCTCGCGGTACTTCCGCTCGTAGCGCCGCTGGAGCCCCACCACGACCTTGAGTTTCTTTTCATCCGCCATCTTCGCCGCCTCGAGGCAGAGACGGGCGCCGAACGAGTCGACACAGACCGGCTTCTCCATGAAGACGTGCTTGCCGGCCTCGACCGCCTTCTGGAAGTGGAAGGGGCGGAATCCCGGCGGCGTGGCGAGGATCACCAGATCGCAGTGGTCGAGCACCTTCTGGTAGCCGTCGAGGCCGTCGAAACGCCGATCCTCGGGGCAGTCGAGTTTGTCCTTCATCGAGTCGACCGCCTTCAGTGCCCCGTCGATCCGGTCCTTGAAGGCATCGGCGACGGCCGTGAGTTTGACGTTCGACCCGGGCACCGAGAGCGCCTGCTGGAGGGCACCGGTGCCGCGGCCACCGGCGCCGATGAGGCCGATGCGGATCACCTCGCTCGAGGGCGACTGGGCGTGGACCGCCGGAAGGCTCGCCAGGGACGCGGCCAGGGTGCCCACCGTTCCCAGGCCGGCACCGCGGAGGGCGTCACGACGGGAGACGGGCGGCAGCACGATGGAGGGAGTGGGCATCGCTGTGGCTCCTGACGAATGGAGAAAAATCACCCCGGACGGCGAAAAGCGTACCCGACCGCAGCGGCGAAAAACACCCTCATTGTTCCCGCCCCCCACCCCTCCCGGTGCACCGCTGCGGTGCACGAGCCCCTGACCGTTGCCCCAGAGGGCGAGGTCAACACAGCCTGCTCCGTCGATCGGGCCCATCGTGTCGCCTCTGACCGTTGCCCCAGATGGCGAGGTCAACACAGCCTGCTCCGTCGATCGGGCCCATCGTGTCGCCTCTGATCGTTGCCCCAGAGGGCGAGGTCAACACAGCCGGATTCAATCCCCGGCCTCCTCCTCCGCAGGCCGCGCCGCATCGCGCCCCCGGACCAGGAGCCGGATCGGAACCTCGCGGAACGGCGTCTGCTGCCGCAAGACCCCGATGAGGTAGCGCTGGTAGGTCTCCGGCAGCCCGGCCACGCCGCTGGTCGAGAGCATGATCGTCGGGGGCAGCGTCTCCACCTGCGTGGCGTAGAAGATCCGGGTCGGCCGTCCGCGCCGGTCGGCGGGCGGATGGTTGGCCTCGATGGCGGCGCGCACGATCGTGTTCAGCCGCCCGGTGGTCACGCGGCTGCCCGCCTGACGGAAGAGCCGCTGGGCGGTGTCGACCGTCGCCTTGACGTTGCGCCCGCCGGTGGAGGTGACGAACTCCACCGGCGCCCAGGGCATCGTCCGGAAGGTGTCGCGCAGGTACTCCACCCACTCCTTGCGGCGCACGTCGGCGGCATACAGGTCCCATTTGTTGACCACGAAGACCACCGGCTTGGCCTCCTCGACGATCGTCTCGGCGAGTTGCTTGTCGACCTTGCCGATCGGCTCGGTGGCGTCGAAGAACAGGAGCACGACGTCGGCACGGCGGATGCTCCGCTGGGCGCGATGGGTCGAATAGAAGTCGATGTCGGTGGTGCGGCTCTTCGCGCGCCGCAGTCCCGGCGTGTCGATCGCCATGAATGCATGGCCGTCGACCTCGAAGCGGACATCGACGCTGTCACGCGTGGTGCCCGCCACGGGGCTGGTGATCACCCGCTCCTCCCGCGCCAAAGCGTTGACGAAGCTGCTCTTCCCGACGTTGCGCCGGCCGACGATCGCCAGCTTCATCTCCGGCAGGGCCGCCGCCGCGGCCTCCTCGGGCCATGCCTCCGGCAGCCGTTCGACGATCTCCTCCTCGAGGAGACCGCGGTTCCGACCGGCGCGCACGCTCACCGCCAGCGCGGGCCCGAAGCCGAGCGCGGCGAACTCGGTGGCGTGGGCATCGAACGACGGATCGTCGGCCTTGTTGGCGACCAGCAGCACCTGGGCCCCCGTGCGGCGCACGCGGTCGGCGACGAGTCGGTCGTCGGCCACGAGGCCCGCGCGGACGTCGACCACGAGCACCACCAGCGCCGCCGCGGCGAGACCGGCCTCGATCTGGGCGTCGATCTGCCGGGTCAGTCCGTCGGGATCGTCGAACCCCATGCCGCCGGTGTCGACCAGATCGATGACCCGGTCTTCGCAGGCGATCCGTTGGACGAGCCGATCGCGGGTCACCCCCGCCGTCGGATCCTCGATCGCGATCCGCTTGCCGACCAACCAATTGAAGAGGCTCGACTTGCCGACGTTCGGGCGGCCGACGACCACCACCCGGGGCACGATCACGGCGTCAGAGGCGGACATCGGCGGCATCCAGGGGATCGCCCAGCCGGCGGCGCGGCGTGGCATGGACCAGGTAGCGGTGGGTGATGCCGTCGGAGAAGTCGCGCAGCTCCGCCTCGAGGCGTGACAGCAGCCTGGTGAGCGCCGGCCGGCCCTCCTCGCCATCGACCACCGACAGCGCGGTCACGTCGGCGAGACGCACCGCCGCAAGCGCCGCCATGCTCGACCGCCTCTCGGGCGAAAGCACCGGCGAGGCCTCGTCGTGCGGCAGCGCCGCGGCGTGGGCGTCGAGGGCAGCGATCTGGAAGCCGATCGACCGCGGATTGGTCTCGTCGATGACGAGCAGATCGATCACCGGCGCGGCCTCGAGGACGCCGAGATAGCGGTTGCGGTAGGTCATCGAACTGTCGGCGATCTCGAGGAGCATCTCCAGCAACCGCGGCTCGTCGGTCGCCAGCGCCGTCCCGCCCGGGGCCGCACCGGTCGCCCCCAGCAGGTGCCCCATTGCCGAGGCACGCTCCAGCCGCCGTCCCATGTCGAGGAAGCGCCAGCCGGGCCCCCGGGTCATGCTCTCGGTTCCGAGGCCGGCGAAGGCGGAGAGATCGAGAATGATGGTGTCGAGGATCGAGAGGAGGTCGGCCCCGGCCGACACGTTCCCCGCGCGGAGGGCCTGCGGATCGCCCTGCCCGTCACGGCGGACGCGGGCGAGGATCTTCCAGGAATCGATCGAGATCCGGTCGCGGACAACCGAGGCCATGCGCCACAGGCTCGCGATCGATGCCGCCACGCTTCCCGGCCGGTCGACCGCGAAGACCAGCGCGTGCAACTCGGCGGCGACCTCCCCCGGGGTCGCGGCCCGCCCCGGCTCGAGCCATTCGCGGCGCGGCATCGGCGGGTCGGTGAGGGCGGCGAGCACGTGGGCGACGGCGGCGGCACTCTCCAGGTTGTTCTCCGAGGCGACACGCACCGCCACCGCGCGGAGCAGGCGGGCGGCCCCCTCGGCACGCTCGACATGACGGCCGAGCCAGTGGAGATGATCGGCGACGCGGCTGGGCAGATCATGGCCGCTGCGCCGCAACGGGACGGGCTGGCCGGGCGGCCGCAGCAGCGACACGGGAGCGACCGGTCCCGCGGAGAGCACCCAGACATCCTTCGAGCCATGGCCCGAGAGGAGCGATTCCTCGCCGCCGGTGCGGCCGACGCTCATCCGGGCCAGCCCCCCGGGCATGACGGAAGGCCCGTCGGGGGTGGCGGCGCTGAAACAGCGCACGAGCACCGCGGCCGGAGCGATCGACGTGCCGTTCCAGCATGGTGCGACCGACCGATCGACCACCTGCCTCCCGACCCAGCCCTGCGGATGGCGGCGAACGCGCTCCACGAGTTCCGCCCGGGCCGACGCATCGAGCAGGCCGGCGACGAAACGCTTGGTGCCCGGCACCGGCGTGACCGGTTCGATCACCATGCCGTCGAGTCCGGCGAGCACGCGCTCGAGGTTGTCGGGCACGCCGCACCACCATGATCGGGGCGATTCGAGCAGCAGTTCCTCGCCGAGCAGATGGCGCGCCAGGGCCGGCAGAAACTCGGTGAAGCCGGGCGACTCGGCCAGGCCACTGCCGAGCGCGTTGGCGATCGCCACCCGCCCCTGCCGGGCGGCCTGGACGAGCCCCGGCGTGCCCGCCAGCGCGGTGCTGTCGAGTTCGAGCGGATCACATTCGCGGTCCGCCACGCGCCGTAGCAGCACATCCATCGGCACCAGGCCGCCGAGGGTCTTGAGGCTCACCCGGTCGTCGCGGACGGCCAGATCGCCCCCCTCCACCAACGTGTAGCCGAGGTAGCGGGCGAGATAGGCATCCTCGAACGAGGTGGCACTGTGAGGCCCCGGGCTGGCCAAGGCGATCCGCGGGTTGTCGCGGCCCGGTGCCAACCAGCGGAGCATCGCGCGGACACCGATGAAGAACGGTGCCAGCCTGGCCACCTGGCACTCGCGGAAGGCCTCCGGGAGCAAGCGCGAGACCACGAGCCGGTTCTCGAGCGCGTAGCCGAGGCCGCGTGGCACACCGGTGCGGTCCCCGAGAGCCACCCACCGACCATCCGGGTGCCGTGCGACGACCGTGCCATGGAGGTGGAGCCACCGTCCCCCGGGGGGCTGCATGCCGTGGCAGGCACGCAGATAGGCCGGGTGGCCGAGGACCAGTTCGGCCGGCACGATCCCCGCATGGAGCGCCGTCTGCGGTCCGTAGAGATCGGCCAGGAGCGCGTCGAGGAGCCGGTGGCGCTGGGCGATGCCCGCCTCGAGACGCGCCCAGTCGTCGGCCGCGATGATCAGCGGGATCGGGTCGAGGACCCACGGCCGCTGCTCGCCGGAGGTCTCGTCATGGACGTTGTAGGTGACCCCGTTCTCACGGATCAGCTTGCGTGCCTGTTCCCACCGGGCCACGAGGGCATCGGGCTGCCACTCCCCCACCACGGCAGCCAGGCGCCACCAGTGCGGCCGGGGCTGGCCGTCACTTCCGATGAGTTCGTCGTGCACGCCGAGCGGGGCCGAATAGCCGGCGAACGGAGACACGGGGGACGGGACGGTCATCGGCGGGGCGGCTCCACGGGACCGCGAGTGTACCGCCGGGAGGCGGTGCCCGGTTCGCAGC
Source organism: Planctomycetaceae bacterium (assembly GCA_005791575.1). Taxonomy (GTDB): domain Bacteria; phylum Planctomycetota; class Planctomycetia; order Pirellulales; family UBA1268; genus F1-20-MAGs016. The sequence goes on from SXWA01000158.1 coordinate 6,003, forward strand.
CCCGGTCGGGGCCGGCCACGGTCAGCCCACCACGTCCGGCTCCAGACGCTCCAACTCGTCGATCAGCTGATCGAGCCGGCGGAGGGCGGTCGCCACCGGTTCCGGCCCGCCGAGATCGACACCCGCGTCACGGAGCAGATCGAGCGACCACTTTGACGAACCGCCGCGGAGGAATCCGAGATAGGCATCGAGTGCGCCCGGCTGCCCGCCGGCGACCCGGTCCGCCAGGGTGATCGCCGCCGCGAGCCCGGTGGCGTATTTGTAGACGTAGAAGGCGCTGTAGAAGTGGGGGATCCGCAGGCACTCGAGTTCGAGCTCCTCATCGACCGTGAACCGGGGCCCGAAATAGGCGTCGAGCAGGCCACGGTAGAGTTGCCGAAGCCGCTCCAGCGTGAGCGGCTCCCCCGCTTCCGCCGAGGCATGGGCGAGCCGTTCGAACTCGGCGAACATCGTCTGCCGCACGATCGTCGCCCGGATCGCATCGACCTCGCGGATGAGGATCGCCGCCCGCTCCCGGGGCGATCGGCAGCGCTCGAGGAGCAGCCGGGCGAGGAGTTGCTCGTTGAAGGTGCTCGCCACCTCGGCGACGAAGATCGTGTAGCCGGCGTATTGGTAGGGCTGTGCCTCCGCCGACAGGCGGGTGTGCATCGAGTGCCCCGCCTCGTGGGCGAGCGTGAAGACGTGCTCGATGGCCTCCGGCTGGTAGTTCATCATGATGTACGGGGCCGAATCGTAGGTCCCCGAGCTGAACGCGCCCGCCTGCTTGCCGGCATTCGGATACCGGTCGCACCACCGGCCCGCACCGAGGCCGTGCCGCAGCCGGCCGCAGTAGTCCTCCCCGAGAGGATGGAGTGACTCGACGACGAGGTCGACGGCCTCGTCCCACGAATGCCGCCGCTCGAGGTCGGGCACGAGCGGCACGTAGCAGTCGTAATGATGGAGATCGTCGAGGCGCAGCCAGCGGCGCCGCAGGTCGTTGGCGCGGTGGACCGCCGGCAGGTGGCTGCGGACCGCCGCCACCAGACCGTCGTAGACATCAAGCGGCACGTTGTCGGTGAACAGCGCCGCGGACACCGCCGAGGGATGGTGGCGGACCCGGGCGAGGTAGACGTCGCGGTCGACCGATCCGGCGAGCGCGGCCGCGAGGGTGTGCGCGTGTGCCTGGTACTGCGCGTAGAACTGATGGAACGTCGTCCGGCGCACCGCGCGCGCCGGATCGTGGAGGAGGGTGACGAACGTGGCGTTGGAAAGCTCCACCTCGGCGCCACGACCGTCGGTCACGGTGCCGAACCGGAGGTCGGCATCGGTGAGTTGGCGGAAGACACGGGCGGCCGTGCCGGCGAAGGTGCCCTGCATCGCCAGCAGTTTTTCCTCCCCTTCGGAGAGCACATGGGGCCGGGTGCGGATCAGCCGTTCGAGGAGCAGCCGGTAGGGGGCGAGGGCCGGGTGATCGAGCCACGCCGCCATCGTCTCGGCGGGGATCGCGAGGATCTCCGGACGGATGAAGCTCGCCAGCTCGCCGGCCCGGGTGGCGACATGCTGGAACCGACCCACCATCCGCTGCGCCGCGCCGGCCGCCTGATCCTCGGCGGCACGGAGATGGGCATAGGCGCCGAGCCGATCACCGACACGATCGACCGCGAGATCATGGGCGAGGCAGGCGGCCAGGTGGTCAGGTGACTTCCCGAGCGTGCCGGCGAACGCGCCGAAGGGGGTTAGTTCCGCCTCCCAGGCCCCGAGTGCCGCCTCCCAGGCCTCATCCCCGGTGAACAGGCTCGACAGATCCCACGTGTCGGCGTTGGCGACCTCGCGTCGCTCGGGCAGGGTCCGCACCGTCATCGTTCCGTCCCCCTCGTGGGCAGCCGCGTGGGCTGCCGTTGCCGGAACCCCGGCCCACGGCCCGGGGACACCCTCGATCGCCCGACCGTCACAGCCGCCAGACCGCGCTGCCCCATGCCAGTCCGCCGCCGAAGCCGCAGACGAGTACGAGGCTCCCCGGTCCGACACGGCCGGCCCGCCAGGCCTCGTCGAGGGCCAGGGGAATCGAGCCGCTCGACGTGTTGCCGAAGCGGTCGAGGTTGACCACGAAGCGGTCGGCGGGCAGGCCGAGCGCGGACCGGGCACCGTCGATGATCCGGGCGTTGGCCTGATGGAGGATGAAGCAGTCGATCTCCTCCAGCCCGACGCCGGCATGGGCGGCGACCTGACGGACGTTCTCCTCCACGAGCCGGATCGCCCACTTGAAGACCGCCTTGCCCTCCATCCTCATGTACTGCTCACGCCGGGCGACACCCGCCACCGAAACCGGCTGCCGCGAGCCCCCCATCGGGCAGACGAGCAAATCCGCACCGCGGCCATCGGCCCCGAGGGAATGGGCGAGGAGACCACGCGGCGGGGCTGCTCCGTCGTCGATCCGCTCGAGCACCACCGCCCCGGCACCGTCGCCGAACAGCGGCCAGGTGCCGATGTCCTCCGGATCGATCACGCGCGTGTTGGTGTCGGCTCCGGCGACGAGCGCCAGCCGGCTGTTGCCGGCGACGAGGAACTGCGCCGCGGTCACCAGCGCGTAGGCGAACCCGGCGCAGGCCGCCGTCACGTCCATCGCCGGAGCCAGCACCCCGAGTTGCTCCTGGACGAGGCAGGCCGCCGAGGGGATGCAGTGATCCGGGGTGAAGGTGCCGAGCACGAGCAGATCGACATCGGCCGGATCCGCTCCGGCCGAGTGCAACGCCGCGCGGCACGCCGCCGTGGCCATGTCGCTCGTGGCGATTCCCGCCTGGGCATGCCGGCGGGCGAGGATGCCCGAGCGGCTCTCGATCCACTCCGGGTCGCAGCCCAAGCGTGCCAGGTCGGCGTTGGTGACGATGTCGGGCGGCACCCAACTGCCGGTGCCCGCAAGTCGGAAACCGACGGCGCGGCCCACGCTTGCAGGCCGGGGTGACGAGAGGATGTCGGGGATCATGCGGTGCCCATCGGCAGACGGAAGGGAGCGGGAATCCTAGCAGCCTGTGGAAAATGTCCATCCTTGGCCTTTGGCCGCTCGAAAAGCCGCGCTTTTCACGGGACCTGCGCTCCCGGCACCGGATCCCTCCGGTGCAACAGGCTGTGGAAAAACGGCCTGCTGCACCTCATGCCACCGCCCCGCGCCGCGATCCGATCCCGTGAGGATCACCCGCTCGTCGCCGAGGAAGGGTCCTCGAACGGTCTCCCCCCGCCAACCGGCACGGATCGCCGGCCCGATCGCGCGGTCGCTCAGCCCCATTCCACCGCTCACTGCGGCGGGAGCCCGGGCACTCCCGGAAACCCCGGCGGCGCACCGGCCGCAGCGGGGGTGGCGGACTTCTTCTGGATCACCGCCGCCCGGTCGAGGTGGATCCGGGCATATTCCTTCGCCGACACCACGTAGTACCAGTCGGCGAAGCGGGCGTTGAGGTCGCGCACGCGCTTCTGCGCGGCCTTCACTTTGTCGTCGTATTCGTCCTGCCGGCGCCGATTCTCCCGCTCCACACGGCGCCGCTCCTCGAGCTCCTTCTGCGCCTTGGCCTCGGCCTCGTCGGCCTGCTTGAGGGCGCCGGCGGCGTCGGCCCCTGCCGGCGCGGTGGGTTCGACGGGCGCAGCCGC
>SXWA01000159.1 GCA_005791575.1 Planctomycetaceae bacterium
CCATCCGGGATCTTTGTGGGTGGACGACAGCAGACGACATCCCGGCATTCCCATCACAGGGCCGGCGAAGCCCCTCCGCCGTCGCCCTCGCATCGGCCCGTCACCCCTGGCTGCGGGTCGATACGAGGGCAAAGGCGCGGGAGGCGTCCCCCTTTGCAGAGCCCGAGCGGAGGCTGCGCCCGCCGCGATGACCCACGGAAATGCCGGCAGGACCAACTTTTTACGGGAGTTGCGCTCCCGGCACCTCATCCATGAGGTGCAGCAGGCTGTTCGTCCACAGCCTGCCAGAGCAGACAGCGACAGCAGCAGACGGGTAGCCTTCATGCCAAGAACTCCGCAGCTGGCGCGCTTCGCCGGCTTGATCTCGGCGCGGTGCCGCCGCTTGTCCTCGCGATAGACGCGGACCGCCTCGGGATGCGCGAGCTTCCAACCGTCGGAGCGCAGCCCCGCGTAGTCGCGACTGCCGGCGAGCAGCCGGTCGAGGACATCCTTGACGTAGACGAAGACGTCGAGATCGTTCCGCACGGCGCTGCTGACGAGCGTCATCAGGTTGGCAGCGCGGTTGCCCTCCTGTACCAGGGGATATGAGGGTTCAGGGTTGGGTCTGACCCAGGCAAACAGCCGCGTGTGCGGCAGGAGCCGAGGCCCTGGCCAGCGCGACCGTGGATGAACTCGCCTCCAGACGCTTCGAGCGGTTCCTGCTGGCGGTTCCGCAGGCCAGCCTGGCCGTGCTCCGCCGCACGGTGACGGCGCTGGCGTGAGCGGTCGGAGGCGGCCCGTCAGCCGTCAGGGTCGTCGAGGAGCTGGCGGAGTCGCGCCGCCAGATCAGCGGGGAACCGTGGCGGCCAACCGGCATCGACCAGGCCGATGTCGATCAGATCGCGGAGGTGTGTCCGGTCCTTGTCGCGAAACGACGTGAGCTTCATCAGCACGAGGGCTTCGAGGCTGATCACCCGATACGAACGAAACGACACGCTTGCATCGACGTCCGGAACGGCTGCGGCGTAGTGCGGGCGCACCTTCTCCCCGCAGAAGACGACATGAACCGCGTCCCGGGCCCGCCCGTCGGGACCGTCCAGGAAGATGTCGATTCCGGACGAGTGGCGATGGACGAAGCCGGCGGCGACGAGCGCTCGCCGGGCAAGCTCGAAATCGCTCCGGCGCAGCGCGATGTCGACGTCTTGCGTGAATCGCACCGCCGACTCGTCGGTCTGCTCGACCCACGCCATCACGGCGTTGCCGCCGACGACGGCATAGGGAATCCCACCCGACTCGAGTGCGGCAGTCGACCGGAGCAGGCGTTGCCGGACTTTCTCCACGGCGATTTCGAGTCTCTCGAGCGCCAGCAGGCCGTCGGGTTGGTGCATGGCCGAGGCCTTTTCGGGTGGGTGACTCGGGGAGCCTATCACGGGCGACCAGCCCCGGGAATCTCGACGGGCCGTCCAGACGCGGTGTTTCTCGGCCCCATCGACCGCACTGCGGACCGCTCGCGAGGGGGGGCGTGCATCCATCGTGGACGCTGTTTTTTCGGGAAAAAGTTGACGGAAGGACTCTTGGAGCCGGATTGAGCGACCTCGGAGGCCTTGGGCACGAGGGGTCTTTGGCACCGCGCCGGAGACGCCGGACAAGGCGACTCCAGGATCCGCTTCTGCAAGCACCCTTCCGTCGCGCTGTGAACCAGCCGTCGGCGATCCCGATCCAGTGGCCGAGGAGCTCCGGCGGCAATGGCAACTACCACGAGCGGGTCGATCAGCCGGCGCTGCGGGATGTCGGCGACGGCAGGCGACGATGGTCCGGGCGTGTGGCGGAGAATGGTGGAGCTCGCCGCCGGTCGGCTCGCCGGCTTGCATGCTCCCCTCGGGCGGCGCGGGGGTCAGTGCAGCGGCACCACCTGCCCCGAACGCATGAAGACGAGCGTCGTCGTCACGCGGCGCTCGTCGATCGCCAGGAGCCGCGCCACCGCAGCGCGATAGGCCTCGAGCTGCGGCGCGTAGAACGCCGTCTTCGCGGTGAGGATCCGATCGCCCTGGGCCACCGCGCCACCGGGAGCGCTGCCCATCCCGTCGAACTTGAAATCGATCACCTCGGCCGCCACCGGCCGGCCGTCGCGGTGCCACTCCACCAACCGGTCGATGATCCCCTGCAACACCCCCTCGTCATCGGCGAGGGCGAAGGCCCGCTCGCGCCGCAGCACGGGTAGCGCCGGACCGGACGCCAGCCCGGTGCGCACCAGCCGCTCGGGCAGCAGGGGGGGAGGCTCGGCGAGCAGGGCCGCCACCGCCGGCACGGCGCACATCCGGCGGAACTCGGAGCGGAGATCGTCGATCTGATCGGCCACCAGGGGGTGGTCGCGGGCGATCCGCCCAAGGGTCGCGTCGTCGGGGAGGGCGGCCGGCCAGCCGACCTGTTCGATCCAGGCGTGGAGCAACGTGCCCACGCCGCGCGCCGCGAGCGACCCGGCGTCGAGCAGATCGGCGGCGGCGACCGCGCTGCCCCCTTCCTGGCCCGACGGGGTGCGCAGGGCAGCGCCGCGCCGCCGACCG
>SXWA01000160.1 GCA_005791575.1 Planctomycetaceae bacterium
CGCGGCGGCCGGCCAGCAGTCGGCAGACCGACGGGTCGACCGGCAACCGGGCGTCCGGGAGCGGCACCTCGACCCGCTGGCAGACCGCCAGCCGGGCGGCCACCGGCGGGCAGACCACCGGCGGGGCGGCCACCGATGGGGCGACCGCCGGCTGGCAGGCCACCTGTTGGATCTCCTGGCAATCAGACCGGCGGGCCCCTCCCACCGGCCGGGCCCGGAACCGCCTCGGGAGCCGGCCCGGGCGGTGGACGGCGGCGGCGCCCCGGCAAGGCATCGGCGTGGAGGAAACCGCGTGCCGAGTGACGAAGGCGCAGAGCAGGGGGGGATCGTAGGAACCTGCTATGCAGACGAGGCGCGAGTCGAGCGGAAGAGGATCGTCGCGCACCGGCAGGTGGGGGAGCGCACGTTCCGCCTGCGCCTCGATGCCCCCGTGATCGCCGCCGGGTCCTTTCCCGGCCAGTTCGCCATGCTCCGCATCCCTGACCGAGTCGATCCCCTCCTCGCCCGCCCCCTGGCGATCTACGACACGTTTCACTCGGCCGACGACACCGAGCCGCGCGGCGCGGCTCGCACCCGCCGCTACGCCGACTTCCTCTACCTCGTGCACGGCAAGTTCACCACCGCGCTGACGGCGCTGCCAGCGGGTGCCGAACTGGAGATCTGGGGCCCGCTGGGCAATGGCTTCCGGCGTCTGCCCCCCGTCGATCACCTCGTGCTGGTGGCCGGGGGGATCGGGCAGACCGCCTTGCTGGCGGTCGGGCGGGCGGCGCTGGCCGGTGGAGCCTCACGGGTGACTCTCTGCTGGGGCGCGCGGCAAGCCGGCTACCTCGCCGACGCCGACGACTTCCGCCGCGCCGGCATCGACGTCCACCTGGCGACACTCGATGGATCAGCGGGTGTGCGGGGCACGGTGATCGACCTGCTCGACCGGGTGTTCGCACCGGGAAGCGGCGTCCGCCCCGGGCATGTCGCCAGCTGCGGGCCGGAACCGATGATGGCCGCCGTCGCCCACTGGTCGGCAGGGCGCGGCGTGGGCTGCACCGTGTCGCTCGAGACCCCGATGGCCTGCGGCATCGGGATCTGCTTCACGTGCGTCGCCCCGATCCGCGACGCCGCCGGGGGATGGGATTACCGGCGGACGTGTGTCGAAGGGCCCGTGTTCGACGCCACGGCGGTCGTCTGGCCGGGGGAAGAGGGTGCCGGCTGACACAGCCCAGGAACCAGCGAGACGCGTGACGACTCGAGCCGGGCGACATCCAGCGCTCAAGCGGACCGCGATCGATCCAAGCGGGATCGTTCCAACCGCGATCGACTCACTCCGGGTAGCCCCCTGCGCGACACACTCTGGGCGACGCAAGCCGATAGCGTTCCCCACCCGGGAGACCGGATCAGCCCTTCGAGTTTCCGGCGGTCTTCTTGCCGCCGGCCTTCCGCGGGGCCGCCGCGGTGGCCGGAGTGCTGCCGCCCCGCGACGCCGAGAGGATCCGCGTCGAAAGCCGCGACTTGATCCGGGCCGCCCGATTGGGGTGGATGGTGTGGGCAGAAGCGGCCTGATCGGCCTTCTTCGCCACCACCCGGAACTGCTCACGGGCGGCAGCGATGTCACCGGCCAGCAGATGCGCCAGCAGCGTCCGGACATGGGTCTTGATCGCCGACTTGGTGGCCCGGTTCCGCTCGCGGCGGTGGACGTTCTGACGGAGACGTTTCTTGGCGCTGGCCGAATGAGGCATCGTGGTTCTTTCGCTGGACGATTCACGGGGCGACCGAAAGGTCGCTTTCACGGAGACTGAGACTCATCTTTATCCTTCACGGAGCTCAACTTGTCCAGCCGTTGGGCCACGTCCCGGTAGCCGAAATCGATCCCCGCGAGGGTGGAAAGGTGCTTCCGGGCATTATCGGCATCCCCCATTCCGGCCGCGAGGACCCCGGCCCGGTACAGCGCCCGCTTCCGCTGCTCGGGCTCGCGGTCGGTGAGGGCGTCGAGCGCGAGCAGGTAGTTCCGCATCGCCAGGTCGTACTGGCGGATCGACTGGAAACACTCACCCAGTTCCAGTGCCACCGCCCCCTTGCGCCGGACGTCGTTCTGGAGAACCTCCTGGAACTGCTTGATCGCCTCCGGCACGTTGCGGGCCGCCTTGAGGCGGAGCCCGAGTTCGTAGCGGAAGGCGGTGTTCTCCGGGTAGCGGGCCGACCGGGCGGAGAAGACTTCGACCTCGAGTTTGGCGTGGGCGACGCGGATCTGGTCGAGGGTGGTGCGGTTTTGCGGCGAATCGTCGGTCTCGACCCGCTTCTCCGCCACCATCAGCCGCTGGCGCGACCAGCGGATCTGACGATCCTCCATGTGCTCGCGCACCTTGAGATCGCCCCCCGAAGCGGCCAGCGCCTTCTCGAGGATCTTCTCCGCCTCCGCGGTCTGGTTCGCCTGTTCCAGCAGGTCGGCCAATTCGAGGTAGGGCTCGATCTCGCCAGGCTTGGCGGCGATCGCCTTGCGCAGCTCCGCGGTGCGGTCCGGCTCGGCCGCGGCGCCCGGCGCGGCGGCTGCCGGCTTCGAGCCCGCGGCCACACGGCCGGTCATCCCCTGGCCGGCGGCGATCGTCTTCTCCACCTGGAGGCGGGCGATCTCGCGCTCCGCCTCTTCCGCCATCCCCTTGAGGCTCGAAACCCGCACCCAGCAGGCGATCGCCTGGTCGAAGTTGCCCATCTCCGCGGCGAACCGGGCACACTGCCGGTTGACGTCGATGTCGGTCGGTGCCGCATCGAGGGCCGAGCGCAGATAGACGCCGCGTGTCTCCTGGTGGCCGAGTTGGCCGCACGCGTCGGCCATGGCGATGAGGCAGGGAACGTCGTAGGGGCTGGCCTTGAGGATCTCCACGCCGAGGCGGATCACGTCGCGCCACTGGCCGGATGCCGCCGGCTTCTTCAGGCTCCCGGCCTTCGTCCCACTGCCGAGGAACGACGACAGCCCACCCACCTTCTTCGGCGGATGCTTTTTCCGCAACACACCCAGATAGCTCTGGAGATAAATCGCGCTGGCGGGGTCGCCAGTGACACACGCGGCGAACATCTCCGAGGCGTAGTCGGCGTTGGCCGAAGCGTTCTGCGTGCCCCGCTGAAACGTCTGCTGGAGCCGGGAACGCTCCGAGGCCGACAACGCCGAAGGCTGGTCAGGCTCGTTGGCCATCGTGTGCGGAGGGACCGGTTTGGTACGGGAGGAGTGCTCGTCTGCCCCGGAATCGACGGTTTTACCGTCGCCCCGCGGCTGTAGAGTGTAGTGGTGTCGGCACGGAGCCTCAATCCGTCCCGCGAGCCCCGTGGTGTCCGCTCCGGAGCGATCGTGCCCGCCTTCGGCCCCAGCCTCGATCAGCCGCCAGGCGACGCCCCGCCACGGGGCAAGGTCTGGTTCGTCGGAGCCGGGCCCGGCAGCCCCGACCTGCTGACGCTGCGGGCGGTTGAATGCCTGCGGCAGGCCGACGTCGTGGTCCACGATGCCCTCGTGCCGCCCCAGGTGCTGGCACGGGTGGCTGCCGCCGGCTGCCTCGTGCAGGCCCCGCGTGGTGGGAGCGGCCGAGGGCCCGCCGCCGATGACCCCGGCACCGCGACTGGCTGGTTGCTGGTCCGCCTCGCCGTCGAGGGCAAGCGCGTGGTGCGACTCAAAGGGGGGGATCCGACCGTCTTCGCGCGCCTCGCCGAGGAGCTCGCTCCGGTGCAGCAGGCGGGGCTCGACTGGGAGATCGTCCCCGGCGTGACCGCAGCACTCGCGGCCGCGGCTGCGGCCGGACTGCCGCTCACCAGCCGGGCCACCGCCTCGAGCCTCACACTGGTCACGGGCCACGGGGCGGCGGAGAACCACGACCGTATCGACTACGCCACTCTTTCCCGGCTCCCCGGCACCCTGGCGGTCTACATGGGAGTGGAACAGGTGCGCACCTGGGCAGGTGCCCTGCTCACCGCCGGCCGGCCAGCCGACACGCCGGTGACCGTCGTCAGCCGTTGCGGCTGGCCCGACCAGCGGATCATGCCGTCGAGCCTGGGGCGCTGCGCGGCCGGTGACGTCGGCCATGACTGCGCCGCTCCCGCGATCGTGCTCGTCGGCGCCGCAAGCGACGCCGCGGCATCACCGGCGGTGGCCCCGGGTCCGCTGACGGCTCGCACCGTGCTCGTCACGCGCCCCGCCGGCCAGGCGACCGACCTGATGCAGGCGCTGGCGGCACGGGGTGCCACGCCGATCGCCCTGCCGCTGGTCGAGATCGGCCCGCCGCCCGATCCAGGCGCGCTTGCCGCCGCGATCCTCGCCGCCGATCGCTACGACTGGATCGTGTTCGCGAGCGTCAATGGCGTGGACGCCTTCGTGAGCACCCTGCGCGGGTTGGGGCGCGATGGCAGGGCGATCGGCACGGCCCGACTCGCCGCGATCGGTACCGCCACCAGCCGCGCGCTCGAGGATGCCGGGTTCGTCTGCGACGCCGTGCCCACCCTCCAGCGCTCCGAGGGCCTACTCGACGCCCTCGGGGATACGGTGCGCCGCGGACGATTTCTCCTCCTCCGTGCCGACGCCGGACGCGACATCCTCCCCGCCGGACTGCGCGCCGCCGGACACCATGTCGACGAAGTCGCCGCCTACACCAGCCGACCGCTGGCGGCCCTGCCCCCGGCGCACCTGGCCGGGCTCGATGGCATCGGCATCGACTGGATCACGATCACCAGCGGCCGGATCGCCGAGGCCGCCTGCCGGCTCCTCGGCGCGCGACTGGGCGCCTGGAGGGTCGCGAGCCTCAGTCCGGTCACGTCGGCTGTCCTGCGGCGCCACGGAATCGAACCGCATGCCGAGGCGCGCGAGCCGACGACGGAGGGTCTTGTCGCCGCGATCGTCACCGCCGGCACGGCCGGTGCGGGGGATGGCGACTGAATCTGCGGGAGATGCGGGGCCCGGAGGGTGTGCTGGAGCCGTGCCCGGGGCGGGCCGATACCACCTTTGGCTGCCTTTCGGCCACCTTTCGGCTAGAGGCACGAGGGCCCATCGCCGGGGCCCGGCCGCCCTGGAACCCAGCCGCATGATCAGCTCCCCATCCCCCGCGACGGTCGTCTTCTGCCACCGTCTGGCCGACCGCACGACCCCCGAGCAACTCGCCTCGCGCGATGCCTGGGCCCGTGGCAGCGGCATCGAGATCACCTGGGCCGCGGGCCTCGACACGCTCGCCAGCCTGGTCACGGGCAACGGCGGCGCGGTGCCGGTGCGGGCGGTCGCCGACGACGCGTCGTGGTGGTCATCCCGGGCCGCCACGCGCGATCGGCTGCAGCACATGACCCACACGCTGCCGGGCATCGACACGCTCGTGATCGGCGCTGGTCGGCCGCTCCAGCACCGCGAACTGCTCCGCGATCACGGCATCCGCATCGTGTGTGTCGATCAGTTCGAGGAGGTCGCCCGCGGGAGCCGGCGCCCGGCGCCACTCGGTTGGCAGTGCCGCAGCCTCTGCTGGGGTCTGTGGGAAGTGGCGGTCTCGGCCCCCCAGCGCGGCATGATCGCCCGCCTCACCGGTCGCGGTGGCGATCCGCGCCCCGTCGCCGGCGGGCTCACGGTGCTCGCGGCGGCTGACGATTCGGCGGTCGACGGGGCCGCCACCACGCCGCGTGTCCTGCGCTCGGTCGGTCAGTGGGTGGCACGCGGGGTGGCCACCACGGTGCTGCTCGGCAACCTGCCGCAGGTGGTGGCCGCAGAGGGCAGTCCGTCCGCCGGGTCGGTCCTCCGGGCGGCCTGACCACGCGCCGGCGCGGGCGAATCAGGGGGTCGCAGCGCCCGCGATGCGCGGCTGCGCCGCCGGCTCAGGGCCGCCACCATCACGGCCGGGCTTTTTCCACGACCGACCAACTGAGATAGGCGAGGATCAGGCTCGCGATCACGAACCCGATGTCGAGGCCCACGCTCACGCGCCGGAAAGGGAAGCCGGCGGCGAGATCCGCCAGGAAGAGGATGCCGACCAGGCCGGAGACGACCATCCCGGTCAGAGGCAGCAGTTTCGTCACCGGGATCGTGCTCCGCGATCGGCCACCGGGGCGGGACCATTCAGGACAGATACCATAATCGACCGCCTGGGGAGCGCCATCCACCGGCATTTTCTCCCCCGTTTGACCCCTCCAACCGAACCCCGGCCGGGTGCCGAGCGTCAGCCGGAAGCCCACCACAGCCCCCGCGGAGGCCCCGCCGTGCCACCCCAGACCGTGCCACCCCAGACCGGCGCCCGTTCGGCTGTCTACACCGGATCGTTCGATCCGATCACGCTCGGCCATCTCGACGTCATCGAACGGGCCAGCCGGATCTTCGGCACACTCGTCGTGGGGGTGGGGATCAATCCCGACAAACATCCGCTGTTCGCCGTCGAGGAGCGGGTCGCCCTCGTGCGGGCTGCGACCGCGCACCTCCCCAACGTGCGGGCCGCCCCGTTCGCCGGCCTGTCGGTCGTCTTCGTCCGCGAGCAGGGGGCGACGGTGATGCTCCGTGGCGTCCGCTCGCTGACCGACATCGAGGCGGAATTCACGATGACGCTGGCCAACCGCAAGCTCGATCCCGAGATCGAGACGGTGTTTCTCATGTCAGCCGCGGAGTACTCGCACATCTCGTCGTCGCTGCTCAAGCAGATCACGCCGCTGGCCGACGACGGGGCGCTCGCCCGATTCGTGCCGCTGCCGGTCGTCCGCGCGCTGCGGGCGAAGCTGGCCTGTGGCACGGGTTGACGCGCGGCATTGATCGCTGCCTGATCCGGTTCAGCCTGAGCCGGTTCAGTTCAGTGCCGTGCGGCCGGAGTCGCCCGCCTCGAAGTGCTGACGGAGGTAGCGGGCCCGTTCGATCTTCTCGTCACTCCCCTCGAGCTGCACACCGCGCATCTTCTGCAGATGTGCCGGCTGGGTGCGCACCAGGAGCGAATTGATGTCGGCCACCTTCACGTCGCCGATGAGGCCGAGCAGCACCCCCATCCGGACCCGCGAGAGGAGCTGCATCGCCTCCTCCACCTTGATCGTCTGGGCGGTGCGGAGGATGCCGAAGGCCCGGCTCACCTGGTCGTGCACGTTCTGCTGCGTCTCCCGGACGAGAAACTCGCGCGCCCGCCGCTCATACTCGATCACCACCGGCACCACGTCCCCCACCTGCTGGAGCAATTCCTCCTCGGTGCGGCCGAGCGTCGTCTGGTTGGAGATCTGGTAGAAGTCGCCGAGGGCCTGCGACCCCTCGCCGTAGAGGCCGCGGACCGCGAGGGAGATCTTCTGCAGGCTGCGGAACACCTTGTCGATCTGCCGGGTGATCACCAGCGCCGGCAGGTGGAGCATCACGCTCACCCGGATCCCGGTGCCGACGTTCGTCGGGCAGGCGGTGAGGTAGCCGAAGCGGGGGTGAAACGCATACGGCACCACCTGCTCGATCTCGTCATCCACCGCCCGGATCTGGTCCCAGGCCCCGTGGAGGTCGAGCCCGCTGTGGAGGCACTGGATCCGGAGGTGGTCCTCCTCGTTGATCATCAGGCTCACCTGCTCGCGATCGTCGATCGCCACCCCGCGGGCCCCCTGGGCCTCGGCATGCTCCCGGCTGATCAGCTGCCGCTCCACGAGGAACCGCCGATCGATCTCGTCGAGCCGCCCGACGTCGATGTAGTCGAGCCCCTTGCCGAGCGGCACCGCGGCGATCCGCTCCCGGAGGAGCCGCTCCACGTCGGCACGGTCCTGCGTCGAAGCCCGGCTGACGAAGGGGAAGTGGGCGACATTGCGCGCCAGGCGCACGCGGCTGCTCATCACGATGTCCGACTCGGGACCGGTGCCGCGCAGCCATTCGCCGACCGAGTCGGTCAGTGTGTCGAGTTTCATTCCGCCACTCCCTCCTGCCGCACCTGAAGCCCCCGCCGCACGCCCCGCCCAGACACCGGCCTCATGCCCCGTCCGGTCCGGGGTGCCGTCGCGGCACCAACCACCGCTCCTCGGTCGCCCGGATCGCATCGCGATGCTCCCGAGCATCCTCGTAGCGCTCGGCGGCGATCGCCTCCTTGAGCGCCCGGCGGCGGCCGATCACCGCCGTGAGCTCGCCGGTGTCCTCGGGCAGGGGAGTGGCAGCGGGCTCCGACGCAGCGGCCGGCAGGCGGCTCGGCCGACGGCCGGTGTGGGAGGTCGCCCCATGGATGTTGGCGATCAGCGGCTCCAATTCGCGTTCGAACTGGACGTAATCGTGGGGGCAGCCGAGCCGCCCCTGGTTGCGGAACTCGAGGAAGCTGATGCCGCACATCTCGCACTCGCGCTGATCGAGTTCGGCCAGTTCCTCGGCGGTCTGACCGACACCGAGCGGCCCGACCATCCCCCCGGCCTTGCCCCCCTCGCCGCCACCCGACTCGGCCTGATTGAGATAGGTCCGGGCGTGATCCTCGCAGAGGTGGATCTCACGCACGCCGCCCCCCTCGAGCTCGGTGATGTGGAACACCGCTGGGTTGTCGCACTGCTGGCACTTCATCGCGGCACCTCCGGCTGCCATCCCCGACCACCTTCAACCATTCCCGACCGCGAAGGTGACCACCATTCCGAACGAATGATATCCGGACCGGCCGCGGCGGTCGCAGGCAAACCGGGCCCCGCCGCTGTTCCCACGCCGCGGATCCCCGCCGGCGGGGCCGATCCACGGGAGTTGACCGACGGCCCGGTGAGAGGGTCTGTTGGCATCCCGTGGCGGTCGGGAACCGCTGTCGCGAGTCGGTTTTCCGGCCCCGCCAGCCCCGACACCCGCGACGACATCCCATCACCGACACCGAAACGATGCACCATCCCGCTCCGGAACGGTTCGCCAGCCTGGCCGCCGACCATCGCCTCGTGCCGGTCTACCGCCGCCTGCTCGCCGACGGGCTCACCCCGGTGACCGCCTTCCGCCGCCTCGATGCCGGCGATTGCGGCTGCCTCTTCGAGAGCGTCGTCGGTGGCGAGCGCGTGGGTCGTTACAGCTTCCTCGGAGCCGATCCCTTCCTCCGCCTCGAGGCCCGTCGCGACACGGTGCAGGTGATCCGGGGGGAGACGGTGGAGACGATCCCGTCGACCGATCCGCTCGAGGACCTGCGGGGGCGGATGGCGGGCTGGCAACCGGCCCGCCTTCCGGAGTTGCCGCCGTTCGCCGGCGGCGCGGTGGGCTACGCCGCCTACGATTCCGTCCGCTACACCGAGCGGCTCCCCGATCCGCCGCCCGACGATCTCGGTCTGCCGGACGTGAGCTTCGCGTTCTTCGACCGACTGGTGGTCTTCGACCATGTCACCAAGACCCTCGACGTGATCGTGCTCGCCGACACCCACGCTGCCGGCGGGATCGAGGAAGCGCGGCGCACGGCCTGCGCCCGGATCGACGCGACGATCGAGCGCCTCTTCACCCCCGACGACTGGCCCCCTCCGGCCGACGTCGGGCCGCGCACCCTCCCCCCGGGGAGGATCGACTCCACCGCCAGCCACTTCTCCCGGGAGGCGTTTCTCGCGGCGGTGGAGCGGGCGATCGACTACATCCGGGCCGGCGACATCTTCCAGGTCGTGCTCAGCCGCCGCCTCGACATCCCCTTCACGGCACCGCCGCTGGAGCTGTACCGCACGCTGCGCGTGGTGAATCCCAGCCCGTTCATGTTCTTCCTGCGTCTCCCGCAGGTCACGCTCGTCGGCAGTTCTCCCGAGATCATGGTGCGCTGCATCGACGGCGCCGTGACGGTCCGCCCGCTCGCCGGCACGCGGCCGCGCGGCCGCACCCCCGAGGAGGACGAGGCCCTCGCCACCGGCCTCCTCGCCGATCCGAAATAGAACAGAATGTAATAGAATAGAGTAGAATGTACTTATAATAGAATTAGATTACAATAGAAAAGAATAGAAAATAAACGAATTTGAAAACAATATAGATAGAATAGATTGGACTTGAAA
>SXWA01000161.1 GCA_005791575.1 Planctomycetaceae bacterium
ACCGCGCTGGCCCTGGTCGGGCGACAAGCCCGCCCGCGAGCTCGGCGACAGCGACGATGCCGAGGTGATCTCGTCGGAACGGGCCACGGCCGACACCGGTACCGGCTGGGATTACTTCAAGGGGGAGAACATCAAGAAGCGCTGGAAGAAGCTCCTCGGTCGCGGTCCCAACGAGGCGGTGGCGCGGGCGGCACTGGCCGAGGGCGACGCCCTCTACCGCGACCGTCGCTACGACGACGCGATCGCCAAGTACAAGGTGGCGATCGACCGCTGGCCCGACTCCGTCATCGAGGAGGATGCCCTCTGGCAGCTGGCCGAGTGCTGGTTCTTCACCGACCGCTACCCGAAGGCGGAGGACTGCTACGACGAGCTGGTGAAGAAGTACGCCAATTCCCGCTACCTCGACCGGATCGCCCAGCGGCAGTTCATCATCGGCCAGTACTGGCTCGCCGTCGACCGGCGGAAGCACCTCCCGCTGCTGATCCCCAACGTCGCCGACCGCAGCCGCCCGATTTTCGACACCAAGGGGCGCGCCCTCAAGGCCTTCGAACACGTCAGGCTCAATGATCCCCGCGGGTCGCTCGCCGACGACAGCATCATGGCGGAGGCCAACGCCCACTTCCTTGATCGGCAGTGGATCGACGCCGACTATTACTACGGCCTGCTGCGCAACGAGTATCCCGACAGCGAGTTCCTCCTCCAGGCCCACCTCCTCGGCCTGCAGGCGAAGCTCCGTGCCTACCAGGGGCCTGGGTACGAAGGGGGGGTCCTCGACGAGGCGGAATTGCTCGCCGATCAGACACTCGTGCAGTTCCCCGATCAGCTCGGCAAGGAAGATCAGGATCGGCTCGTCTCGACCCGGGCCGAGGTCGCCGCCCAACAGGCCCTGCGGCACTGGCAGCGGGCCGAGTTCTATGCCAAGGGCAAGCACTACACCTCGGCGCGGATCTACTACGCCCTCATCGCCCGTGACCGTCCGCAGACCCTCCTCGCCCAGAAGGCCCGCGATCGGCTCGGCTCCATCGAGGGGCTCGCCGACGTCTCCGACAACCCCTTTCCGATGCTCACCGCCGTGCTCAACCCCGACTCGCTCAAGGAGGCGGAGCTCGACGCCATGGCCGAGTCGGAGGAGTTGATCGCCCGGGAGAACGATGCCGCGTCGGGCATCGTCCGCTGACGGTTCGGTCCCCGGGTCCGCCCACGGTGTCGCATGGCCATCCGGCGCTCGTCTCCAGCGATGGTCCACCATCCCGATGCCGGGCAGGCCCGCACGGCCCGCGCTGGATCTGCCCCGGCGCCCGCGATCCGCCCGGGAGCCCGTGCGGTCGGGTGGTCGCTCGGTGGCCTGCTGTTGGGGCTCGTCTGCCTTTCGACCGGGTGTGCCGGCTACCGCTTCGGCAACAACACCCTCTACGCGCCCAACGTCCGCACGATCTACGTCCCGCTCATCCAGTCGGAGTCGTTCCGGATGACGCCGGGGCTCGATATCGGTGAACGCCTCACCGAGGCGGTCTGCAAGGAGATCGAAAAGCGGACGCCGTTCAAGGTGGTGGGGACGTCGGCCGCCGACAGCGTGCTCACCGCGCGGATCGTCGCCGACACCAAGCGGATGGTGGTCGAGAGCCCCACCGACCAGTCCCGCCAGGTGGAGATGAATCTCCAGGTCCTCGTCACCTGGGCCGACCGTGGCGGGGCCGTGCTCGCCACGGGGGCCGTGCCGCTGCCGGCGGCGAGCGTCGATGTCGGCCAGTCGGCGATGCTGGTGCCGGAATTCGGTCGCTCCGTCGCCAGCACGCAGCAGGAGGGGATCGTGAAGATGGCGCAGCAGATCGTCGGCCTGATGGAGGAGCCGTGGTGAGGCGCCCGATCGTGTCGGGATCGGGTGTTGGTACAGTGGGGCGATGGACACTGTCCCGATCCACTGGCGCCTGCGGTCGCTGCGACTGCCGCTGCCCCCTGCCGGCGATCCGTTCCGCCGCCCGCTGGTGATGGGGATCGTCAACGTCACCCCCGACAGCTTCTCCGACGGCGGACGGCACGCCGGGGTCGATGCGGCCGTGGCCCATGGTCTGCACCTGGTCGCCGAGGGGGCCGACCTGCTCGATGTCGGCGGCGAGAGCACGCGGCCGTTCTCGACGGGTGTCGGCGTGGAGGAGGAACTCGCGCGCACCGCGGCGGTGGTGGAGCGGTTGGTGCGCGAGGCCGGGGTCCCGGTGTCGATCGACACCACGAAGGCGGCGGTCGCCCGTCGGGCACTCGATCTGGGGGCCGAGATCATCAACGACGTCACCGGCTTGACCGGCGACCCGGGGATGGTGCCGTTGGCCGCGGCGACCGGGGCGGGGGTGTGCGCGATGCACATGCAGGGCACACCCGCCACGATGCAGATCTTTCCGCGCTACGACGACGTCGTCGCCGACATCCACCGGTGGCTCCGTGATCGACGCGACACCCTGATCGCCTCCGGCATCGACCGGGAGCGGATCTGCCTCGATCCGGGGATCGGGTTCGGCAAGACCCACGCCCACAACGTCGAACTCATCCGGCGGGCGGTGCGGTTCACCGACCTCGGACAGCCGATCCTCGTCGGCCATTCGCGGAAGGGGTTCATCGGCAAGGCGCTGGAGTCGGCCCTGGGCCGTCCGGCCAGCGAGTCCGAACGCGACGGCGGCACGACCGGCATCGCCTGCCGTCTGGCGGCGGCCGGCATCCACGTGATCCGCGTCCATGCGGTGGGGATGGTGCGATCGGCCCTGGAGACGTTCGCCACCGCAGCGGATGCCTGAGCGGCGTGGTACGATCTCCGCCAATCCCAGGCCCACCGCCCATGGCGACGACCACCCCATCCCCCACCCCCCGCGCCACCGACCTGCCCGGCCGCTGCCGTGCGCTGGCCGACCGGGCACGGCGGGCCGCGATCGATTTGGCGACTACGCCCGGGCCGCGGAAATCAGCCTGCCTGCGCGACGCCGCCGGGCGGATCCGGGCCGACTCGCCGGGGATCCTCGCCGCCAACGCGATTGACGTCGAGGCGGCCGTCGGACTCGGGCTGTCGGCCGCGGTGACCGACCGGCTCCGCCTCGCCGCCGGGCGGATCGAAGCGATCGCGGCGGGGCTCGAAGCCGTCGCCGCCCAGCCCGATCCGGTGGGGATCGTGCTCGAGGAGCGCACGCGGCCCAACGGTCTGGTCGTGCGCAGGATCAGCGTGCCCCTCGGGGTGGTGCTGTTCATCTACGAGTCGCGCCCCAACGTCACCGCCGACGCCGCTGCCGTGGCGGTGGCGGCCGGGAATGCGATCATCCTCCGCGGCGGCAAGGAGGCGGCCCGGTCGAGCCGGCGCCTGGTGGATTGCTTCCGTGCGGCGCTCGATGCGACCGGCCTGCCGGTCGACGCGGTGCAACTGGTCGACACCCCCGACCGTGATGCGGTGGGGATCCTCCTCGGGATGGACGACGCCATCGACGTCGTCATCCCGCGCGGTGGCGAGGACCTGGTCCGGCGCGTGACCGCCGAGGCGAAGATGCCCGTCCTCAAGCACTTCACCGGCAATTGCCACGTCTACGTCGATGCGGCCGCCGACCTCGCCATGGCGGTGGCGATCGTCGTCAACGCCAAGTGCCAGCGGATGGGGGTCTGCAATGCGGCGGAGTCGCTCGTCGTCCACCGCGCGGTGGCCGAGCGGTTTCTCCCCGCGATCGGCGCCGCCCTGGCGGCCGGCGGCGTGGAGATTGCCGGGGATGCCACCGTCTGCCGGCTCGTGCCCGCCGCGGTGGCGGCGACCGAAGACGACTACTCGCGCGAGTACCTCGGACCCAAAATCTCGGCCGTCGTCGTCGACACCCTCGATGCCGCCATCGAGCACGTCAACCGCCACGGGTCGCGTCACACCGACGCCATCGTCACCGCCGATCCGGTCGCCGCCGAACGCTTCGCCGCGCGGGTCGACACGGCGGTGGTGGTGGTCAACGCCAGCACCCGCTTCAACGACGGGGGCGAACTCGGGCTGGGGGCCGAAATCGGCATCTCGACCGACAAACTCCATGCCCGCGGGCCGTGTGGCACCCGGGAATTGACCACGTACAAATACATCGTCACCGGTGCCGGTCAGATCCGCTCGTGACGGGTCGATCCGCCCCCACCGGCAGCGTGGGGCCCTGACTCGTCCTCTCGTGCCGGCCCCGGTCCGCTCCCCGCTCACGTTCCTCCCTCCATCCCTTCCGTGGGGTTGTCCATGATCCGCACCGGCGCTCCCATCCCGTTCCTCCTGGCGGCCTGCCTCATGACCTCCCCCGTGCCCGCCGCCGAGCCCGTGTCTTCGCAGCCGGCCGATCCGCACCAGTGGCTCGAGGACGTGACCGGGGAGAAGCCGCTGGAATGGGTGCGGCAGCGGAACGCCCGGGTGAAAGCGGCGCTCACGGAGAACGCCCCCTTCCAGGCGCTCGAGACGCGGATCCTCTCGATCCTCGATTCCAAGGACCGGATTCCGATGGTGGGGAAGATCGGCCCCCACTATTACAACTTCTGGCGCGACGCCAAGAACCCCAAGGGGCTGTGGCGGCGGACGACACTCGCCGAATACCGGGGCAAGGCTCCGGCGTGGGAGACGGTGATCGATCTCGACGCGCTCTCCGCGGCCGAGGGGGAGAACTGGGTGTGGCACGGGGCGACCGTCCTCGAACCGGACGATCGCCGCTGCCTGGTGGCCCTGTCACGCGGCGGCGCCGATGCGGAGGTGATCCGCGAGTTCGATCTGGAGAAGGTGGCCTTCGTCGCCGACGGCTTCACGTTGCCGGAGGCGAAGAGCCGTGTCGCCTGGCAGGATGCCGACACGCTGCTGGTGGGTACCGACTTCGGTGACGGATCGCTGACCACGTCGGGCTATCCCCGGACCGTGCGCGTCTGGAAACGGGGCACGCCGCTGGCGTCGGCGACGACCCTCTACGAGGGGCAGTCCGACGACATGGCGGTGACCGCGTTCACCGACCGGACCCCGGGGTTCGAACGCCAGTTCGTCGTCCGGCAGATGACGTTTTGGACCAACGAGCTGCACCAACTCCGCGACGGCCGCCTCGTCCGCGTTCCCAAGCCGGACGACGCCAACGCCAGCCTCCACAGGGAATGGCTCCTCCTCGAGCTGCGGAAGGACTGGGAGACCGGGGGGAAGACCCTTCCCGCCGGGGCGCTCCTGGCAATCGATCACGAGCGCTTCATGGCGGGTGATCGCGACTTCCATCTCCTCTTCCGCCCCGGGCCGCGGACGTCGCTGGTGGCTTTTTCCCCCACCCGTCACCACCTTCTTGTGACCACGCTCGACAACGTCCGTAACCGCATCGAGGCACTCTCCTGGCAGGGGGGGAAGTGGCTGCGCGAGCCGTTGGCGGGGGTCCCCGACGTGGGCACCGCCAGCGCCACGGCCGTCGACGATCTCGAGGGGGATGACTTCTTTCTCGTGACCGCCAGCCCGCTGGCCCCCTCCACGCTCTCGCTGGGGAGCCTGCCGGGGGCGGGGGCACCGCGCGCGGCGACGGTGGAGACGCTGAAGAGCGCCCCGGCGTTCTTCGACGCCAGTCGCCTGGTCGTCGAGCAGCACGAGGCGACGAGTGCCGACGGCACGAAGGTGCCCTACTTCCAGATCGGCCCGCGGGAGCTGCCCGCCGATGGATCGACCCCCACGCTCCTCTACGGCTATGGCGGCTTCGAGATTCCCCTCGTTCCGGGCTACGACCCGATCACCGGGGCGGCGTGGCTGGAGCGGGGCCATGTCTCGGTGATCGCCAACATCCGTGGCGGGGGAGAGTTCGGGCCGGCCTGGCACCAGGCGGCCCTCAAGGCCAACCGGCCGCGGGCCTACGAGGACTTCATCGCCGTCGCCGAGGATCTTGTCCGGCGCAGGGTGACCAGTCCCCCGCACCTCGGCATCAAGGGGGGCAGCAACGGCGGGTTGCTGATGGGCAACATGCTCACGCGGCGCCCCGACCTCTGGGGCGGCATCGTCTGCCAGGTGCCGCTGCGCGACATGCGGCGCTACCACACGCTGCTGGCCGGGGCGAGCTGGATGGGGGAGTACGGCAACCCCGACGAGCCGGCGGAGTGGGAGTTCATCAAGGGGTTCTCTCCGTACCACAACGTCGATCCGGCGACGGACTATCCCCCGATCCTGATCACCACGAGCACCCGCGACGACCGCGTCCATCCCGGCCATGCCCGGAAGATGGCGGCCCGGCTCGAGGAGTACGGCAAGCCGGTGCTGTCCTACGAGAACATCGAGGGGGGCCATGGCGGCGCCGCCGACAACCGGCAGAAGGCCTTCATGGATTCGCTCGGCTGGACGTTCCTCGAGAAGGAACTGCGCTGACGGCGTGCCGACGGCCCGGGCGGCGGGCACTG
Organism: Planctomycetaceae bacterium; assembly: GCA_005791575.1. Lineage (GTDB taxonomy): Bacteria > Planctomycetota > Planctomycetia > Pirellulales > UBA1268 > F1-20-MAGs016. The sequence goes on from SXWA01000161.1 coordinate 6,388, forward strand.
GTCAGGGCCACTGGTCAGGGCCACTGGCAGGGCCACCGGTCAGGGTGCCAGGCCGAAGGCCCGGCGCAGTGCCAGCGGCGCTCCGATGTCGAGCACGTGGAGGCTGCCGGTGTGGGCCTCCGCGGCGGGCAGCAGCAGACCCGGCTTGGCGGCGACGAACGTGCCGGTGGCGTGGGCCTCGATGCAGGGGGAGGCCACCGCCCCGGTGTCGGCATCGAGCCCGGAGGGGATGTCGACCGCGAACACCGCCGTGCTCGCGCGCCGGCTGGCGGCGTTGATCGCCTCGATCGCGGTGGCGACGGCGCCGTGGGGCGGGCCCTCGGCCCCGGTGCCGAGCAGTGCGTCCACCACCCACACGATCCCCTCGAGTGCCAGCCGCCAAGCCTCTTGTGTGGCGTCGGGCAGGAAGTGCAGGGGCATGCCCGAGCGGCGGACGATTTCGAGGTTGACCGCGGCATCGCCGCCGAGGCGGTCCGCGACGGCGGCCACCAGCACGCGGACCTCGTGGCCGAGGTTCTCCAGGTGGCGGGCGATCACCAAGCCGTCGCCGCCGTTGTTGCCGCGGCCGCAGACCACCGCCACCGGTCCGGCACCGAACATGTCGTGGGCGAGCACGGCGGCATTCCGCCCGGCGTTCTCCATGAGCACGATGCCGGGGATCCCATGGTCCTCGATCGCCCGGCGGTCGAATTCACGCACCCGTGCCCGATCCAGTGTCACCATCGGTCGTCTACCCTGTGGGTCGTCCGTTCCGCCAGGATTCTAGCGGGCCGTCGGGGCGGCCGAACGCGCGGCGCCGTCCCGAGGAGGGCTGGGGGGGCCGGCAGCCGGCGGGGCGTCGTGGTCGTCGGCGGGGAGCGTCTCACCGAACGCCGCCGCGATCGCGTCGACCGTGTCGCGCCGGTCGGGCGGCAGCCGGCGCCGCCACTCGGCGAGATGGTCGCGGAAGGGCTGCGGGGCCGTCGGGCTGGCGTCGTTGAGGTGGGGCACGGCGGCCCAGTGGCGTGGGCAGGACTCGAACAGCGGCAGCAGCGCCGCGGCGACGACGGTGTTGCGGGCGCGGTCGGTGGCCGCGGTCGCCAGATCGGCGCGGTTGGCACGGAACCAGTCGGCGAGCGACGTCCCCTCCGGCAGGCGCGCGGCGGCGATCCGTTGATCGGCGTATTCGCCGAGGTGGACGGCATATCCCCGCCAGTTCGGATAGGGGGGCTCGTCGGCCCAGGTCGCAGCCATGCGCCGCAGCACGAACAGGCTCGCCAGTTCGCACAACGACTCCTCGAACCACTGGTGGCCGGTCGGGTCGCGGTCGTAGCGGCAGAGCACGTGGCACAGTTCGTGCGAGAACTGATAGGCGTACTGCGCCCAGAGGTTGCCGCCGGTGTTGAGCCGGATCCGCACCATCCCGCCATCGGCCCGTTCGTGGAGGACGATCGGGCCACCGCGCGCCCGCACCTCGAGCGGTGGCAAGGCCGCGTCCGGGACCGGAGCGAGCAGGGCGGTGCCTGCCGAGCGGAGCACCCGGCGCACGTCCTCCGCCACGGCTCCCCCCCACTCGGTCTCGTCGGCGACGATGATCCGCAGCGGCTCGTCGGCCGGCGCCGCTGGCTGCACCGCCGCGATGAGAATCGCTGCCAACACCCCCCGGACGAGCCGGCGGACGGCGCCCGGCGATGGCCACCGGGTGGCGGTGGCAGCACGGCCGTCGCGGGACTCGTGCCACGGTTTCCTCGGACTGATCATCACGCCGCACGGACCCCCAGGCCGAGCACGTCGCGGCAGTGGGTGATGCTCCGAGCCAGTTCGGCGAGTTGGTAGTCCTGCTCGGCTTTCCGGCGATCAGCCCCTTCCGGCGGCTTGAAGGGCTCGATGGGGCGGCCGCGGCGCGCGACGGCGAGAAAGGCGGCGAGGTCGGCCGCACGCGCGGCGGGATACGGTTTCCAGAAATCGTCCTGGTAGACCGGGAGCCGCTTCGCAAAGCCGGAGATCGTCTCGATCTGCACCCGCACCCCGCGGCACGTCGCGGCGAACAGGTCGAAGAACGCCGGTAGATCCACGCATCCCTCGCCCATCGCCGTCCATTGGGCGACGACCCCGTCGTCGCTGGGCCAGAGCATCGTGTCGCGCAGGCTCGTGGTGACCACGTGGGGAGCGAGGGTGGCCAACGCCCGGACCGGATCCTCGAGGGTCCAGCAGGCGTTGCCGGAGTCGAAATTGACACCGACGAAGTCGGGGCCCGCCTCCTCGACGAGCCCCTTCAACTCGCGCGACTGCATGTCGCCGGCATGGTTCTCGACCGCGATCCGCACCCCCGCGTCGATTGCCCGTGAGCGTTGGCTCCGCAGCACCTTCACGGTGTCGGCGATCCGCGCCTCGATGCCACCGGGAGTGAGCCGGTCGGCCTGGTTGCCGAGGATCACACGGAAGGCGGGGGATCCCACCGCCTTGGCCATCCGGATGCCGAGGGCGAGATGCTCCTCGGCACTGCCCCAGTCGGGTTTGAAGGTGGTGGACGTCGGGCAGATGCTCCACGAACCCAATTCGACGGCCACCCCCCTGTCGGCGGCGTAGGAGCGGAGATCGGCGAGCGACGCCTCGTCGAAGTGCCCCTCGAGCGGGGCGAAGTCGGTGATGAACAGCGTGTCGCAGCCCAGCGTCGCGGCATGGTCGACCAGTTGCCGGGCGTTCCATCCCAGCGCACGGACGGCGAAGGTGTCGAAGCCGAGCGGAATCCCCCGCCGGGGCACGGCCGCCGGAGCCAGCCGGGCCGTGGCCGCGAGCGCCATGCCGCCGAACGCCCGGCGCGAGAGCCGGGCGCTCCCGGCCGATGCCGGACGGCGCGGCACGGGAGCGCCGGACCCGTCCCGGCACACCGGGAGCCCGTCGTCGCCGCGACGCGGTTCAGGGCATGGTTGCGAGTCGGTCGGTGACGGTGTGGACATCTCCACCTCGTGGATGGTGGTGCAGCGGAACGGAACGGTCATTCTCTCCGCCGGGACCATGCCCGGCCACCCGGCGACCCGATCACTCCGCCGCCGCGAGGATCCCCTTGCGCACCAGTTGTGGGACCAGTGTCGCGCACACCGCGTCGGCGGCCTGTGTGAGGAGTTCCGTCCGTTCGGCTGGATCGGTCACGGGGTTCCGGTCACGCTCGATGCCCCGTCCCGACTCGTTGAGGCGTCGATCCATCCGCTCCACCATCCCGGCCCGGCCACCGTGGGTCAGTTCATGGATGAAGGCGGCGTCGAGATCGCTGATCGGGGTGGCCGTGCCCGACAGGGTGCTGGCCAGTGCGATCGGCCGGCCCGCGAGGATGTCTGCCGCGAGCAGGGCTCGATTGAAGGGGAGGACGACCTTCAGGGGCGCGTCGGGCACGGTACCGGCGGCGGGGAGCGGATGGTTGGTGACCTCGAACAGCCCGGTGGCCACGCCGGCATCGACCGCTTGGGCGACCGCCGCCGGCGCGACGCCGGCGAGGGCTCGATCGGAGAGGATCGCCGACAGCGGGCGGCCACCCCCGCGGAGTATGTCGAGCAGTGTCTCGTAGAGCGCGCCGGTCGTGGTCGAGGTCACGATGCCGAGATTGGCGGTGTGGGGCAGCCGCTGGTCGGGGTTGCCGAGACCGAAGCACAGGTCGTCGGCGCGGGCGAGCCGCTCCTCGACCGTCGCCAGAGGGGTCGGTTGCCGGGAGTAGAGATCCCAGCGGAACGCGGTGTTGGCGCAGAAGTCCTTGTGGGCCTCGGTCACCAGCCGGTTCGACGTGGTGCGGAACAGTTCCTGGAACTCCGGCAGGACGCAGAGATCCCAGAAGTTGGTGTGGACGGGCAGGCTGCCCACGTAGTCGAGCCCCACCCGTCCCATCGTTCCGGCGACGTCGGCGAAATAGAAGCTGGTCCAGTGGTCGTTGAGGTACTCGTGGGCGAGGTAGCGGGCGTCGAGCGACTTGATCGAGTCGACGTAGGCGGCCGCCCGCGGGTTGTCGGTGAAGTAGCGCGCGTGCTTGTCGCGGATGTAGACGAGATAGGCGAGCGCGTCGCGGATGCGTTGGAGACTGTCCCCCTGACGGAGCACCGCGTACTGGCGGAGGATGCCGCGGATCGGCTGGAGATGCGCCCAGCCGGGCATCGCGTTGTAGCTCACCAGCAGCAGCCCGCCGGGGGCGAGATGCCGCTCCACAACGGCGAGGATCTGGGAGCGGACCTCCTCGGCGACCCAGCTGTAGACCCCGTGGAGCGCGATGAAGGAGAACTGGCCGAGGTCGTGGGGAAGATTGGCGAAGTCGGCGGTCACCGCCCGGGCGTTGGTCAATCCTCCGGCGGCGATGTCGCGCTCGGCGATCGCCGTGTGGTGCGGATTGACATCCACCCCGACGAATTCCCCGCGCGGATCGGCCGCTGCGAGCGTGGTGAAGACGCGCCCCAGTCCGCAGCCCAGTTCGAGATAACGCACCCGCTCGGCGGACGGGGGGGCGATGCGATTGAGCGTGGCGGCGTAGCGCAGCAGTACCGGTGCCATGTTGGGATAGAACCCGGGCAGGTAGCTGACGTCGGTGATGTAGCCGGCTGCCGTCTGCATGGGGGGATCCAAGGGGATTTGGCTGCCGGCGGAGCATACCAGCCGACGGGTTGATCAGCCCCGCCGCGCCGGGCGATAACAGACTGTGGCCACACAGCCTGCGGCACCTCGTGGACGAGCTGCCAAGAGCCCACTTCCCGTGAAAAAAGCAGCTTTTCTGGTGGCCAAAGGCCAGGGATGGACTTTGGCCACGGGCTGATCACGGAAGCCGTCGCTGCATTGTGCACGGAATTCCCCCACCGAGGATGCCGCCATGCCGTACCCCTTCCGTTCCCCGCGGGTCGTCGTCCGGGCCGGTCTGCCGCTGGTGATCGCGGCTGCCGTCATCGGCGGCATCGGGCTGTCGACCATGCGCGCGCAGGACACCCCCCGCCCCGACGACGTCGCCGTCTTCATGCGGGCCAAACTCGATCATGCGCAGCATGTCTTCGCCGGCCTGGCCCTGGCCGATTTCGATCGGATCGCGCGCGGGGCCAATGAGCTCGCCCTCGCCAGTCAGGCGTCGAGTTGGCAGGTCCTGCAGACACCTGAATACGCGCGGCACAGCGCCGAGTTCCGGCGCAGCTGCGAGTCGCTACGGAGTGCCGCCCGGGCCGAGAACCTCGACGGCGCGGCGCTGGCCTGGATGGAGGTGACGATGAAGTGCATCCAGTGCCACCGCTACGTCCGCGACGAGCGGGAGCCGGAGAGCAACTGACTCCCGGGCAGTCGGGACGCTGCGCGTGGCAGGGAATCATCACTCCCGCCGGCGGCCCTGCCCTACCGTCGATGGAGGCAATGCCGGCAGCGTGTCGAGGATCCCGAGAAACCTGCTGCATTCGTCCTCGAGCCCGTGGTGTTCCACCTCGGCGGCGGCGGCCTGCCGCAGCGCCTGACGCCGCTCGGCGGCCAGCGACACCGCCTCGAAGGCCGCGCCGACGATGGCATCGGGATCGTGTGAGGGGACAAGGCTCGTGACCTGATCGCGGCAGAACGACCGGTTGCCGATGCAGTCGGGGCAGACGACGAGCGCACCGAGGGCCATCGCCTCGAGCGCCGGCAGGAACAGTCCCTCGCGCTGCAGTGGCAGGAGCACCGCGACCTCGGCCCGGGCGAGGAGGGGGAGAAATTCGGCTCGCGGCATGGGGGTGTCGCGGCAGTCCACCACCAACCCCCGGGTGCGCAGCCGGTCGCTCACCGTGCGGGCCAGTTCCGGCTGCTTCGCGCCGGCGACGAGCAGCGGGATGTCACGGACAGGGGCCGGCGGCGGCAGTGCGGCGGTGTCGAGCGCCCCGGCGATGGTGTGCACCGGGCCGTTCACCAGTCCGGTGGCGGTGATCGCGTGCGCCACGTCGGGGCTCACGCAGATCCGCAGCGCCGGTCGGGTGAGGAAGCGGAAGCGCGGATCGGTGGGATCGGCGTGGCGGACCCCCTGGATGAGATTGACCACGGGCACAGGCAGTCCATCCGGCACCGCCTCCCAGTCGAGTCCCGCGACGAACAACGCCGCCGCCTCGGCGGGCCGCCACTGCGGGAGGGGGGGCGGATCGAGGTCGCGCCACGGGCTCGACGGGTCGGCGATCGACTGCGGCGTGAGATGGATCCGGGGGGAGAAACGGGCAGACCGCATGGCATGACAGTAATAATGCCAGACCTTGAGATGCCCGCCGGAGAATCCCTGATAGTCGCGCCGAAAGAGCAGCAGACCACGGGGCTCGGCGACGCGAACGGCTGCCATGGGGCACGTGCGGCGGGTGGCAGGACGGGAATCCGGACTCGGTCCGGCCGGACGGCAGTCTGGCATCCTCCGTGGGGACGACGCCAGCGGGCGCGGTAGACTCCCAGGAGGTGTCCGTCGCATCCGTCCGTGACCGCAGGCCATGAAGCCGATCGCGATCATCACGGCCACCCCGCCGGGCATCAACCCCGGCATGCTCGCCGGCGAGGCGGCGGCACGGGCCACGCTCTCCCGGGCCGGTCTCCTCCCGCAGACAACCTTCTTCCGCCTCGTAACGCTCGAGGAGCGGCTGTCAGCCGTCGGCGACGGGGTTGGCGACGTGCTCGGAGCCTGCGACGTCGGCGTCCGGCACGTGGCTCTGACCGATCCGGCTATCCTCGACGACCATGTGCCGCTGTTCTGGGCCGATTTTCTCCACATGCGGCGCTACATCACGGCGCTCGCCCAAGGCGATCCCGGCCGCGAGGCGGCGTTCCGCGGGGTCCTGCTCCTCGCCGACCGTCCCGAGGCCACGGTGCGGGCCGCGGTCAGCTACGGCACGTCACTGCTGTTCAACTCCACGGCCGACGACGCCGATCCGGTCTACGGTCCCGTCCTCCGCCGCGTCCTCGGTGCGGCCGGGCACGTGCAGATGCGCGACGCGATCTCCGCCGTGCGCGTGGCAGGATCGCGGCCGGCGCCGGCGGAGGCCTGCGGCATCGATCCGGCACAACTGATGGCCCTGCCCGCGGTGGCGGAGGCGCTGCTGGCGGGGCTCGTGTGCGACGGCACCGAGCAGGCGCTCGTGTTCTTCGCCCGCGGGCAGCATCGCCCCGACGACGTGGTGGGGTTCGTCGGGGAGCTCACGGCGGCGACGGGGGTCGGGTGCCGGTGGCTGCCGTGGGGGGACAGGCTGTCGTTCCCCTTCGGCGAGCCCGCGATCTGGCCGTGGCCGACGGTTGACCTGCCGCCGGCACCGGCCGGCGCCGGCGTGCTGCCGCGGCTGCTGGCGGCGATCCAGGGATCACGGTTTGTCGTCACCGACACCTATCATGCCGCCGTGAGCAGCTGGGCGCTGGGGGTGCCGGCGGTGGTGCTCACCGGCACCTATCACGACGCCGAGCGCGCCGCGAAGGGGGTCGATCTGCGGGTCAGGGTCGACAAACGCACGGTGCTCCTCGCCCAGGATGGGCTTCTCGACTTCTGCATCGAGCCGTCGCTCATCGCGACAGCCGAGGGCCGCACTGCCGTGGCCACCCGACTGGCTGCCCCGCTGATGGACGGAGCCATCGGCCCCGCCTTCCGTGCCGCGCTGGCCACGCGGGCCGCGCGCAGCGAGGAGTCACTGCTGGCGGCGCTCGATGCGTCGATGGCACCCGTCTGATCAGGCCCGTCAGCTGCCGTGGACGAGCACGTTGCGGAACTGCCACGGGTCGGACGGATCGATGTCCTCGGCGAACAGTCCGGGACGGCCGGTCAGCGGGGTCCAGTC
>SXWA01000017.1 GCA_005791575.1 Planctomycetaceae bacterium
CTGTGGCCACACAGCCTGCGGCACCTCACGGAAGAGGTGCCGGGAGCGCAGCTCCCGTGAAAAGCGCCGCTTTTCGAGTGGCCAAAGGCCAGGGACGGACTTTGGCCACGGGCTGCTAGCCGCCATCGAGGGTGGCACCGAGCCACGCGGTGGTGGCTCCGCGGATCCGGCCGAGCCGTTCGAGGCGGTCCATCAGGGGCTGCCAGAGCGGGTCGGCCGGGACCGGTACCACCGCCATCGGGAGCGGAACCGGCAGGCCGTCGGGCCCGATCTGGACGAATCCCATCAGGCCGTCCATCCAGGGAACGACCTGTCCCTCCAGCGGCATCCCCACCACCGCCACCGCGAGGTAGCACTGCCGCACCTCGATGACCGCGGCCCGCAGTTCGACCAGCCGCCCGACCGGCACACCCTGCCGGCACTCGACGGAGAGCACGCGCCGGAGGACGAGGTTGGCAGCCGGTCCGGCCCCACGGGAGGCTGCGGCGTAGGCCGCCTCGAGCGCGTAGCGGAGGAGGCTGCCGGCGTAGAGCGTGCCGTGGTGGTTGGCGTCGGCAGGAAGCACGAGGCGGTGGCTGACGATCTCGCCGGATGGCTGCATGCGCGCGTCACAAGGCTTTCCCGACCGCTGGCCGGAGGAGCGGAATCCCTGACGTTCAGCGGGCCCACCCCGCCGCCCCGCGCGGCGCCAACGCCCGCACGAGCGCCGGGTCGATCCGCGCCAGTTCCTCCTGAACCGCAGCGACGGTCCGCCGGATCTGCTCGGGGGAATGCCGCGACGTGATGAAGAACCGGAGCCGGGAGGCCCGCTCCTCGACGGCCGGATAGAGGATCGGCTGCACGCTGATTCCCCGGGCGAACAGCGCCCGCGAGAGCCGCAGCGCGTTCATCGAGTGCCCGATGATCACCGGCACCACGCCCGACCCGCCCGACATTCCGGTGTCGAGGCCCCCGTCACGGGCCAACTGGACGAACAATCGGGCGTTGGCCTGCAGCTTCGCCACCCGATCGGGTTGCCGCTCGATGAGCTTGAGCGCCGCCAGGGCGGCCCCCGCGGCGGCGGGCGGCAGTCCCACGCTGTAGACGAAGCCGGGCACGGTGTACTTCAGCCAGCGGATCAGGGTCCGGCTGCCGCCGATGTAGCCACCGCAGCTTCCCAGCGCCTTGGAGAGGGTTCCCATCCAGACATCGACGCTCGACGGATCGACGCCGAAATGCTCGCCGATCCCCCGGCCGCGCGGCCCCATGACGCCGATCGAGTGGGCCTCGTCGACCATCAGGAGGGCCTTGTTGCGCCGTGAGAGGGCGATGAACCGCGGCAGGTCGGCAAAATCGCCGTCCATGCTGTAGATCCCCTCGATGACGACGAGCACCCGCCGATACTGCCCGCGCACCTGGCGCAGGAGCTGTTCGGCCGCCTCGTGGTCGTTGTGGGGGAAGGGGCGGCGACGGGCACCGGAGAGGATCGCCCCCTGGAGGAGGCTGTTGTGGGCGAGGGCATCGTGGAGCACGAGGTCGCCTGGACCGACGAGGTGGCCGATGACCGTCTCGTTGGTGGCGTGGCCACCGACGAAGGTGAGCACCTCCTCGGTGCCGATGAAGCGGGCCAGCGCCCCTTCGAGTTCCCGGTGGATCGTCTTCTCACCGGAGACGAGCCGGCTCGCCGACACGCTCGTGCCGTAGCGGTCGATCGCGGCCTTCGCCCCGGCGCTGACGTCCGGGTCGCCCGACATCCCCAGGTAGTTGTAGGTGGCCCAACTGATCATCTCCCGGCCGGCGATCGTCGTCCGGTCGGCGGTCAGGCCTTCGTGGACGGTGAAATAGGGATCCTCGAGACCGGCGTTGCGGACCATGGCGAAATTCTGCTCCAGCGCCCGCACCTCGGGGAACTGGGCGATGTCGTACGACTCAGGGCTGATCGGCTCGGCAACCATGCTCAGGGCCGCGACATCACGACCGGCGGGCTCGGCCTCCTTCCCGTCGCCGGAACCAGCCAGTGCCGCGGCACCGGGCAGGTAATCGACGATCGCCTCGGCCACCTCGCGGCAGGTCTCGATCTGCGGGAGGACCTGCTCGGGGAACCGGCCACCGTACGCCTCCTCGAGACCGGCGACGATCTCCATCCGCTCGAGGGAATCGAGGCCGAGCTCGACGATGTTGGAATCGAGCGAGAGCTGGGAGGCACGGTCCTGGGCGATCAACCGCACGTGCTCGAACACGGTATCGACGACCGCCTGGGGCAACTCACGCTGCGGGCCGCCACGGCGCTCGTCTCCCACGGGCCGCTGCCGGGCGAGGCGCGGTGCCTCGCCACCGCGGCGTGGCGCCGCCACCGGCGTGGCCGCCGGGATCACCGCCCTGACGGCCGGCTCCGGCTGCTGCCACCCGATGTGCTGATCGATCACCTCCAGCGTGCCGTCGAGGAACTGCCGACGGCTGGCATGCCGCTGGATCTTGCCGCTGGAGGTCTTGGGGATGCTGTTGGGCCGGACGAGGACGATGGCCTCGACCGCCACTTCGTGCTCGATCGCCAGCTGCTTGCGGATCCGTTCGAAGGAGTCGGAGACGTCGGCCTGGTCACGGCTGCCCCGCTCAACCTCGGCCACCACCACCACGCGCTCGCGTCCCTCGACATCGACCGAGAACGCGGCCACCGAGCCGGCCCGGACGATACCCGCCGCCTGCTCCACCGAGTGCTCGAGGTCCTGCGGGTAGTGGTTGCGGCCGCGGATGATGATCAGGTCCTTGAGCCGCCCGGTGACGAACAGCTCACCGTCGTCGAAAAATCCGAGGTCGCCGGTGCGCAGGTAGGGCCCGGGATTGGGCTCCCACGCCTTGATCGCCTGCCCGGTGGTGTCGGCCGACGGGCGGGCGAGCATGGCACCGAAGGTTTCAGCGCTCTCATCAGGGCGCTGCCAGTAGCCCTGGGCCACGCTCGGGCCACTGACCCAGATCTCGCCGATCCGGCCCGAGGGCAGCGGCTCGCGCGACTGCGGATCGACGATCCGCACGTCCTGGCCGTCGAGTTCCCGACCGCTGCCCACCAACCGCCGCGTGCCGGGTGAGAACCCGGTGCGGAGGATCGCCCCACCGGTCTCGATCGCGGCCGAGTCGAAGGCCCGGATCACCGGAGCCTCGAACTTCATCCCGCCGGTCACCATCAGGGTGCTCTCGGCGAGCCCGTAGCAGGGGAAAAACGCCTCGCGGCGGAAGCCGCAAGGGGCGAAGGCCTCACAGAAGGCGTCGATCGTCTCGGGCCGCACCGGCTCGGCCCCGTTGAATGCCAGCGACCAACTGGAGAGATCGAGGCCCCGGCGCTGCTCGGGGGTGATCTTCCGCACGCACAGCTCGTAAGCGAAATTCGGACCCCCGCTGATCGTAGCGCGGTAGCGCGAGATCGCTTGGAGCCAGCGCAGCGGCTTCTGCAGGAAGGCCACCGGCGACATGAGGACGTTGAACTTGCCACCGTAGAGCGGCACGAGGATGCCGCCGATGAGCCCCATGTCGTGAAAGCTCGGCAACCAGAAGACACTCGACTGGCTGCGGGTGATCTCGAACGCCTGCATGATCCGCAGCGAGTTGTGCAGCAGGTTGGCGTGGGAGAGCATCACCCCCTTGGGCATGCCGGTGGAACCGCTGGTGTATTGGAGGAAGGCGAGGGTCTCGCCATCGATCTCCGGCCGTTCCCAACGGTCGGCCCAACCCGGTTCCAACTCGCCATCCACCTTCCAGAGCAGCTTCTCGAGGCTCGGGGCGGTGGCGCGCAGGGCGTCGAACCGGTCGAGCACGTCGCGGGTGGAGAGCGCCACCGCCGCCCGGGAGTCGGCGGCGATCGCCTCGATCCGCTCCACCGAGCGGTTCTTCCGCGGCGGATAGGCGGGCACGGCGATCGCTCCGCCATAGAGGCAGCCCATGAACGCCGCCGCGAACTCGAGCCCCGGCGGAAACAACAGCAGCACGCGCTCGCCGGTCATCCCGGAGGCCATCAGCCAGGCCCCGAGCGCCCGGGCCTTCCGGTCGAGCTCGGCGTAGGTGATGTTGACCTCTTCGGTCTCGCCATCCACCAGGAACGTGAACGCCCGGTCATGGGGCCGGTAGCTCGCGCGCTGCCGGAGCAAATCAACGATCGTGTCGGCGAACGACGCCTCGGAGCCTGGGATCGGATTCACTGTCTTTCCTCTCCGCCTGCCTGTCGGGCTCCCGGACGCGAGCCGGGTACCGGCCGGCCGCCGGGGGCGACCGTCCAGTGGGATTTCGGCAGGTTCCTGCGGAAAACCCGAAGTCTACCCCGGCCACCCAAATAACCGGAAGTTTCGCGCCACACCCGCAGAAGGAGTTTTTTCGCGGGAAAAACCTGGAAAACGCGGAGCCTGGCAGGGATGTGACTGCCGCCCGAGGCCGTGTCACTGCCGACTGGCGGGCCGCTGCCGACGAGGATGGCAATTCCGGCAGCCCGGCATGCTCAACCGGAACCCTCCCCGTGGGGGGCAAGCATCCGATGAAACTCCCGCTCCATCCGCACGAACGCATCGGGCGAAAGATCCTCGGCCCGGACGGCGGGCGGCAGCCCGAGTGACGTGTAGAGGGCCTCGACAGCCTCCCGCGCCGCCGCCGTGCGCCGCCCCCCGGCGATCCCCAGCAGCACGCCGCGCAGCACCTTGCGGCGATGGCAGAAGACGTCGCGGACGAAACGATGGAAGCGGGGGAGATCCTCGATCGCCCCGCGGCGCTCCGGTTCGAGGTCGAGGCGCACGATCGCCGAATCGACCCCCGGCCGCGGCCAGAACGATGTCGGCGGCAGCCCCCGGACGATCTCCCCGCGGCACTGTGCCCCAACCCACACCGAGAGAGCGTTGTAGGAGGAATCCCCGGCCGCCGCGGTCATCCGCTCGGCCATCTCGCGCTGCACCGTCACCGTCGCCGCGGTGAACGGTTCCGGGAGGGCGAGGAGATTGGAGATCACCGGCGTGGCCACGCAGTAGGGGAGGTTGGCGGCGAGGAGGAACCGGCCGGCCGGCGCCGCGGCCCGCGCGGCGGCGATCGCTTGGAGAACCTCCGGCGCGAAGCGGTGCTTGCCGGCGAGGACATCCCCTTCGACGAGGGTCACGTTGTCGAACTCCACCAGCCGCTCTCGCGCCAACTGCGCCAGCCGCGGATCGATCTCGCAGGTCACCACGCGGGAGGCGACGGCCGCGAGCCGTTCGGTGAGTGCCCCCGTGCCCGTGCCCACCTCGAGCACCACGTCATCGGCGCCGACGGCGGCGGTGCGGTCGAGCAGGTCGAGCAGGTTGAGGTCGATGAGGAAGTTCTGGCCGTGACGGGGATTGACGTTGAAGCCGACCTCGGCGAACAGGGCGCGCAAGTAGGCGGCGGTCTGCCGGGGGGGCACGTCGGGGCGGGATGGTTCCGTGGGCGGCCGGTCGGAGTGGCTCACGGGCGGCCCTCCACCGGCACACCGGCCGCAAGCAGCCGCGCCACGTACTTGCAGATCAGGTCGGTCTCGATATTCACCGGATCCCCCACCGCGAGATCGCCGAGGGTGGTTTCCGCCAGCGTGTGCGGGATCAGGGCGACAGTGAACGAATCGGCCGCCGCCTCGACGACGGTGAGGCTGACGCCGTCGACGGCCACCGATCCCTTCGCCGCCAATTGCGCCGCCACCGCGGCCGGTGCCGCAAACCGACAGGTCACCCAGTCGCCGTCGACGGCGCGCGACAGCAACCGGCCCGTGGCATCGACATGGCCGGTGACCAGATGGCCACCGAGGCGATCCGCCAGCCGCAGCGAGCGCTCGAGATTGACCCGGCTGCCCGGCGCGAGCCGGCCGAGGGTCGTGCGCGAGAGCGTTTCAGGCCCGAGTTGGAATGCCGCCTGATCGCCTTCATGAGCGACCACCGACAGGCAACAGCCCCCGACGCAGATGCTCTCGCCGAGGACGGCGTCGGCGACCAGCCCGGAGGCGATCGTGAGACGGCGGCCCGGGCCCTCCGCCCGGCTGTCGGTCACCCGGCCCACGCCCGCCACCAGCCCTGTGAACATGTCGTACCGACCGGCGCTGCAGCCGGAATCCCGCGAGGAAAACGCCCCGGGGAAACTGCCCGGAACACCAGAAAGATTCCCTGGAGAATAGCAGCCTGCGGGACGGCGGCGGCGGACGCCCATTGCCCCGGCGGGTTTCCCCTTGCGTGGCGCTGGCGGGTGGGCACAATCTCCGCGGACCGGACGCCTCCGGCCGACCGGGTGCCCGCCATCCCCAGGAACCAGCGCATGTCCACGATCGTCGACGTCCACGCCCGCCAGATCCTCGACAGCCGCGGCCACCCGCCGATCGAGGTCGACGTGAGCCTCGTCGACGGCGCCTTCGGCCGCGCCGCGGGGCCCTCCGGCGCCAGCACCGGCGCCCACGAGGCCTGGGAGAAGCGCGACGGCGACAAGGCTGTCTACCTGGGCAAGGGTGTGCTCGAGGCGGTCGAAAACGTCAACACGCGGATCGCCGAGGAGCTGGAGGGCTGCGACGCCCTCGACCAGACGGCGATCGACGAGCGGATGCTGGAACTCGACGGCTCCGCCAACAAGAAGAACCTC
>SXWA01000162.1 GCA_005791575.1 Planctomycetaceae bacterium
ATGGCGAAATACCCCCTGCCTGGAACCGTCGCCAGCCAGTTGCGCTCCTTGCCCACGGGCGCCGTGGGCCCGAGGAAGAGGTCGGTGCTGCCGTCGGCGTTCTGCACCGGCGCGTCGCGTGAACCGAGCGACGGGAACGGCTGCCCGTTGGCGAGTCCCGAGCCGTTTTCGGCCTCGTAGAGTGTCACCGACCAGAAATTGGCGGCCGGGATGTCGGGCGGCAGATTGAGGCGGTAGCGGCTTGCGCCCGAGAGGTTCTCCCCCCGGCTGTCGACGAAGGCGATCATGTATTTGGCGCCGCGGCCGGGCGTCTGCGACAGCATGCCGGGACTGACCGAATAGTAGTTGGTGAAAAACCAGATCCGGGCGTCGAGATCGAGGAAGCCCCCGGCCACCCGTCGCCAGCCGAGGTCGAACGGCCCCGCCGGACGCTCCGCGGTCGCGTCGGCCATCGGGTTGATCCACCGGCGGTCGGGAAAGATCCGCAGCGAGCGACCGGCGACCGCCTCCTCGAAGCCGATGACGCGGCTCATCTTGTAGGCCGTCTTTGCAGCGTGATCGAGGATCGCCCGTGTCGATGCATCGGGTGCGAACGGCTGGCCCCGGGCGATACCGATCGCGGCCAGGAGGCCGAGCGCATCCGCATCGGCGAGGGTGTCGCCCTCGCTCTCCACCAGTTTCTTGAGCTCATCGAAGGCCGTCCCATCGCGGATCGGCAGCATATCGACCGGAACCCCCGAGGCATCGGGAAACCGCATCGGCCGCGCGTCTTCCTTGCCGCCGAGCGGATAGATCCTCGATCGCTCGATGAGCGCGACCGCCGGCGCCAGATCGTCCGGGTCCTGGTAGAACGCCCGCAGGAAGACGAACACGGTGTTGGTCGCCGACCGGTAGACGAAACAACCATCCGGCACCGGTCCTTCGTAGCCGGGTGGCACGAGCAGAAACGTCCCCCCCTTGCCGGCGTCGGGGCCTGGCAGGCCGACGTCGCCGAAGAACATGCCGCCATCGACCGGGATCGGCCGCTGCCAGGCATCGAGGAGGATGCCCTGCAGACCGGGCGGCGCCTCGAACACCAGTGGGCCATCCTTGCCGAGGTCCACGTAGCCCATGGCATAGATGACATCGGAGTTGGGGGTCGTCACGAGGGTCTTGGCGTCGAGACGCTTCTTCCAGACCGGCAGGACGTCGTAGCCGGCGCCGAAGGCCTTTTCCGAGCCGACCTTCATGCCGAGCGTGGTGATCAGCGGCAGGGCCCAGAGATAGGCCTGCGTCGCCCGCTGGAAGAGCAACTCGTCACGCAGCGTGCGCGCGGTCTCCGGCGTGGGCCTGTTTTCCGCGAACGGCAGGCCGCTCAGGGCCTCGAAGCGGGCGGGCTCCGCGGAGCCCGCCACGCCGTGTACGAGCACGACGGCGAGCGCCGCCGGGATCAGCCTCCGGGCGCGTTCGTTTCTCATGACTGCCTCCGCTGTCACCCGGGCGGCTGTGCCGCTGTCACCCGGGCGGCTGTGCCGCTGTGGGCCCGCCCGCCGTGACCTGCGTCGAAAGGCCATGGGGCTCGAGCTGGAAAATCTGCACGATGGTCCCACTCGTGAACGCGTGGACGATCGCACCGGTCGCGGGTTCGACGACGACCGCGGATTCCCGCACCTTGCGGCCGGTCAGTCGCTGGATCTCCGTCCGCAATTCCTCGCACGACACGGCAAACAGCGCCCGGTGGTAGTCCTCGACCTGCGATGCCCCGCGCTCGCTGCGGGCGAGGATCTTCTCGGCCGGGGTCAACGCCTCGTGCATCGTCACCACGACCGTCTCGTCGCTCGCGACCACCGTCACGGCCGTGGGAACATGGCTGGTGCGCGTCGTCTGCATGGAAAGGGCGATTTCGGCGAGTTCCTTCGCCACCGCGGTGCCCGACTCGTTCATCTGCCTGCCTCCGTCGACGTGAGAAAACCACGGCGTCGATGGAGACGACCGGCGATCTATCGTACATCAAAGGTCTGGCTGGGGGATTCGCCCGCGTGCGAAGATTCCCGCTGCCGGCTGCCGCCATCATCGGCTGGGTCGAAGCCGGGCGGCGGGCAGCGTCGCTGAAAATGCGTTCGGGGGATCATGTGGTCCATGCCTTTGTCGAGGAGGGACCACGCTTGAAAACGCAGGGCGAAGTCGAGGCCACCGTCTGCGACAGCATGACGCGCTTCATGCAGGAGTTCATGGGCCGCGGCCCGAAGGAGATCTGGGCGCACCTCATCGGCGACCTGTTGATCGTGCGCCTCAAAGGCATCCTTTCCGCCGGCGAAACCAGCCTCGCCGCGGTCCTCCCGGCGGAGAAGGGCCGTGATCTGCTCAAGGGTGTCCGCACGCACCTCATTGAGGCGTCTCGGGACCGTTTCGAGCAGATGATCGAGATCTCCTGCGGCACCTTGTGTGTGAGCATGCACCATGACGTCAGCACGGTGACCGGTGAGGAGGTGTTCGTATTCACGCTCCACACCCCACCGCCCCTCCGGCCCGTGAAGGGGAATCGGTGACAGGGACGGAGTCGTCCAACGGATGCCGTCCGCGGTCGCGCACGGGGTAAGCCGAAGTGGAACCGCGCGGGGCTGACCGAGCGGCCGGGAGCGCAGCTCCTTTGAAAAGCGCAGCTTTTCGAGTAGCCAAAGGCCAGGGATGGACTTTGGCCACCGGGCTGTCAGCAATCTGTGGCCGGGAAACACCGCCGGAAGCCGCATCGAGGCGGCGCGGCTGCGCAGCCGGGCACAGCCCCTTTGCCGCGTTCTTCCCCTTTCCTCCGCGTCAGGGTGCCTGCCCGACCGCGCCGCCGACCCCACGGCGATGGCGGGCCCAGAAACCTTGTTCTGGTCGGCCACGGGTGGTATTTTACTAGGTGAATCGTTCCCGGGGGGGGCGTCGCGGAGGAGCCCGCGCGGCGGTGTCTGAATCCTCGACGTCGATATCCCCTCGGTTTCCGATCGTTGCGGTCAGGCGATCCATCCATCCTTCGTCCGTCGGGTGCCTGCCCCACGATCCCAACACAGAAGGTGGCGACATGACCTGTTTTCCGTTCGCCCGCGGCCCACGGCGTGGCTTCACACTCGTCGAGCTGCTGGTGGTGATCGCGATCATCGGGACGCTCGTGGGGCTTCTGCTCCCGGCGGTCCAGTCGGCTCGTGAGGCCGCGCGGCGTTCGAGTTGCACCAACAAGATGAGGCAACTCGGCATCGCGCTCCACAACCATCACGACACCTACCAGTCGTTCCCCCCCCACACGACGAATTGGCGGTACAGCGCCCACCAGCGGCTGTTGCCATTCACCGAAAACAACACGATGTACGACTTCCAGATGAACTGGCAGGGGGGCCAGAGCAATCTGGCGATCGGTAATCCGCCCAACGGCCAGCCCGCCCCGTGGGACACCGGTGGAGCCGGCGCGAACCAGGGGCCGTGGAACTTCATCATCCCCGGCCTCCGCTGCCCGTCTGATGCCAACGGACCCAACGAGACCGGGAACGTGACCTTCCAGGGCTGCTCCAACTACGGGTTCAGCCACGGCGACTGCGGTGTCTACAGCGAGAGCACCGGCAACGAGAACTCACGCGGGTTCTTCAGGTCGGGTGCCATCGGCAACCCGGCCGGAACCTACAAGAAGCGTCCACCCGGACTCACGATGGCGGCGATCACCGACGGCACGAGCAAGACCGTCGCGATCGCCGAGAACGCCGTCGGCAAGAACAACGCCAACAGCATCATCGGCGGCGTGGCCCGCAACATCGGCGGCGGCTGGCAGGACTTCGTCCCGGCCAACTGCATGGCACGGGCGGGGAGCAACGGCTCGTTCGTCGCCGGCACCGATGCCGTCGATTGGCGCGGTCAGCGCTGGGCCGACGGCGGCACGGTCTACACCGGGTTCCAGACGGTGACGCCGCCGAATTCGCCGGCCTGCATCGCCACCGGCGGTGATGCCGACGGTGCGGCACTGGCGCCGTCGGGCTACCACCCCGGCGGCGTGAACGTCGTCATGGGCGACTCGTCGGTCCGGTTCGTGGCCAACAACATCGACACCGGCAACCTGTCGCTGTCGTGGCAGGCCTACAACGGTGCCAATCCGGTCGGCCCCTCCCCCTACGGCGTATGGGGTGCGATGGGCAGCCGTGCCGGTCGCGAGTCGGTCTCCGACGAGTGACCGGCTGGCCGCGCGGCGCGTGATCCAAGACCCACGATCGGTCCCCGCAGAGGGGGCCGATCGTGGGTTTTTTCTTGGGGCGACCAAGGCGACCCCTTCGACCCCCAGTGACCGGCCATGGCGACCGACGATGCCCCATCCCCGCCGTCCCGCGTGGCACGGTGTCAGCCCACTGTTGATCCAAAGGCCCCCCGTTCGCCATCCCCCCTTCCCTCGCCGCGGTTGCCGCCGTGGTTTCGTCCCCCACGGCGACCCCCGGCCAGAGTGCTACACTGTGGCTACCGTCAGGAGAGAGTCGCAAGACCGCCGAAGGCTGAACGCTCAGGCAAACGGACTGACGACACACACTGTTGGAGAGTGACGCGGGCCCCGCGCCCGTGTCCACCGAAGGGGCAACCCGCGGACGGGCGTCCGCGGCGAATCTCTCAGGTTCCAGGACAACAGGGTTCCCGGTGACGGTCTGCCCGCCTGGCGGGGGGCCGTGGCCATGCCGCGTGGAGCCTTGTCATGTCGCAGTCCCCCACCGCCGCGCCGCGGCCGGCCGCCGGCACCGCCACCAAGCGCCCCTCTCCACTGGCGGTTGTCGAACCGGCCCTCGAGTTCCGCGCCCGCCACATCGGCTTCGGCCCCGCCGAGGAGCGCCACATGCTCGACGCCGTCGGCGCGGCGGCGCGTGCCGATCTGATCGAGTCGATCGTGCCGCCGAGCATCGCGCGGAGCGGGCCGATGGCGCTGCCGCCGGCGGTCGGCGAGGCGGAGGCGCTCGCGGAGCTGCGCGGCATCGCCGCGGGCAACCGGATCCTCACCAGCTGCATCGGCCAGGGCTACCACGGCACCCACACGCCGGGGGTGATCCTCCGCAACATCCTCGAGAACCCTGCCTGGGACACCGCCTACACCCCCTAC
>SXWA01000163.1 GCA_005791575.1 Planctomycetaceae bacterium
CGTGCCCTGCGTGCGCCCGTCGCAGGGATCGGAGCAGAACCCGGCGAAGGGGATCATGCCCCCCGCGCGGAGCGCGTCGGCGGCCGCCTCGACCAGGAGGCTGATCTCCCAGTGACCGGTGTGGTAGCCGAGGGCCACGGGGCTGCCGTCGGGCCGGCGGATCCCCCCCTGCGTGCTGAGGAGGAGCACCGGCGGCGCCGCGGCGCCCGACGCCTCCCACCCCATGCCGACGTTCTGCGACAGACCGAACAGGTCGCCGCTGGGGCTCTCGCGGAGCATCTGGTCGGTGAGCGGCAACCGTCCGGCCGGTCCGGCGGCGGAGGTCGCCACGTCGTAGATCGAGTCGTCACCGGTGTCGAAGCACGGCGCCGTCATCACGGGGTCCTCCTCATCGGCCGGGGCTCGACCGCATGCTCGATGCTCGATCACAGGGTGCCGGACAGCCATCTCGGCCGGTCCGACCGCTGGATGTCGGATGGAGACAGTCGCCGGATGCCGATCCGCCACCAGCCGACCCGGTCCGCCAGCTTACCCATCCGGTGCGGCGCAGCGTGCCGGCAGGGCCGCTATACTCCCGTCGCCAACGCTCCTCCCGGATCTTTCGCATGCCCCCGGTAGCGATTTCCAGGCTGTGCCGTTTCTCCCTCCGCGATGCCCCCGACGAGACGCGCGTGGGGGGCTCGACCGACGGCCTGCGGATCCACGACCTCTCCACCAGCGCGATCCGGCGCCTCCAGGACCTGCTCGACGCCGACGAGCCTGCCGCGGCCCTCG
This sequence comes from Planctomycetaceae bacterium, assembly GCA_005791575.1. Taxonomy (GTDB): domain Bacteria; phylum Planctomycetota; class Planctomycetia; order Pirellulales; family UBA1268; genus F1-20-MAGs016. The sequence continues at coordinate 775 of SXWA01000163.1, forward strand.
ACGCGGCGATCGGGCGCGCCCGCCATTCGCTCCCTCTGGCCGACGTCATCCTCCGCGCTCCGGTGGAGCACGACCACGAGGTGTGGGCCGCCGGGGTGACATACCTGCGCAGCAAGGCGGCGCGGATGGAGGAATCTGAATTCAGTGCCACCGCCTACGACCGGGTGTACGAGGCGGTGCGGCCCGAACTGTTCTTCAAGGCGGTCGGGGCGAACGTCGTCGGCCCAGGGGAGCCGGTGGGCATCCGCAGCGACGCCTCGTGGAGCGTGCCCGAGCCGGAGCTGGCCCTCGTCATCAACTCGCGCGGACGGCTCGTCGGCTGCACGATCGGCAACGACATGAGCAGCCGTGACATCGAGGGGGAGAATCTCCTCTACCTGCCGCAGGCCAAGGTCTACGACCGGTCCTGCGCACTTGGTCCATGGATCGTGTTGGGGGCCGACGAAGGGGCGATCCGCGGCTGGCAGATCGCCATCGGGATCCACCGCGGTGCCGCGGTCGTCTTCAGCGGCACCACGGCCGTGAGCCAGATCAAGCGATCGTTCGGCGATCTCATCGACCATCTGTGCCGCTGCAACACCTTCCGTGCCGGAGCGGTGCTCCTCACCGGCACCGGGATCGTGCCCGACGAGTCGTTCACGCTCGCCGCGGGGGATCAGGTCGCGATCTCGGTCAGCGGCATCGGGGCGCTGGCCAACCCGGTGGTCGTCGTCTGACGGCGCCGGTCCCGCCCATCCGTTTTCGTCCCGCCAGGAGGCCCCCGTGACGAGTTTCCATGGTCAGCATTCGATCGCCGGCAGCCACCGCGGCACGAACCCGACCGTCGCCGCCACCAGCCCGCTCGACGGCACGCTGCTCCCGGGCCGGTTTTGCCTCGCCAGCGTGACCGATGCCGACGACGCAGTGCGTGCCGCGGCGGCCGTCTTTCCCACGTTCGCCGCCGCCACCGGTGCGGCGCGCGCGGCGCTCCTCGAGGGGATCGCCACCGAGATCCTCGCCCTTGGCGACGCACTCATCGAACGAGCCCGCCTGGAGACGGCGCTGCCCGAGGCCCGCCTCGTCGGCGAGCGCGGCCGCACGGTCGGCCAGCTGCGCCTCTTCGCCGCCCTGGCGCGCGAGGGGAGCTGGTGCGACCCGCGGATCGATCCCGCCCAACCGCAGCGCCAGCCCCTGCCGCGCGCCGACATCCGCCGGGTGAAGGTGCCGCTGGGGCCCGTCATCGTCTTCGGATCGAGCAATTTTCCCCTCGCCTTCTCCGTGGCCGGGGGCGACACCGCCAGCGCCCTCGCCACGGGCAACCCCGTCGTCGTCAAGGCCCACCGCGGCCACCCCGGCACGTCGGAGCTGGTGGCGGGAGCGATCGAGCGCGCGGTGGCGTCGTCGGGCCTGCCGGCGGGTGTGTTCTCCATGCTCCACGGCGAGGGGGCGACGATCGGCGTCGCGATGGTGGAGCATCCGCTCGCCGCCGCCGTCGGCTTCACCGGCTCGCGCGCCGGCGGCCGGGCGCTTGTCGATGCGGCGGCCAGGCGCCTCCATCCGATCCCGGTGTTCGCCGAGATGAGCAGCCTCAACCCGGTGTTTCTCCTGCCGGAGGCACTGGCGGCGCGGGGGGAGTCGATCGCCAGCGGGTTCGTCGGCTCGATGACCCTCGGCGTCGGCCAGTTCTGCACCAAGCCGGGGGTGGTGATCGGTGTCGAGGGGCCCGATTTCGCCCGCTTCCGTGGGGCGCTCGCCAGCGCTGTCGGCCAAGCAGCCCCGGGCCGGATGCTCACCGCCGAGATCTTCTCCGCCTACCGCCGCGGCAGCGAAAAACTGGTGGCGTGCCCGGGCACGGCGCTCTTGGCCAAGGCGACCGGCACGGGGGGCGACACCGACGCACTTCCGCTGGTGGCGGCCACCTCGGCCGCGGCCTTCCTCGCGGACCGGCGCCTCGGCGAGGAGGTTTTCGGACCGGCGAGCCTCGTGGTGTCGGCCGCCACGCGCGACGAGATGCTCGCACTCGCGCGGCATCTCGACGGCCAGCTCACTGCGACGGTCCACGGCACGCCGGCCGATCTCGCCGGCGCCGCCGACCTGCTCGGGATCCTCGCCACGAAGGCCGGGCGGCTGATCGACAACGGCTTTCCCACCGGCGTCGTGGTGGGCCACGCGATGCAGCACGGCGGGCCGTGGCCGGCGACGAGCGATCCGCGGTTCACGAGTGTGGGCAGCGCTGCTGCGGAACGGTTCGTGCGGCCGGTCTGCTACCAGGACGTGCCCGACGCGCTCCTCCCCCCCGCGCTGCAGAATGCCAACCCGCTCGGCTTGCTCCGCCTGGTCGACGGACAGCCGTCGCGCGAACCGATCGGGTGAGTCCGGGCGACGGCGTCCCCCTCGTCGAGGCCAGCCATCGCGCGACGCGATCGGGTGACCCTCGGTGCCCGCTGGCACGGGTGACAGCCCGGTCAGTTCCGCCCCGGGACCCCGGGCAATTCCTCTGGAAGCGTCTTCCGTGCCGGGATGTCGATCGGCGGGATTTCGTTGGTTCCGACCACAACGGTGAGCCGCAGCGGGCTGTGGACGGCGTCGTACCAGCCGAGAAGTTTGTCTGTTTGGGACTCCTCACCCTCCACCGCCGGCGGAGCCCAGGTGAGCAGGATCTGGTAGCTCCCCACGCACGCGCCGTCGCCGTCGCGGAAGGTGGTGATCGTGAACCTTCCGTCCTCACGCGTCGTGGCCCGAGGATTGGCGGGGATCGCCGGTGGAATCGGGGCATCGATCGGCAGCAGGCCGACGAGCACCCCGGCCGCCGGCTGGCCATCGTACATCACCCGGCCACTCACCGGATGCGGCGTGAGATCCCAGCGCGGCCCGTCCGGCGGACGGCACCCGACGAGGAGGGTGACGGCGATACTGACGGTCAGCCAGCCACGCCTGCTTCGGGTCGGTGTCGGCTCCACGATGCGCTCCCTCATTCGACCGGCGCCTGATCGCTGCCACGGTAGGTGATCAGCTTGACGAACGGGCGGATGTCCATGGTGGCCGCGATGAACCGCACCGACCCGTCGCAGAAGACGTGCATCGCCCCGCCGGAGTGGAGCGAATAGACCTCGTTGTTGTTGGTGCAGTTGGTGTGGCACGACCCGGGATTGGTGAGACCGTCGTTAGCGTAGCCGTGCGTGATGTATTCATTGTCGGGATCAGCCCACCCCCCGTCGTTTTGCCCCCCGTTGACCGTTTTCACCAGGCCGCGCCAGGCGTCGGGCCGCGCCACGTCCTCCGAGAGCAGGAAGGTGTTCGACGTGCCGTCGACGATCTCCGTGATCTGTCGCACGGCATTGCCGTCGATCGCCCCGACACGGGCCGCGGAAGGGAGCACATCGACCAGACCGATCGTCTCGAGGGCCGCGTCGTAGCCGTTGTTGGGAGCGTAGTCACCAGGTGCCACATTCACCGTGAGCGAGGAGATCGTCTTGATGTTCCAGCCGTTGCCGGTCGATCCGGTCCGAGTGACCGTCGGGCAGATGAACACCGGCACCGCCGTCTCCCGGACGGACTGGTTTTTTGCGGCCGACCACGTGACACCGAGGTCGTAGCGGCCAGCGAGATTCACCTCTTCGATGAACGGGAGGATCAAGACCCCCCAGCCGTGCTTCGTGTTCGCATTCTTCATCCCGACGCGGGCGCCGAGTTGCACCCGGGCCGCGTTGGGCGCCGAGCCCATGTCCACGAAGGCGGGCGGAAGGAATTTCTTCGACGACTCGAAGTTGAGCATGCCCAGGCCGAGCTGCTTGAAATTGTTCGAGCACGCCGATCGCCGCGCTGCCTCGCGGGCCGCCTGCACGGCGGGAAGGAGCAGTCCGACGAGGGTGCCGATGATGGCGATCACGACCAGCAACTCGACGAGCGTGAACGCCCTACGGGAGGGAGCGGGCATGGGTGATCCTCCGGAAACGGTGAACGATGCCAGTGTTGGGTCGGTACGACGGGACCCCGTCGTTTTGCGGGCAACTTACTCGGCGGTCGTGGCCTGGCCGTCGGCCACGAGACAGAGATTGAGCCAGGCGGTGGCGTCGATCTCGTACGCGATCATCCGCACCGACCCGTCCCCCATCACCATCTGCACACCGCCCGGGTGCGGGCCGCCGAAGCGCTCCGACCAGAAGGTTGGCGACGCGGATGTGGGGTGCTTGTTGTCGGGCTGCGGGAGGAGACTGCCGAAGCGCTGATGGTCCTGGTCCCAGCCGGAGTTGTTCCACGCCTCGTTGTCGCCACCCGCCGACCCCTGGGTCGTCGGGTGGAGCTGCTTCTCGCCGGCGATGGCGGTCTTCGACAGACCGTCGAGGATGTCGGCGAAACGGCGCGCCTTGCGCGGGGGCGTGGTGATCGCCAGGGTCGTCGAGGGACTGCTCCACTGACGGACGAACGCCCCTTCATCGCCGTTGCCGGAGAATGAACGTCCCCCGTTGCCGGCATAGTCGGCCCGAGACGACGACGTGTAGATCATCGGCGGCCGCCGGGACGGACAGAAGTAGACCTTGATCGGCGTGCCGGCGACCACGGCGTTGCCCGCGGTCGTGTCAGGCTGATTGTAGACATTCTGCTCTTCGATGTACGGCGTGAGGTGAAACAACCAGGTCCAGCCGGCCCGCACGGTGGCGTTGCAGCAACTCTGGTTGGGGCCGTCGGAACCTGCCGACGGGAGCGTGCCCTTCGCGTCGTGGTGGGTCTGGAATCCAAGACCGAGTTGCTTGAGGTTGTTGCCGCAACTCGATCGGGCGGCCGCCTCGCGGGCGGCCTGCACCGCCGGGAGCAGTAGACCGACGAGCGTGCCGATGATGGCGATCACCACCAGCAATTCCACGAGCGTGAACCCACGACGGCCCCCCGTCGCCGTTCCACCATCATGTGCCGCCATCCAGCCGACCATGGCCATCCTCCCCCGCAGGCGTGCCGGGCCGGCCGCCGGGGCCACCCACGGCGGGCGCCGTCTCCGGCTGTACGACGAACCGTTGGGCGGGAGCGTAGGCTCCGACTGTCAGCGGGCGGTGAGCCGGAAGTGAGAAACGGATGAGAAACCGCCATCGACACGCCCGCTCACTCAGCCAGCGCCCGCACGTGCGCCGCGGCGGCACTGGCCAGCCCGTCGAGCGCGTAGCCCCCCTCGAGCGACGAGACCAGCCGGCCACCGCAATGGCGGTCGGCGATGCCGCGGACGATCGCCGTCAGCGCGGCGAAATCGTCATCGGTGAGCCGGAACGAGCCGAGCGGATCGCCGATCCGGGAATCGAAACCCGCCGACACGACGACCAGATCCGGCCGAAAGGCGTCGGCGGCGGGCACGAGCCGTTCGCGGAACGCGCGGACCACCTCGTCGCGGCCGGCACCGGCGGGGAACGGGCAGTTGATCGTGAACCCCGTGCCGGCACCACGGCCGGTCTCGTGGGCCAACCCGGTCCCCGGGTAGAGCGGGTGCTGATGGGTGTCGAAGAACAGCACCGTGGGGTCCTCGTAGAACACCTCCTGCGTGCCGTTGCCATGGTGCACGTCCCAGTCGGCGATCAGCACCCGCTCCACGCCGTGCACCGCCTGGGCGTGCCGCGCCGCGAGGGCGACGTTGGAAAGGAGGCAGAAACCCATCCCGCGGGTCGGCGTGGCATGGTGACCCGGTGGCCGGACGACCGCGAAAGCATTGGCGACCCGCCCGCTGCACACCGCGTCGACCGCCGCGAGGACACCACCGGCCGCGAGGGTGGCGATGGTCAACGATTCCGGGCAAACGGCGGTATCGCCGGTCGAAAGCGTGTCGTCGGTCGCCACGTCGCGGCGCACCGTGGCGAGATAGCCGGCGGGATGCACGCGGAGCAGCTCGTCGTCGGCCGCAACGCGTGGTTCGATCCGCACGGTCCGCGGCAGAAGCCCATCGGCCGCGAGCCGTTCCTCGATCACGGTCACCCGCTCCGGCCGTTCCGGATGGCCGGACCCGGTCACGTGCGCGCGGTAACGGGGGGAGAGCACGATTCCTGTCGCCATGCCGCGGTCATCCTCGGTGGCTTGCGCTCGCTGGCTTGCCGACACCTCCCATAGACTATCCGCTCCGATCGGCAGCCCCGCTCGCGTCGTTCCTCCCCGCCGGGAAACCCCCATGCATCGCTCGCTCATCGTCAGCGCCATCGTCATGGTGGGCTCCGTCGCCACCCCCGTCTCCCGGGCGGGTGACTGGCCGCAGATCCTCGGCCCCGCCCGCAGCGGCCGTGCGGCCGATGACGAGCGCCTTCCCGCCACGCTGCCCGCCGCCGGGCCACGCGCCAGCTGGCGGCGGCCGGTGGGGAGCGGCTACGCCGGCGTGGCGGTCGCCGGGGGCCGGGTGTTTCTCTTCCACCGCGTCGACGACGTCGAGCGCCTCGAGGCCCTCGAGGCCGCCACCGGGCGGACGCTCTGGACGCTCGACCAGCCGACGACGTTCGCGCCCCAGGTGGGGGGCAACCGCGGCCCGCTCTGCGTGCCGGTCGTGGCGGGCGACCGTGTCGTCACGTTCGGTGCTCAGGGGATGCTGACCTGCGCCGCCACCGACTCGGGGCGGCGACTCTGGCAGCGCGACACCCACCGCGAGTATGGCGCTCAGGAGGGCTACTTCGGCGCCGGCAGCACGCCGCTGGTGAGCGGCGACCGGGTGATCGCCAATGTCGGGGGATCGCGCCGCGAGGCGGGGATCGTCGCCTTTGCCCTCGCCGATGGCACCACGCTGTGGACAAAAACCGCGGAACCGGCCAGCTACTCGGCACCGGTCGCGGTGATCGTGGGCGGACGGCCCCACGTGCTGATGCTGACACGGTACCAGTGCCTGCTTCTCGATCCGGCGGACGGCACGGTCGGTTGGCAGTTTCCCTTCGGCCAGCGCGGCCCGACGGTGAACGCCGCGGCGCCCGTCACGCTCCCCGACGGCGCGCTGGTGGTGACCGCGTCGTACGGCATTGGAAGCGTCTGCGCGGCGTTCGACGAGCGCGGCACGACGCGCCGCTGGGAGGGGGTCGAGTCGCTCGCCACCCAATACTGCACGCCGATCGCCCACGGTGAGCACCTCTACGGCTTCGACGGTCGCGAGGATGGGCCGCCGGGGGCGTTGGTCTGCCTCGAAGCGCGCAGCGGCCGCCGGGCCTGGGAAATCCCCGCCCTCGGCTACGGCCACGTGATCGCCGCCGGAGACCGGTTGCTCGCGGTCAAGACCGACGGCGAGATCGTGCTCCTCGCGGCCGATCCCCGGCAACCGACCCTGCTCGGCAGGGCCCGGCCGCTGACCGGAGCGGTGCGGGCAGCCCCGGCACTCGCCGGCGGCCTCCTCTTCCTCCGCGACGACACCACCCTCGTCGCCCTCCAGGTGAACACCGACTGATCCGCACCGATCCGGATCGGCCCGCTCCCCGAGCCGGCAGGCGGATGCCGGCACCCGCGCCCGTTGCTTGCCCCTGCCCCACCGCCCGCCCTATTCTTTGCGTACGTCTTGCGTGCGGGCTGCGTGATCGGCACCGTCCCGCGACGCCGGAGCCAACGGATCCCCCGGAGACGATCGATGCCCTTCTTGATGATCAACCTCGATGACCCCGCCGACTGCCGGCGCGGCCTGGAACACCTCTGGCGGCTCGCGGGCGGTCGTGGTCCCGGGCGCGACCCCGGCCCGATGGGACGACCCGGTGGCCCGCCGCCCGGGCCTGGTCCTGGCTGTGGTCCGCGGCGTGGACGCGGCCCCGGCCCGGAGTGGATGCCTCCGCCTCCTCCTCCGCCCCCCCCCCGCCCCCGCCGGGCATGGCCGACCCGCGCGACCTGCCGCTGGGGCAGAAGCTGCGGCTCATCCGACGCCGAGGGATGTGGACGCACCTCGTGGCGATCGCCCGGCTGGGAGACGCGCCCCGGAGCCTCACCGAGTGGGACGAGGCGATCGGCCTCCAGCCCAACAAGATGCGCTCGCTGAAGGCGATCATGGCGAAGCTCGAACGGCGCTTCGGCCTGTCGCTCCTCGTGCCCGCCGCCGACGCCGGCCCCGATGCCGCCGGGAACCCGCGGTATGTCATGCCCCCGCGCGTGCGGAAGAAGATCCTCGAACTCGCCGGCGAGGCCGACGGGGAGTGAACGGCCGGCGACCGCGGCTGGCGGGGTCAGTCCCGCCAGTCGCGGAACGGCTCGTAGACGCGGATCGTGAACATCAGCTCGCTGGCGCCGAACCGGGTGCCGACCAAGTCAGTGAAGCTCCCGAACGGTGGCAGGGCCACCGTGACGTCTGCCGGGCCGCCATCGACCGCGAAGTAGCGGTAGCCGAGGTCGAGCGTGGTCCGGTCACCGAGCGCCCAGGTGATGCCCGCCCCGGTCTGCCAGGCGAGGCCGGTGAGGCCGGTGCGACCGGAGACCTGCGCCACCAGGGGGAACGTCGCGTCCGAGACCGTGCCGTCGAAGAGCATCGTGTAGCCGCCGGCACCGACGCCGCCACCGAGGTAGCACCCGAAGCGATCGGTGATCTCGATGTCGCGCCAGACGTTGGCAAGCGCCGACCAGCCCCCGAACGCGGTGGCTGTGATGCCGCCGACGAACGCCGGGTCGGTGCGCGTCTCGGTGATCGGATCACGGCCCCGTCCCTCGAACTCGATCCGTAGCCAGCCACCCGGCCGCTCCAGCGCCACGCCCGCCGCGGCGCCGGCGGTGAGCAGGGAGTCGACGATCGCCGGCGGCTCCGCCACCTCGAGCGTCGCGAACGACGCGCCGAGCAGGCCGGCGATGTAGAAGCGGTGTGGGGAGCGTTCCCAGTCGTCGTCATTGTCGGCCCACCGCGGCGGAGCGCTCCCGCCCGATCCACGCGCCAGGTCGGCCGGAGTGACGAGGATTCCCCGCGACGGAACGTCGACGCCGATGCCGAGATCCGCGCCACCCGCCGGCCCGATCGCCGCGAAGCCGCTCAGATCGACCGCCGACGGCCAGTCATCGGCCCGCACGGCCGTCGCCAGGCAGATGATCAAAAACGCGATCCAACGCACGACCGGCCCCCCGTCCCATCGATCCGGCTCGCGACACTCCCGGTCGCACCCGGTCGCACCCGGTCGTATCGTCGCGCCCGGTCGTATCGGTCCATCGAATGGGGGCGTGGGCGGCCCGCAGCCGGCCCGTCATCCGCGCCACGATCGGCACGACCGTCAGGGTCGTCGGCCGGAGGGGCGGCGCGGTGCCCCTGCCGGAGCGGGCTCGTGGTGGGCTTGGGCCCACTCGGCGAGGAGGATCCCACAGGCCACGGCCACGTTGAGGCTCTCGACGGCCCCGGTGCCGGGGATCCGCACGCAGCGGTCGATCGCCCCTTCGAGCTCCGCCGACATGCCGCTCCCCTCGCTGCCGAACACGAGCACCGTCCGTGCCGGCAACGGCCGCGCCCGGAACGGATCCCCGTGACGGCTCGACGTGCCGACGAGTACCCAGCCGTCCTCCTTGAGCCGCCCGAGACCACCGACCGGATCGTCGAGATCGCACAGCGGCAGCGCGTCGGCAGCCCCCTGGGCCACCCGCGCGGCCGCAGGGGAGACGCTCGGCAGATCGCCCGTCCGGCCAGTGAGCGCCCCGGCGCCGAAGTGGGCCGCGGAGCGGAGGATCGAACCGACGTTGTGCGGATTGTGGACGCCGTCGAGATGGATCAGCGGGCCGGTGACGGTGCCGGCGGCGAGCGCCGCGCGGAGGTCAGCGAGTGTCCAGCGCCGTGCTGCCCGGGCGACGATCGCGATCCCCTCGTGGTGCACCGAACCGGTGAGCCGCCCGAGGTTGGCCTGCTCCACCACCTGGAAGCCACGCCGCGCCCGCGCGCACCAAGCGAGGAGCGCTTTGAAATCGCTCCGCCGGGCGGCCGTCAGGTAGACGCGCACGATGTCGTCGGGCCGCCGTGCGAAGAGCGACTGGCAGGCGCGGAGGCCGTGGTAGATCTCCTCGTCGCCGGCGCGGTGCCTGCCCTGGGGATGGGGCCGCTCGCTCCCCTCCCCGCCGGCCGCAGTCGCCGGCGCGGGCCTTCCGACAGGGTGGGATGGCGGCGCCGGCCGCGGCTTTCCGGAGGGTCGGCGGGGTGGGCCGTGAGGTTTCCGTGCAGGTTTCATCATCGAGACAGTCTAATTGGCAGCGCTGTGCCCGCTCCCGGAAGAGAGGAATCCACCGATGCAGCCGCCCGCCGCCCCCCGGCCCGGTCTCTCCCGACGGGATCTCCTCCACACGACGATCGCCACGCTGGCCGCCGTGCCGGTCGCGTCGGCCGCCGATCCCGCCGCCCGCCCCGTAGCGGCCGGCGCCGGCGCCCCCCGTCGCACGAAGATCGGTGTCTCGACCTACTCCTACTGGCAGTTCCGCGAACCCCGCGTCGAAGTCGAGGCGTCGATCGACGACGCGGCGCGGATGGGCTTCGACGGCGTCGAGATCCTCGAGATGCAGCTCGGCGACGACCGGTCGAACGGGCGACTCCAGCGGATCAAGCGCCAGGCCTTCGCGGCGGGTCTCGACCTGATCGGCCTCTCCACCCACCAGGGCTTCGTCTCCCCCGATGCCCAGATCCGCCACGACAACGTCGCCAAGACGATCCGCTCGTTGGAACTGGCCCACGCGCTCGGGATCCCCACGATCCGCGTCAACACCGGCCGCTGGGGCACGTCGAAGTCGTTCGACGACCTGATGGCCAACAAGGGGATCGAGCCACGCCTCCCCGGGCACACCGACGACGAGGGTTTTGCCTGGGTGATCGACTCGTTCCGTGAATGCATCCCCCGCGCCGAGGCGCTCGGGGTGGTGATGGGACTCGAGAACCACTGGGGCCTCGGAAGGACCGCCGAGGGGGTGCTCCGCGTGGTCGATGCGGTCGATTCGCCATGGCTGCAGGTGACGCTCGACACGGGAAACTTCCTCGAGGACATGGGCCGGCAGATGGAGTTGCTCGCGCCCCGCGCCGTCCTCGTCCAGGCGAAGACCTACCACGGCGGCGGCAAGTGGTACTCGCTCGACATCGACTACCCGGCCGTCGCCGCGATGCTGCGCCGCCACGGCTACCGTGGCTGGGTGTCGCTCGAGTTCGAGGGGCTCGATCCGGCCGAGACGGCGGTGCCGGCGAGCCTGGAGATGCTCCGGGCGGCCTTCGGCTGAGCCGACGGATCCGGTGCGGGCTCCCCCCGGATCGGTGAACGAACCCTGCGCGGCTAGACTGGGGTGCTTTCCCCCCGAGGGCCCCATGCGCGCCACCGTCGCCCCGCTCGTCTGTCTGGCAGTCTTCCTCGCCCCGATCACCGCCCGCTGCCAACCGGCGGAGACGATCTACCACGGAGGCACCATCCGCACGATGTGCGCCGCGCAGCCGGTGGCGGAGGCGCTCGCGGTGGCGGGCGGGTCGATCGTCGGAGTCGGCCGGCTCGCCGACATGAAGGCGCTCGCGGACGGCAACACCCAGTTCGTCGATCTCGGCGGCACCGCGCTCCTGCCGGGGTTCATCGATACCCACAGCCACTTCTGGAGCGCACTGGAATACCTCACCCAGGCCAACTGCTGGTCGCCACCGGCAGGTGATTGCCGCACCGTCGCCGACGTGATCGGGAGGCTCCGGGAGATCAAGCAGCGGCGGCGGCTCGACGCCGGACAGTTCGTCGTCGGCTTCGGGTGCGACCCGGATCTGCTCGCCGAGAAACGGATGCCGACCCGGCAGGAACTGGAGGGGGCCTTTCCCGACAACCCGGTGATCCTCCTCCACGTTTCGGGCCACGGCGCGATGCTCGACGGAAAGGCGCTCGACCGGTTCGCGATCGGCCCCGACACTCCGGTCCCGCCGGGTGGCGTGATGACGAAGGACCCGGCCACCGGCGCGCTCTCCGGCCTCCTCTTCGAGACGGCGTTCCTCCCGGTGTTCGCCCGGATGCCGGCGCCACCGGCCGAAGACCTGCTCGCCCTCGTGCCGCAGGCGGTCGGCGTCTACGCCGCGGCGGGGATCACGACCGCGCAGGAAGGGGCGACGCACGCCGACCAGTTGGCCCTACTGCGCACGGCGGCGACCCGCGGGATGCTGTCGATCGACGTCGTCTCGCTTGCATTCGTCACCGACATCGAGGCGATCTTCGGCGGCAAGCCGCCGCACGCCGAGCGCGACTACACCAACCATCTGCGGATCGGTGGCGTGAAGCTGATGGCCGACGGCTCACCACAGGCCAAGACCGCCTACTTCACCACCCCCTACCTCACCGGCGGGCCGGCCGGCGAGAAGGACTGGCGGGGAGAGCCGAGCTTTCCGCAGGCGACGTTCAACGACATGGTGAAGCGGGTCTACGCCGGCGACGCGCCGATGTTCGTCCACTGCAACGGCGATGCCGCGATCGACATGCTCCTCGAGGCCCACCGGGCGGCGGCGCCCGATCCCGCCCGCGACCGCCGCACCGTCGCGATCCACGCCCAGTTCGTCCGACCCGACCAGCTGGAGAAGTTCAAGGCCTGGAGGATCAATCCCTCGTTCTACACCAAGCACTGCTTCTACTTCGCAGACGCGCATCTCGCCAACCGGGGAGCGGAGCAGACCGCGCGGATCAGCCCGTTGAAGTCGGCCCGGGCCCTCGGCCTCCGCTGCAGCAACCACACCGACTTCAACGTCGCCCCGATCGACCAGTTGTTCACCGTCTGGACGGCGGTCAACCGGGTGTCGCGGTCGGGGGCGGTGATCGGCCCGGAGGAGCGGGTCACCCCGCTCGAGGCGCTCGCGACCCTGACGACCGACGCGGCGCATCTCTACGGCGAGGAGGAGCGCAAGGGATCGCTCGAGCCGGGGAAGCTCGCCGACCTCGTCATCCTCTCCGCCGACCCCTGCGCCGTCGAGCCGATGGCGATCAGGGAGATCACCGTGCTCGAGACGATCAAGGAGGGAAAGACGGTCTGGGAGCGGGAGGGGGGGCGGTGAAGGCGCTCACGGAACATCTCGTCATCGAGATCCCGGCGCGGACCGGCTTCGTGAACATCACACCGCGCGTCGCGGCGCTCGTGGCCCGTTCAGGGATCCAGGAGGGGTTGTGCCTGGTGAACGCCATGCACATCACCGCCAGCGTGTTCATCAACGACGACGAACCGGGGCTCCACGCCGACTACACGAAGTGGCTCGAGCGAATCGCGCCGTTCGATGCCTCCCCCGCGACATACGCCCACAACCGGACGGGCGAGGACAACTCCGACGCCCATCTGAAGCGGCAGGTGATGGGGCGCGAGGTGGTGGTGGAGGTAACAG
>SXWA01000164.1 GCA_005791575.1 Planctomycetaceae bacterium
CAGGGCACCCCGGTGAAATCCTGCAGCACCACTCGCGCCGGCTTGAAGGGGATCTCCACCTCGGCCGGGCGGGCGGCATTCCAGGTGGCGAGGGAGCGGATGTCGGCCTCGGTGACCTCGTATTCGTCGCAGGTCCGCAGCAGCGCTTCGAGGACCATCCGGATCGAGTACGGCAGCCGCGACGTGTCGGTCACCCCGGCATCATCGAGCGCCCGCAGCCGGTAGAGCGTGGCCTTGCCGGAGCCGGTCTCGAAGGTGCCACGGGCTGAGAACGGATCGGCGGCGCGGGCGGGCATCGCGGGGCTCCTGGCGGTGAAAACGGCTACGGGACCGGCCCCGGAATGTAGCAAAAACCTCCCCCCCGCCGCGGTGTCGTCGCCGTTGCCGCCGGCCCCCTCCGGCTACCGCAGCGGCTCTCGCAGCCGGAGGATCCACAGACAGGTCCGGCGGGTGGCGGCCCGATCGGCCGACTTGGCGGCGATGTCGAAATCGTTGTCGTTGACGATCGCCACCCGGTCGTCATCGAGGACCGCGAGCCCCTCGATCTTCAGGTCGGCCGGCTTCTCCGGGGGCGGCGCGGTGGGATCGATGTCGCGTGCGAGCCGGGGCACGAGCGGCAGCAGGTCGGCGACGAGCGTTTTTTCCAGCGGAGCAGCCGCCCCCTCGGCCGGGAGCGTGACGCGGTACAGCCGGCTCTCCGTGGCCGACTGCTCGACGACCAACAGGGTGCGCGCGTCGACGGCCGCCGCCGCGGAGAGCTTGCCGTCGGCGGCGGCGATCGCGTCGGTGTCGGTGTCGGCCGGATCCCCGAGACGGTAATGGTGCTCCGCCACGGTATCGCCCGAACGCGGATCGAACTCGACGAGCACCGCCTCGATCGAGGCCGCGCCACTGGCGGTGGCCGGGCTCTGCATCAGGGCGTGGAGCCGGTGGCCGTCGGGGCTGGCGGCGAGCGCCTCGAACCCGCGGTTCTCGCGCCGTCGAGCGAGCGCATCGGGCAGGGTGTGGCGCACCGCCATGTCGGCGCGGAGGTCACCCATGGCCAACGGCACGAAGCGCTCGATCACGCGGCCATCGGTGGAGAGCCGGGCCAGCGACGGCAGGTATTCCTCGGCGATCCACAGTGTGCCGTCCGGCAAACGCGCGAGGCCCTCCGTGTCGAAGCCATTCGGGTCGGGGGGCAACGGCAGACCGGACCGCGGTTCGAACACCGGGGCATCCCCCGCCTGCGGCGCCACCGGGCGGCCGGAGAGCGGGCGGCCCGAGACGGTCCGCAGCGGCCGCATCGACACCACCTCGATCGTTCCCGACCGATCACCCGTTACCGCCCGTTCACGACCACCGCGTGGTCCCCTGTCGGAGGATTCGCCGATGCGGATCTCGACGAGCACCGGGCTGAAGTCGGGGACAGGCAGCGTCCGCAGCCGTCGCGGCGGCTCTCCCGGCGGCGACGCGACGATGATCTCGGCATTCGGCCCACGGTCGGTGATGGTGAGAAACCGGTGACCGCGGTGAGCGTGATCGGGCACGACCACGAGGTCGCTGAAGCCACCGAGCCGATAGCGCCCCGCCGCCGCGCGGTCGATTCCCGCCGGGAGCGGCAGCCGCTGGTCTTCGAGAACATGAACCGACTCGATCGTCACTGCGGCGCTCGGCGCCGGCTCGTCGCCGCACGCCACCATCGCCGCGCACACGATGGCCCACGCAGCCCCGGCGCCGCCCAGCAGGCTGTGGACAAACAGCCTGCTGCACCTCATGGATGAGGTGCCGGGAGCGCAGCTCCCGTGAAAAGCGCAGCGTTTCGAGTGGCCAAAGGCCAGGGATGGACTTTGGCCACGGGCTGCCAGCCCCCACGCCCCGCGCGACCACCACGCCCCGTGAGACACAGTGCAGTCAACGGACCGCCGACTGTTCTTCCGCTGCCCGATCGCCATGAAACCGCCTCCCTGTCGTTTCCCCCGGCATCCGGCGTGATGCCTGGTGCCCACGCGGGGCAGGCTACGGCCTGACCGTGAGGATCCGGTGAAAAAACGGTGGCGGGTCGGCCGCCCGCGCGCGGCACATTCCATAACCGCCAATCGCCAATGGACTTGCGAACGGCATGCAAACCCCGCAACCGAGGATTCGACACAGCGGAGGGGATCATGTATCCTGCAGGCAACAAATCACTCGTCGAATTCGAGACATCGGCACGCGGTCGACACCTCGGAAACGCGAACCAAACTCGTCGGCGGCTGTTCCCCCCCAAAGACCTACACCTCGAAAGCCGCTTTCGGACCCGTGGTTTCCCCAACCACGGGTCCTTTTCTTTTTCCGGCCTCGTTTTCAGTCAGTGGCCCGTGCCTTGATCCAGCACCGGCCCCGGGCAAGTGGGGTACTGCGGGCAAGTGGGCCACTACCGACGACGGGGCCACTGACCGCGAAGAGCCCAAGGGCCTCGCCAGCCCCGGGTAGCCTTTGGGCATGCAGAAGGCTCACCAAACCACGTTCAAGGTGCCTCCCGAATCGCCGTCCTCGGTCCCCCTCGACCGCTCGGAGTGGCCTGTCAGGAAAGGCCGGGTGGGGGATCGCGAACCACGAGCCGACGTTTCGCACCTCACACCGTCGCAGCGGGTCAAGCTGTGCTGGGAAGTAACCAAACAGGCCTGGGCACTGACAGGGGCCGCACTCGATGAATCCGCATTTTGTCGAGATTCTGAGCGCGTTTCGCGAGGCATCGAGCTGCAGTGGTTCGGCCTCCTCCCCGACTCCGTGCTCGGCACGGCGACGATCTGGCTGCGGATCCGCCTGATCACCGGCGGCAAGGGGAGCCCCGACATCTACTGCCCGGCGCAGTTCCTGCGTGGTGACATGAACACTCGTGAAAATCGTTCGTGGCGCTTCCTCATCGAAGCCGAGTGCGCGCCGGCAGACCTCCGCTCCTGATCGGTGCGTGAGGACCAGTGGACAGGCATCGGCCTCACGCCACGCGGCGGCGGAGCCACCAGCGGCCGCAGCCGAGGGCCAGCACCGCCAGCACCAGCGTCGAGGGCTCGGGCACCGCGATCACCGATCCGCGCAGCGACACCAGCAGCGATCGCGACGCCGACCCCGGGAGATCGACGTCGCTCACATCGAGCCGGTACTGCCCGCTGAAATCGCCCACCGCCTCGGTCGCCATGCGGATGTCGAACGACCGCGACAACCCCGCCGCCAACCCGCTGAACGTCGAGAGCGTCGTGGAGAACGAGCCGGCCGACTGCGTCGCCACGATGGCGTCGAGGTCGAGCCCCGCCGTCCACGAGGCCCCCAGGGCGCCGGGCCGGTTGGCGAGCGTGATCGTCCGCACTCCCGCGGCCGCCCCCTGGTCGAGGCGACCGAAGTCGAGCTCGAGCGTGGTGACGTCGGCGAGCGGGTCGAACGACGGCCGCGCGCCGTCGAGCACCGACAGCGACAGCGTCCGCGCGAAGCTCGCCGCGTCGGTGCCGGG
>SXWA01000165.1 GCA_005791575.1 Planctomycetaceae bacterium
CGACGCGAACAGCGTTCCCGAGAGCTTGGAGAGCAACCCCCGGGTCGTCACGGAGAACGCGACGCGAACAGCGTTCCCGAGAGCTTGGAGAGCAACCCCCGGGTCGTCACGGAGAACGCGACGCGAACAGCGTTCCCGAGAGCTTGGAGAGCAACCCCCGGGTCGTCACGGAGAACGCGACGCGAACAGGGTTCCGGAGAGCTTGGAGAGCAACCACAGCGTCCCGAGCGGCAGCACGATCGTCGAGATCGTGAAGTAGATCGCGAGGTTCACGATCGACTCGCCGACGTCACCCAGGGCGGTGTACAGGCGTTTCGCACGCTCGCCGACGTAATCGACCGGGTTGTAGCGCTCGTACCAGGCCTTGCGCTCCGCCGGCTCCTCCGCCTGGACCGCCTCGATCCGCTCGGTCGTGTTGGTGACGACGGCGGCCGCCTTTTGGTAATTGGCCTCCAAAAACCGCTCGGCGACCAGGGAATCGATCCACGCCCCGGCGGGGATCGCGAGCCGGGCAAACAGGGCCAAGCCGAAGAGCTTGCGACCCCAGCCCAGCAGGCCCTCCCGCGACCTTCCGCCAACGGCCATCGCCCCCAAAAGCGCCACCAGGGAAGGCATGAACAGCCACCAGCCGAGCGTCCGGCCGATCTGCATCCCCAGCCGCTGCACCCCCAGGGCGGTGGTGCTGGTGAGGAGGAGCGAGCCGTACTGCTCGACCAAGTCGTTGACCGGGTCGAGGGCCTGACCGATGCCGAGGCTGCCGCCCGGACCGAAGCTGAAACTCACCTCGGAACTCTGGGCCAGTGAGATGGCGCTGTCGAGGGCCCGGGTCGCGGCCAGGGCGGCGAGGGTCCGGGCGAATGTCGCCTCCAGCCACGCTTCCCCCTTTTCGTCCGCGACCGGCGCCAGCCCGAGCATCGCTCCCACCGCGAGCAGCCCCAGCAGCAGGATCCGGGCCATCGGCTCGCGCATCCAGTTGGGAACCACCACGAGCCACTGCCCGGAAAGAACGGCCGCCACCGGGTCGTATGTCGCGGCTGGCACGGCCTTCGGCGCGGGAGGAGGAGCGATCGGGGGGGAAACGGGTGCGGCGGCCACGGCAGCCTCCTTCTCGGGTGGGCACGAACTCGGATGGGCACGAGGGTCGATCGGGAGCCGATCCGCGCAGGCCCCCACGTCATGGCACGAGGCCCACGTCACGGCCCAAGAAACGGCTCCAATTGTGGTCGCAGGGACGCGGCGCGCCGCGCGTAGCCCAGGCGCGTCGGGTGGAGGCCATCCTCGACGAAGCATTCGGGGGCGGGAAGACCGTTTGGCCGCAGGTAGGCGGCACCGGCATCGACGAATCCCAGCCCCGCCCCTCCGCTGCCACTCGCGATGAACTCGCGGATCAGCGCGTTGGCCCGGGCATGTTCCTCACGCTGGTCCCAGCGGGCAAAACTGGGGGCGATCGCCAAGAAGACGATCCGCGTGCCGGGCAGCGCCGGCCGCACCACCCCCACCAGATCGGCGAACGCCGTCGCCACCTGATCGGCGGAGCGGCCCCCGTGGATGTCGTTGATCCCCGCCGACACCACCAGCACGGCGGGGCGGGAATGCCCCACCATCCGCAGCACCACCGGCACCAACTCGTGGAGGTGACTGCCGCCGACCCCGCGGCCGACGACATGCCAACCGGGAAAATCCTCCACCAGCGAGCGCCACAGGCGGATGTTCGACGAGCCGATGAAGGCGATCCCGCCAGTGCGCCCCACCGCCCGGTCGGCGTTCTCGAGGACCGCGACCTCCTTCTCCCACCTCCCCGCATGGGGGAGGCCGGCGGGAGCTGCACCGGTGGCGACGGCTTGCTCCCCCGGAGGAGGCTGGCCGAGCAGCCCGCGCGCCGTCCCGGTCAGGGCGATCAGCAATCCGACGAGCAGGGCCGCTGCGCGACGCACTCCGGACGGTGGCGCACGATTCATCTCATCGTCCCCATGCGGCAACCTCGCGACGGCACGGTTGATCCGCTTCTGATCTGATCCGCGTCGCTCCCCGGCCCGCCGATCCCACCTTACCGCCGGTCTCCATGGGTGGCGAACCGACCGTCCCGGCAAGCGCGGTGGTTGCCCGTCCACCGCGAGGCTGTATCCTCACGGCCCGGTGGCCCCAGGGGGGGCGGCCCGGCGGCGCTCGACGCCATGCCCCCCGTGATCCACATTCCGCGATTCCCGGAGTTCAATCCCATGTCGTCGCCCCGCCCGTCGTGCGTTTCCCAGCCCGGTCCCCGGGTTCGTGTGGTCTTTCGGCCGGCAGCCCGTGGCCGAAGTCCATCCATGGCCTTTGACCAGTTGAAAACCGGTGGTTTTCGCGGGAGCTGCGCTCCCGGCACCTCATCCGTGAGGTGCAGCAGGCTGGTTGTCCACGGCCTGCTGGCCCTGCTTGCCGCGGCGATCACGCCGCTCGCTGCCGCCCGGGCCGATGTCACGCTCAACAACATGTTCGGCGACCACATGGTCCTCCAGCAGGGGATCCGCAACAAGGTGTGGGGCCGGGCCGATGCCGGCGAGAACGTCACCGTCACCCTCGGCAACGGCTCCGGGGCGGGGCAGACCCACACCACCACCGCCGGTCCCGACGGCTCCTGGCAGGTCATGCTCGATGCCGTGCAGGAATACGGCGGCCCGCACACGCTCACCGTGAAGGGGAAGAACACCGTCACGTTCCACGACGTGCTCATCGGCGAGGTCTGGGTCTGCGCCGGGCAGTCGAACATGCAGTGGAGCGTGAACGCCTCCAACGACCCCGACCTCGAGCGGGCCGCGGCCACTTTCCCGCAGATCCGCCTGATTTCCGTGCCCCAGGTGGGCACGCAGGAGCCGCAGTGGAACTTCAACGGGAAGTGGCAGCCCTGCACGCCGGAGACGGTCGGCAACTTCTCCGCCGTCGGCTACTTCTTCGGTCGGCAGCTCCACCAGACGCTCGGGGTGCCGGTGGGGCTGATCAACAACGCCTGGGGTGGCAGTGCCGCCGAGGCGTGGGTGAAGCGCGACAAGCTCGCCGGCGACGAGCGCTTCAAGGGGATGATGGAGCGCTGGGAGAAGCTCGAAGCGGCCTATCCCGCCGCGAAGGCCGAGTACGACAAGAAGCTCGAGGAATGGAAGGTCGCCGCCGAGAAGGCCAAGGGGGAGGGCAAGCCCGCGCCGCAGCAGCCGGGCAATCCCGACGGGCAGATGAAGGGCAACTCGCGGCCGGGCAACATCCACTGCGGGGTCCTCACCCCGTCGATCGGCTACGGCATCAAGGGGGCGATCTGGTACCAGGGGGAGAGCAATGCCGGTCGGGCGTATCAATACCGCGCCCTGTTCCCGTTCATGATCAAGTCATGGCGTGACGAGTGGGGGCTCGGTGATTTCCCCTTCTATTGGGTGCAACTGGCCGACTTCAAGGCGGAGCAGGCCGCTCCGGCCGAGAGCGACTGGGCGGAACTGCGCGAAGCGCAGACGATGACGATGAAGGCGCTGCCGGCGACCGGTGAGGCGGTGATCATCGACATCGGCGAGGGGAAGGACATCCACCCGAAGAACAAGCAGGACGTCGCCAAGCGCCTCGCGCGCTGGGCCCTCGCCGAAACCTACAAGAAGGACGGCATCCCCTGCCGCAGTCCGCTCTACAAGGGGATGGAGAAGCAGGGGGGTAAGGTCCTCCTCTCGTTCGATCACGTGGTCGGGGGCTGGCGGCCGTTCGACGTCGCCGAGCCGCGCGGCTTCACGATCGCCGGGGAGGACCGGAAGTTCGTCCCCGCCAAGGCCGTGGTGCAGCCCGATGGCCGGATCGAGGTGTCCGCCGAGGGGGTCGCCGACCCGGTGGCGGTGCGCTATGCGTGGGCCGACAACCCGGTGTGCAACATGTATTCCGGTGCCGGTCTGCCGCTCACCCCGTTCCGCACCGACGATTTCCCCGGGGTCACCGCCGCCAATCAGTGAGCCCGGCGGCGGGCTCGATCCGCCTCCATCCCGACGGTGTGCCGACGTCCACCAAGGTGGATCTCGGCTGGAAAACCCGGCTGGAAAACCCGGCTGGAAAACTCGGCTGGGCCGGCGGCGATCGTCCGGGTAGTTTTTTACCCGGAGCGCCGCCGGGCCGCGATCCGACTGGGGGTGACCGGTTGGCTGTGCAGACGGCCGGCAGGACGAACAGGGAGGTTCGGCGATGGCACGCGCACGTTGGGAGCAGATCAGGGGGTCGATCAGCCGGTCACACGGGAAGCGCGGTATCGCGACCGCATCCCGGCGATCCACCGGCAGTGTCGTGGCGCTCGCTCTGCTCCTCGTCGGCGCCTGCCTGCCGGGGCTGTGCGGCTGCGGTCGCGCCACGGGCGGGCCCCCTGCAGCCGGCGGCCGCCCGCGCGCCGTGCTGCCCGTCGTCATCACCCCACCGCGCCCGTTCCGCACGGCGATGCTCGCCACCCCCCCCGCTGGCCGTCCGGCCACTGCGGCGGCGACCGCAACTCCCTCCTCGGCAGCCGGGGCGCTGGCCGAACCGCGGCGTTTTCCCGGCCTGCCGACGGCGCCCCGCCCCGCGGCGGCGGAAATCGGCACCATGCTGCGGGACTACACGGCGGCCTTCAATCGCCACGATGCGGTGGCACTGGCGGCCCACTGGAGCCCCACGGCGGAGAACGTCGACCTCGACAATGGCGACGTGACCCGTGGTCGGGAGGCGGTCAAGGAGGTGTTTTCCAGTCTCTTCCGCGCCGATGGATCGGGACAACTCGGTATCGACATTGAGTCGATCCGGATGCTGCGCGACGACGTCGCGGTGGTCGACGCCGTGTCGGCGGTGTCGTTCGTGGCTGCGGACCGAGCCGGTCCTGCGGCCCCGAGCCGGCGCCGCCTGTCGGCCGTCGTCGTCCGGCACGACGACCAGTGGCTCCTCGAGAGCGTGCGCGAGTCGCAAGTGCCCGGCGTGCCGGCGGTGGAGCAGCAACCACTGGAAGCACTCGCCTGGATGGTGGGCACGTGGGAGGGGACGGTCGCAGGAGCCACCGTCCGCACCGACTGCCAGTGGGCCGCCGGCCGCCGGTTCCTGGTCCGCCAACATGTCATGGCTGCCACGATTGACACCTCCCCACCGACCTCCGGCGACCGCGGAATCCCCGGCCTGCTGCTGCCGGGCTCGGCGGGCAGCCGTGAGGTCAGCGAGGTGATCGCCTTCGACAGCGACCGCGGGCAGATCCGCTCCTGGTTCTTCAACTCCCAGGGACGCTTCGCCGAAGGCACCTGGGCACGGGAAGCAGACCGTTTCGTGGTGCTGGTGGAAGGACGAGGCAGCGACAGCGGCACCACGTCGCGCTGCCGGATCGAGCGCATCGGCCCCGCCGAGTGCATGACCACGTGCGCCGGCGACGCCCTGCTCGATCTCTGTCCGCCGGCATGCGGCGCGGTGCGCCTGGACTGACCAGGCGACCCGCAGCGGCAGCCCCCCGTTCAACCAGTCGCAGTCGTCCGGCGGGTGCGGGCGATGTGCGCCGCCGTCGGCGTTGCGATGTCGCCCACGGGTTGTGCGTATCAGCCCGTGGCCAAAGTCCATCCATGGCCTTTGGCCACTCGAAAAGCTGGCCACTCGAAAAGCGGCGCTTTTCACGGGAGCTACGCTCCCGGCACCTCTTCCCTCCGGCAGCGGGGAAACGTCCCCTCCGTCTGCTTATTCTGCGGGCAGCCGTATGCCTGCGTTGCAACCTTCCTTGACCCCCCCTTGAGAACCACGAAGTTCTGGCAACCGGTCCTTTTCTGGCAAGAGGCGCGGATCATAAGGAAAATGAATCTTCGGATTTTTTGGCATGAGCTTTGCTGATTGTTGTATTTTTGGAGGCGTGATTTATGAATGGTTTGTTTGGGGATCGTGTGGGCAGGGCGGAGCAGTGCCCACGAGGAACCTTCCGGTTCCGCGTGATCGATTGACCGCTGATCGATTGACCACTGGTTGAACCGTTTGGGGGGAGGGATCCACCCGGCGATTCAGGCGGTGCCCTGCCCTGCGGGCTCTGTCATTTTTTTTTCGTTTGTTTTTCATTTCATCCCTCGCTCCCGTTTCATCCCTAGGTATCAAGGATTTCGTCATGAACTCATCTGTCCGGCTCCTGCCGGCGCGTCCGCGACGCGGCTTCACGCTGGTCGAACTGCTCGTCGTCATCGCGATCATCGGCACGCTCGTCGGCCTCTTGCTGCCGGCCGTGCAGAGTGCCCGCGAAGCGGCCCGGCGCTCCGCCTGCTCCAACAACATGAAGCAGCTCGGGTTGGCAGTTCTCAACTTCGAAAGCACCAACAAGACGCTGCCCCCGGGCGCTGACCAGCGGTTCAACGGTGCCCACTGGCGTCTGCTCCAGTACATGGAGGAAACCGCGACCGCCGATTCGTACGACAACGGCAAGTTCGGCACCGGTGCCAGCTGGTGGGCGTCGGGCGTGGCGTGGAACGTGCCGCGTGCCGCCACACCCCCCCAGGGCCGGTTCGGCGTTGCCAAGCCCAACATCGGCGCGTTCATTTGCCCGTCGTCGCTCGAAGCGAGCAACGCCGGCGCGATCAAGAACATGATCCAGATCACCGCCGTGGGCTACGGTAACGTCGACTTCCGTGCCAACCTCGTCGGTGCCGGCTCGGGCCTGACCTCGTCGCCGATGTACAGCTTCTACATCTACAATTACGCCACCGGCGCGTTGGCGATCGACGGCTTGGCCAACACCAACTACCTCTACAACCGCGGCGGTCTGACCGACATGGACGGCGACGGTCGGCCCGATCGGCAGTACATCGGCCCCTTCCAGTACAGCGACGTCACCAACCCGTCCTCGACAACGAGCCCGGGCATGTACCTCAACGTCGCCTCGCGCGGCGTGAAGCTCTCGACCGTCACCGACGGCCTGAGCAAGACGATCGCCATGCAGGAGTCGGCCGGCGGCTTCCTCGACCGTGGCGCCGGCAGCGCCGGCACGGGCTGGACGAGCATGACATGGGGCCACGCGCCGTTCTATTCGGACTTCGGGTTCTGCCCGGATGGCACCAATCCGAATTGCGATAATTCCAACCAGGGGAAGGGTCTGTCATGGGGTCTGCCCAGCAGCTTCCATGCCGCCAATCTGATGATGACGGTGTTCTGCGACGGTTCGGTGCGGTCGTTGAGCCCGTCGACTTCCTACGGGACGTGGGTCTCGCTCTGCGGAACGCAGGACGCGCAAAACGTGAATTTCGACTGATCTCCAACCCCTGAAGGAATCCTGGTGAACACGATGATTGCAACACGGTGGATCGGGTTGGGGGTGGCCGGCGCGGCGCTGGTGCTGTGCTGTGGGTGCGGGAGCAGCAAGCCGGTGGGCGAGGTTCCCAAACTCGAGGGGGGAGCCGGCGCCAATCTCAAGCCGAAGGGCATGAATAGTGGTCCGCCGACTCCGGCCGCGGGTGCGGCGCAGGGCCAGCCGCCGGCGAAGGCCGGCGGTCCCGTCGTCAGTGAGGCGATTTCGACGCCGTGATCAAGACGATGCGGCGGTGATCCCGAGGCGGCGCCATCGAGGTCCGCGAAGGGCGCACCTGCCACATCCGTGAGAAGCGACTCGGCACGCTGGCGGGCAAGAGCCCCTCGGTCGTGCCGGCAGGGATGGTGAAGAAAGAAGCAGGGCGACTCCCCCGGCCGCAAGGCCGGGGGAGTCGTTTTTTTGTGGGCTGCGTGTTTTACCCAGCCGCGGTGATCAGCGGCGGTTTTTGCCGTCAGCGGTTGGTGGTCCGCTTCGTCCGCGCCACCTGCGGGCGGGCAACCATGTAGACCTTCGGGTCGTCGACGACCCACGGCGTGCTCCAGGTCTTGCCGTCGTCGCGCGAGAGGACGTTGTAGAAGAACGTCTTGAACCACTCGGTCCGGTAGCCATAGGGGTACTGCGACGTGATGTGGTCATCCATCGTCAGGTCGTCGACACCCGGGCTGGCGAAGTAGTGGACCTGACCATCCGGTGAGAACGACAGGCCCAGCGTCCACCACCCCAGTTCGGTGATCTGCGGACCGCGGATTTCGCCGCCGTTGCGGCCGCCACGGATGCGGAGGTAGGCCGAATCCTCCTTGCGGCGCCCGTCGTGGGCGCTCTCGAAGCAGATGAACATCCCCGGCCAGTACTCCTCCATCCCCCACTTGCCCTCGTCGGGGTGATCGTCGGCCGTGATGATCGCGTGGGTGTAGCAGCCGGCGCGGAAGCCGAACGTGGGTCCGCTGCGGTCCTCCCACTGCTCGAAGGGGGGCAGGTAGACCCGCGTCACCACGCTCGGGCTGTCGGCCGCCGGGATGCCCCGGCCGGTGACGCGCTGCATGTTGTGGATCAGGTCGTCCTGGTGGGCCTGGTAGCTGGTCCGGCCGGGAACGCCCGAGCGCAGCGTGGCGATCAGCATGCCGTGCTCGCTCCCCTCGAGCCCCGGGGCGGGGAGCGGAATCCGCTTCACGACGTCCGGAGTGCCGCGCTTCATCCCCTCGAACCACTTGTTGTCGCGGCTCCGGGCGGTGGGGGTGCGGACGCGCTTGTCCTGCTCCTCGGAGCTCTTGGGGTGGTTGTAGGTCCACGACCACTTCTCGTCTTCGAAGTCGTCCCCCACGGTCGTCAACTGGACCCCGGTGCCCGGCACGAGCACGGGCCGGCGCGCGGGCGCTTGCGGGGCCGACGGTGGCGCCGTGGTCCCGGAGACCTCGACCCCGTCGGCCGGGGCGAGCGTCGGGCACGCGCCTGCCAGCATCGCGATCACCAGCGCCGTCCCGACGCGGGGCGACCGGCCCGGCCGGTGCCGCATGGAATTGACCCGCATGTTCGCTCGACTCCGTTGGGAGTGACCCACACGGCCCGTGGCAACCGTCGTGCCCCGGCACCGGGCCGGGAAGACGCCGATCTCGACGGCCGCCGTCCATCGGCACCCCATCCGTGGGATGCCGCCGACCATTCCGTCAGCATCGGCCGACCGTGCCGGCTTTGTTCGTGGCCACTCCGGGCGCCGGCCCCAAGGACCGTGGCCGGAACGGGCGACGGAATCGTCGCTGCCAAAGGCAACCTCGCCAGGTTGCCCCGCTTCGCCCGTCCATGCCCGATCACCACGGCGACGGAAAGTCGTCTGGCCCCGGCGGTGGGGAAACGTCACAAGCCTCTCCGCTGCGGCCCGCCACCGCGTCGCTCACCCCTGGTCCACCCGCCATGCCGACACCAGCCCCCGCACTTCGCCGGATGGTTTCCTGTGGCTGTCTGCTCGCATCCGTCGGCATCGCCACCGCCGCCGACCCGCCACCGGAGGCCAGCCGGCCTTCACCCGTGGTGCCCGGGACCCTGCGCAGCCACATCCAGCCGGTCGGCGACGTGGCGGTGGCGGGAAAACATCTCCCGGCCGCCGGGCTGGTGACGGCCCGCGCACCGGACATCGTCCGCGAACAACTCGCCCTGCCGCGTGGCAGGGGCCTGGTGGTGATGGGTGTGGCCCCCGATTCATTGGCCTCGCGGGCGGGGGTCCGTCGCCACGACGTGCTCGTGGCGGTGGACGGCCAGTGGCTCCTCCTCCCCGAGCAACTCGAGGCGCTGATCGACACCGCCGCGCCCGAGGCGGCGCTCGAGTGCCAACTGATCCGCGGCGGCAAGCCATTGAGCGTGTCGTTGTCGGGCCGGCCACTCCCCGAAGCCTCGATCGCCGCCCGGGCACCGTCGCCGGCCATCGGGCCGGAGCAGCGCCCCGGGGTGGCGGCGGGCGGACCACAGGCGCTGCCGCCCCCCGCGGTCACGCCGGCCGCGACCACCGAATCGAATCGAGCCGTCGCCAGCGCCGGCGGCGATGCCACGACCGCCGCCCCATCGGTGGTGGTGCCCGCCAGCGGCAGCGGCCCGCTCGTGGCCGAGGCGGCGGGCGACGGCGTGGGCGATCCGACGCTCGTCCAGACCGATGCCGACTACACCCTCAAGCTGACCCCCGGAGCGGGCCTGCGGTTGGTGGTCCAGGACCGCCGCGGCCGCGTGGTCTTCAACGGCCCGATCGACACGCCGGCCCAACGGGCGCGGATGCCGCTGGCGGTGCGGACGCGCGTCGAGGCGCTCGAGCGGAAGATCACCGAGCGCGATTACCGGCCGCCCCAGCCGCCCACCAAGGTCGCCTCCCGATCGGCCACGGCCGGAGACCGCGCCACCCCGGCATCGGTTGCCGCCCCAAAGCCCGCTGCGAGCTCACCCGCGCAGCCCGCTGCAAGCTCACCCGCGCAGCCCGCTGCAAGCTCACCCGCGCAGCCCGCTGCAAGCTCACCCGCGCAGCCCGCTGCAAGCTCACCCGCGCAGCCCGCTGCAAGCTCACCCGCGCAGCCCGCTGCAAGGTCACCCGCGCAGCCCGCTGCGACATCTGCCGACCCGCCGACACTCGAAGTCGAGCCGGTCGAGATCCGCTGACCAGTGCCCCACCGGCACGGGTTTCAGAGTCACCAGTGGCCTTCGGCGGTCCCGCTCGACCAGCGCCCCGCGCCAGTCGCTCCACCGTCTGACGGAGCCGCCCTCGACCGGCCCGGCGTCATCCCGGGATGCACCGGTCCCCAGGGATTCGGTCCCGCCAACGGTCCGCCGGGCAACTGGATGACCCACGGGCCCGAGCCGCGCGACATTCGCACGAACGAGTCCTCCATCTGCCGCCGCTGCATCTCCAATTGCCGCCGTTGCCGGCGCCGCTGCGCTTCGGCCGTCACCGCGGCGTAGGCCTCGCGGGCCTGCCGGGCCGCCTCGGCGGAGGCGGCGATCGAATCCTCGTAACGCTGCTGCTGGAGGAACCCCCGGGCGGCGTCGTACGAGCGCCGCGCTTCGCCGAGATCGGCCGACAAGCCCTCGCCATACCAGGCGGCGACCCGGCGCATGAGACCATCGGCCTCCTCGAGCTCCGCGGCCGCCTGCCGCGCGAGGCGCTCGTCTTCGTCGGCCAGTTCCGTTCCCCGGGCCATCGTCAGTTCCGCCGCATCGAGCACCTGTGCCGTGCGGGGATAGTCGGGGCGATCGACACGGACGGCCCGGGCGGCGGTCTCGACGAGGCGGCCTGCTTCGCGGCAATGCTCGTTGGCCCGTGTCCGGTCGGTGCGCTGGCGCTCCAGCCGGGTGGTGAGCGAATCGAGCCGGCCACCGACCTCGTCGATCCGACCGGGCAACGTGTCGACCAGGCCGGCGATGGCTGCCTCCCGCTGGAGCACGGCGTCCTGGCAACCCGCCGCCCAATCGATCTGCCGCGCCGCCTCCTCGAGCAGGGCCACCGCGCGGAAAAGATGCTGGCGGGAAGGATCGGCCGCCTCCCGTCCCTCGGCGATCATCGCCCGGCCGCGCGACACCCCCTCGTCGGCCTTGGAGACATTGTCGGCGATGTCGTCCCATGAGGCCGGAGCGGCCAGTCCCGCAAGCCAGTCGAGAGCCTTCACCGCCGTCCCCCGCCCCTCGCGCACCCCTTCCAGTCGGGCGACCACCGCCGGCAGCAGTTCATCGAAGCGGGCCCGCGCCGCAGCAACGCTCTCGAGGAGGGCGAGGGCCTCCGCCACGGCCCGATCGGCGGCGTCGAGATGGCTCACCGCGGCCTCGACCTCGCCGGCGTCGAGCAGCCCCGCAGCGACCTGTTCCTGCTCCCGGGCACGCACCAGGTGGGTACTGGGATCGGCACCCGGCTCGGTGAGGAGCCAGCCTTCGGCCCGACGACCACGGACCCGGGCCTCCGCCGCCTCGATGGCAGCAGCCGCCCCGCGGCGCCGGTCGTCGGCAGCCTCGAAGGCATCCAGCCGCCGGCCCTGCTCCTCGAGTGCCGTGATCGCCCCCTCGAGCCTCCCCCGGGCCAGGACCGGGTCGGCCTCCACGGCATGCCGTCCCGCCTCGAGAGACCGGCCGCCATCGACCAGACCGGGCTGGAACGAGGCGCCCGATCGGCCCCGGGCGGCCAGTGTGCCGACGCGTTCACCGGCGGCGGCAACCATCGTCTCGAGGCGCTTCACCAGGTCGCGCGACGTCTCGTGCGCCATCTCCAATTGATCGAGGGGCGCGCGGCAGGCACCGGCCACGTCGTCCAACGGCGGGCGCGACTCGGCGGAGTCGAGCAGCTCGATCACCTCCTGGCTCGCCGCGGTGCCGAGCCACCATTCATCCTTCATCCGCGCGTCGGCACGCTCCCATACGTCCATCAGCCCCAGCCAGCGTTCGCGGTAGCGCCCGATCGATTCCTGGACGCCGTCGTAGACGACGCGTGTCTGCCCCTCCATTGGCGTGCTGAAGTCGGGATCGGAATGCGGCAGCATCCGATGACGCTCCTGCTGGCCGTCGAGCAGGTCCGACAGTGCCACCACCTCCGCCTTGAACGTGGCGAGCTTCCCGCGGGCGGAGCGCTGCGTCCTCCGATGGCGGAGCCACTGCGTGGCCAGTGCGGCCAGACCGAGCGCCGCCGCCGAGCCGATCAGCATCAGCGGCAGCGTGCGGGTGCGGAACACGACCTCCGCCCTGGCCTTCGCCTGGCGGCGTTCCTCGCGGGAACGCACCTGGTACTCGGTGGCGGCGATCAGATCCTCGAGCCCCTCGGCCACGGCGCCGTCACGGGCCTTGGCTCCGAACACCTTGCCGATCAACTCCGCTTCGATCGTCCGCTCGTCGAGACCGGCGGCGTTCTCCAGTTCCGCGGGCACCTTCATCGCGATGCCGCGCCCGGCCTGATCGACGAGGATCGTCACGTCGCGGGTGGGATCGTAGCCGGCGCCCAGCCCGGCAGCCGTCCCCTCCGCGGCCTCGCGCCACCAGCGTTCGAGGATCGATTCGAGCAACTCCGACGGCGCCCTTCCCCCGCCATCGGCGAGGACGATCACCCGGTACTGCCGCCTGGTTTTCTCGCGGATGGCGGCAATCGCGTCGCGCAGGGCATCGAAGGTGTCGGGCACCCCCGATACGGCGACCCCCCGGGGATCACGTGGTGCTTCCTGACCGACCGCCGGTGACCACGGCCCCGACAGGCCGACCAGAGCCATGATCAGGAGCATGGGGTGGATGAACGACGACCGCATCACGACGATCCTCCAGAGACCCACTTGATGGAAGCCACCCGCGCCGGGCCGGAAGCGCGCCCCGGTATCAACGCCCGGACGGGGCGGCTGACGACGGGCCACTGGTCCGTCCACCCGAACCCCTGGCTCCGGAAGCCGTATTCCCGGTTGCCCGATTGGCTGGTGGAACCAGGGCGCGCGACGGATTCACGGACGGCCCACGCCCGGGTGCCGTGCCGGTTCCACCGCGTTGCAGCAGGGCACCGGACCCCTTGCCGTTCCCGCCAGCGCCGGCGGAACCCGCTGCCCCCGCCCGACTGCCGCGATCGGGAAGCGGGTAACTGCCGCCGCGGAACAACGTGCCGTTGCCCGCGGGTACCCACCCGAAAGGCTCGGGGCGCCCGCTGCCATTCGCCTGGCGGTCACGGCCCGGGAGCGGGTTCGCGGCCGACTGCCCGGCGCCGCTCGTGCGCGGGGGCGCGGTGAGCACCGAGAGGATCCGTTCACGCCGGCCGTCGCCGGTCGCCGCCGGCGGAGTGGACGGTGGCGGGGCATGCCGCGGAAAACCGACTCCGTCGCGCGACGACGCGGAACGGTGATCGTAGCCCCCACCATCGCGACGGGACTGACCGGGCAGGGCGCCATCCGCCGGGGACGGACGTTCGACCCGCCGACCGCTCGTGGTGGTGGGATCGGATTGCGACCGCGGGAAGCCCGTGACCGGGTCGATCTCGGTGGCCGCGCGGACGGCCTTGCGATAGCGCCTCAGCTTGGCCTGCCCGATGGCCGCCTCGACGTCGTCGACCGTTCCGTCGCCATCGAGGTCGTACCGGCGCAGCACCTCCTCGGTCGACAGTGGCCCGACCGCGCCCCCACCGCCGGACGGTGCCGCAGCGGCGGCCGGCGGCCGTTCCTGCTGTGGCTCACCGTCCCCCTCGGCCCCGGCGCGGCCGGCCAGCCCGAAGCCCACCAGCAGCCAGAGCAGGCCGTGGTGGATCACCGGCCCGATCGCCGGGGCAGGGGGTGTGTCGGGGCCATCGGTCCCGCAATGCCTTGGCTGGCTGGCTGGCATGGGATGTCCTCCCTTGGTGCACTGGAGCATTGGTGCCGTGGGGTCTTGATGCGGCCCCGTGACCCGGTCGTTTTCCGGGGCGTGCGCTGCTGCGGCGCGGTCGCCATTCTACCGCAGAGTCCGTCGGGCACGACCCATTCGGCCCCCGCCGGTGGACGGCGTGTCCCCGCGGCCATCACTCGGGAAACCGGTGCCCCATCTTCTCCCGCTTGGTCTGCAGGTAGCGGCGGTTGAATTCGTGGACCGGCGGCAGGATCGGCACCTGATCGACAACCTCCAGATCGAAGCCCCCGTAGATGAAGGCGTCGGTCTTCTTCGGGTTGTTGGTCAGCAACCGTACGCGCCTCAGCCCCAGATCCTTCAGCAACTGGATCCCCACGCAGTAATCGCGGGCGTCGGCCTTGAACCCCAGCGCCACGTTGGCCTCGACGGTGTCGAGGCCGCGGTCCTGGAGCTGGTAGGCCCGGATCTTCTCGACCAGGCCGATCCCACGCCCCTCCTGCGGGAGGTAGACGAGCACCCCCGCCCCCTCGCGGCCGATCATCTCCAGCGCCAAGTGCAACTGATCGCCGCAATCGCACCGCAGGCTGTCGAGGAGATCGCCGGTGAAGCAGGAGGAATGGATGCGCACAAGCGCCGCCGCCGCCGCCGCTGGATCGCCGGCCACGAGCACGATCGGTTGCTGGGCCTCGAATTGCACGCCGTAGGCGATCACGCGGAAGTGGCCCCACCGTGTCGGCAGGTCGGCCTCGGCGATCCGCTCGACGAGTTTCTCACGCACCCGCCGGTGGCGGATGAGTTCCTCGATCGAGATGATCTCCAGGCGATGCTCCGCTGCCAGCGCGAACAGCGCCGCCCGATCGGCCCGGTTGCCGGTGTCGTCGAGGATCTCGCAGAGCACGCCGGCCGGTGCCATGTCGGCCATCCGCGCCAGATCGACCGCCGCCTCGGTGTGGCCCGCGCGGCGCAACACCCCGCCTTCCTTGGCAACCAAGGGAAAGAGGTGCCCGGGCCGGGCCAGGTCGGCCGGTCGCGTCGCCGGATCGAGGATCGCCGCGATCGTGGTCGCCCGTTCGGCGGCGGTGATGCCGGTGCGCGCCGAGACGTGATCGACGGGCACGGTGAAGGCCGTGCCCAGCGGAGTGGAGTTCGACTCCACCATCTGCGGCAGCTCGAGCCGCCGGGCCAGATCGGGGAGGATCGGCATGCACACCTGCCCGCGGCCGTGGCGGAGCATGAAATTGACCTGTTCGGCCCCCGCCTTCTCCGCCGCACAGACGAAGTCGCCCTCGTTCTCCCGATCTTCGGCATCGACGACGATCACGATCTCGCCGCGCCGGATGGCGGCGACCGCCGCCTCGACCGATGAAAACTGCTCCGGCATGGCGCCTCCCCGGTTGCGACCACCCGATCCCGTCATCCGCGGGCCGCACCCCGATTATAGGATGCCTGCTGCCGCCGGCCCGAAGCCGGCACGGCCCCGCCGGAGACGTGCATGCTCGACCGTGAGGAATACATCGAACAGGCCTATCTCTTCCGGGTGCTGGCCGAACGGGTCTCCGCCGGCGTCGCCGCCCAGGAGGCGCTGCAGGCGATCGGCCAGGAGGTGCTCGCCACCTCCAAGCTGCCGATGGCCATCGACTACATGGTGAGCGAACTCAAGCTCGTCGGCACGCTGTCGACCGCCATGGCCCGCCTGCCCCACTACTTCAGCGCCTTCCAGACCTTCGTGATGCGCGAGGCGGAGGAAGAGTCGGGGCGGTTCGACGTGCGCACCGCCCTGGCGGTGCTCGAACGCGAGGCCGCCTACCGGGCCGAGGGGGCGGCACCCCAGGGCCTGTTCTTCTACCGGCTGGAATGCCTGTCGCGCAACCGGCTCGATTACACGCGCGGGTTGACCGCGGTGGCCGCCGATCCGCTCTTCGACGCCGATTGGAAGGAGTGGATCGGCACGGTGTCGCGGCAGGTGGGGCTGGTCGATCTGGCCGATCTGGTGAGCGTGCGCAGTCCCGAGTACTGGCGGCTGGAGAAGCGCGACGCGCTCCTCAGCGGCAAGCCCGACACCGGCCCCGACCGGGCGATCCTCTTCGGCGAACGGGAGGGACGGATCGCCCGCGCCAACCGCGGCAAGGATCCGCTCTACTTCTTCGCCGCGCTCCAACGGCAACTGGGCTATCCCGCCGTGCCCCGCCCCGCACCGGCGATCTCGTCGGCGGAATCGCCGGCGGCGCTGGCCCGCCGCCTCGAGCGGCTCGAAATGCGCGTCAAGCTCCTCGAGGAGGAGGCGCGCGGAGGGATCGACCTGTCGCGGTTCGACCCCAAGAACCAGTCTCCCGCGGCCGGGCCATGACCACTCCCCCACGGTTGCCCCGCCACGACCTCGAGCGGATCTGGACGGCGGCGCTGGCCGCGATCGAACCCCGTCGGCTCGTCGCCGCCCTGCCGCCCGGCCTCGTCGCCCCCGCCGAAGACGGTCGGGTCGTCGTGGTCGGTGGGGGCAAGGCCGCCGCGGGGATGGCTGCGGGGGTCGCCGACCTCCTTGGCGCGGCACTGGTGGCACCGGAGCGCATCCGCGGCGTGGTGAGTGTGCCCGAGGGCTGCGGCTGGGAGGTGGCCGGCGGGCAGGGGCATCGGTCCTCCGATCCGCTCCCTGTGGCAATCGAGATCCGCGCGACGCGGCCGGCGGCCGTCAATCAGCCGACGCCCGCGGTCGTCGCCGCCACCGGGGAGATGCTCCACATGCTGGCCGCGCTCGGGAGCGACGATCGCGCGATCGCCGTGATCACAGGGGGTGGCTCGGCATTGCTCGAGCTCCCGGCCGAAGGGGTGGAACTGGCCGACGTGATCGCCGTGACCGATGCCCTCTCCCGGGCGGGCGCCGGCATCGAGGATCTCAACACGGTCCGCCGGGCGGTGAGCCGGGTGAAGGCCGGAGGGCTCGCGCGCGCCTGCCGGGCCGGGCGGATGGTGGCGCTCGTCCTCTCCGACGTGATCGGCGACCCGCTCGACTTCATCGCCTCGGGTCCCTGCATGCCCACCGGCGCCGATCCCGCCGCCGCCCGCGCGGTGCTCGACCGCTTCGCCATCGCGCCGTCGGTCGCGCCGCGACTGGCGGCCCATCTGGCCCGGGCCCGCACCCCGGCGGTGATCGATGGAACCGGTCCCGAGTGGACCACGTCCGCCGGCTGCCACGTCAGCCACCAGCTCGTCGGCCACAACGCCACCGCGGTGGCCGCCGCCCGCGCCGCGGCGGAGGACCTCGGCTACCGGATCGTGTCGCCGGAGGAGCCACCGGCGCCGGACGGATCGGCCGAATCGGTCGGCTTCCGTCTCGCCCGCCGGGGATCGGAGTTGGCCCGCCTGGTCGCGCACGACGGCCAACCGCGGGGGTGGATCGAGGGGGGAGAGGCGACGGTCACGGTGCCGGCCACGCACGGCCGCGGTGGCCGCAACCAGCAGACGGTGCTGGCGGCGCTGGTGGCAGCGGCAGCCGGCGCGGCATGGCCGCCGGGCCTGGCGCTGGCGAGCATCGGCACCGATGGGGAGGATGGCCCGACCGACGCCGCGGGCGCCGTGGCCGATGCCGCCGTGTGGGCGCTGGCTGCGTCCGCTCCGGCGGCAGCCCGCGAGGCGCTCGACCGCTGCGACGCCCATCCGTTCCTCGACCGGATCGGCGGCCTGGTGCGCTCCGGCCCCACCGGCACGAACGTCGCCGATCTGCGGATCGTGCTCGCCCGTCGCTGACCGCCTGCGGCACCCCGTCGGCGATCAGACGTCGCAGAGGGTGACCGCCTGCTTCAATCCGGCCAACGCGTCGCGCGTGGGGATGAACTCATGCCCCACGAATCCCTGATAGCCGATGTCGACGAGCTTCCGCATGATCGGTGGGAAGTTGATTTCCTGATGCTCGTCGAGCTCGCCGCGCCCGGGGCAGCCGGCGGTGTGGACGTGGCCGATCACGTCCCGGCATTCGTCGATCCGCCGGATCACGTCGCCGTTCATGACCTGGACGTGGTAGATGTCGAAGAGGAGTTTCACCCGCGGGGAACCGACACGGCGGACGATGCCCGCGACGAAGTCGATGTCGTCCCCCTGGTAACCCGGGTGCCCCTTCATGGGGTGCGTGCCGTCGCGGGTGTTGAGGTGCTCGAGGCAGATCGTCACCCCCTGCCGCTCGGCGTGGGCGGCGATCTGCTTCAGCCCCTTCACGCACTCGTCCGCCCCTTCCTCGAGGCTGATCACGCCGCTGGTGGGATCGTCGGCAGCGCGCCACTTGTATCCCGTGAAGGCGATCACGGCCGGCACGCCGGCGGCGGCGCAGGCGTCGATCGTGCGGCTGGTGCGCTCGATCACCTCCGGCTGGTAGCGGGGGTTGTTGAAGCCCCGCATGAAGGGAGCGCCCGGCATGCCGTTGGCCGCCAGGGCACAGGTCAGCCCATGCTTCCGCAGCGTCGGGAAGGCGTCGGCCTCGAGAATCTCGATCGACTTGCACCCGAGGTCCTTGGCGATGCGGCACATCGTCTCCAGATCCCACTTGTCACCGGCGATGTTGTAGCACCAGTACACGAGCGAGTGGTTGATGCGACCCTTCATGGTGGTCCTCCCCCGGCCGGATGATGAAGAAACCGTGCGGTGACACGGCGGCCCGGGGATGGTACACCGGAACGTCGTCAAGACCAACGCCGGAGCCACTCATGCCCTCGATCAATCGGATTCTCGTCACCGGCGGCGCCGGCTTCCTCGGCAGCCACCTCTGCGAGCGACTCGTCAACGCCGGACATGACGTCATCTGCATCGACAACTTCTTCACCAGCCAGAAGTCGAATGTCGCCCATCTGCTGGGCTGCGGCAACTTCGAGCTCGTCCGCCACGACATCGTCCACCCGATCTGGCTCGAGGTCGACGAGATCTACAACCTC
>SXWA01000166.1 GCA_005791575.1 Planctomycetaceae bacterium
GGAGCCATCGACGTCGGCGTCGGTCATGATCACGACCTTGTCGTAGCGCCGCTTCGCCAGATCGCTCTCGGCACCGATGCCGACGCCGATCGCCGAGATCACGCTCCGCACCTCCTCGTTGGCCAGCACCTTGTCGTCGCGGCTTTTGTAGGCGTTGATGATCTTGCCGCGGAGGGGCAGGATCGCCTGGTATTCACGATGGCGACCCCCCTCGGCGCTGCCGCCGGCCGAGTCCCCCTCGACCAGGTAGAGTTCGCACTTGGCGACGTCGCGGCTGGTGCAATCGCGGAGCTTGCCGGGCAGGCCACCGCCGGACAGGGCCCCCTTCCGCTCGCGGAGCAGCTGCTTCGCCTTCTTGGCCGCCTCGCGGGCCTCGGCTGCCAGCACCCCCTTCTGGACGATCGACTTGGCGGCCTTCGGGTTCTCCTCGAGGTAGCGGGTGAGGAAGTCGCCCACGGCGGAGTTGATGATCCCCTCCACCTCGCCGTTGCCGAGCTTGGTCTTCGTCTGCCCCTCGAACTGCGGATGCGGCACCCGCACGCTGACCACCGACGTCAGCCCCTCACGGACATCCTCGCCGGTGGGGACGAGATCCTTGTAGAGCCCGGCCTTCTTCCCATAGGCGTTGAGGGTCCTGGTCAGCGCCGCCCGGAAGCCGGAGACGTGCGTCCCCCCCTCGGTGGTCGAGATGTTGTTGACGTAGCTGTGGAGGTTCTCGGTGAACTCGCCGGTGTACTGCAGCGCGATGTCGAAGCCGACGCCCTCCTGCTCCCCCGAGAGCGAGATGACGTCGGCATGGATCGCGTCGCTCGAGCGGTTCAACCATTCCACGAACTCGACGATCCCGCGCTCGTAGCGGTATTCCTCCGTCTGCCCGCCGGCGGCGTCGGAGAAGACGACCCGGACGCCGGAATTGAGGAATGCCAACTCCTGGAGACGTCGTGCGAGCACGTCCCAGGAGAACTTCGTCGACGGAAAGATCTGCGGATCGGGCTTGAACGTCGTCTTCGTGCCGTTCCGCGACGTGGTGCCGATCGAGCGCACGGGGCCCGTCGGTTCGCCACGCTGGTACTCCTGCTGCCAGACATGGCCGTCGCGCGAGACCTCCACCTCGCACCATTCGGAGAGGAAATTCACCACGGTCACCCCCACGCCGTGGAGGCCGCCGGAGGTCTGGTAGGCCCCCTTCTGGAACTTGCCCCCGAACTTCAGCACCGTCATCACCCCTTCGAGCGTGGAGACGTCGCGATCCATCTCCTCGGAGAGTTGCGCGTGCCGCTCGACCGGGATCCCGCGGCCGTCGTCCTCGACGGTGACACTGCCGTCGACGTTGACCGTCACGCTCACCGAACGGGCGTGGCCCGCCATGCACTCGTCGATCGAGTTGTCGACCACCTCGTAGACCAGGTGGTGGAGCCCACGCGCGGTGTTGTCACCGATGTACATGCCGAACCGCTCGCGGACATGGTCGCGGTCGGAGAGGTGGAGCAGGTCGGCCGACGTGTAGCCGGGCTTGGAGGTGTCGTCTGCCATCGGGGTGCCCTCATGCCGGGGACGGTGGGGAATCGTGCGGGTGGGACTCGGGGGCTCCGCGGTCGCCCCCCTCGGCACCGATTCCGGCCGCCAGACGGCAGCGGATGTCGGTGATCGACTCGTCGGGCAGGACCTCCGCCAGCCGGCGGATGAGCGCGGCCTTGTGGTAGCCCATCTCCTGCACCGCCGCCGAGTGACTGACGAGGACCTCGAGCACGCCACGGCGCACCCGCCCTGGGCGGGACAATCCGGCCAGCCCCGCCGGAACGACGTCGGTCCAGGCGGCGGCGAGCCGCTGCGGCGCTTGCTGCTGGTCGTAGCCGGTACGGGCGAGGAGGCGGCTGACGAGCCGGCCGATCGACTCGGCACCGTGTGCGCCCGGCCCGCGTGCGCCCGGCCCGGGTTGGCGGGCACCGGGCCCGCGGGCACCGTCGTCGCGGCCGGAGCGGGACGGACGATCCGATTCCAGACTCATCTAGTCGGCAGCCAGCGGCATGATCACGTACCCATAGCCGTCGCTCGTCCGGCAGACGCAGGCGCTCTGGGCATCGGTCAGTTCCACCGTCACCGTTGCCGTCGGCTCGAGGACGCGGAGGAAGTCACCGAGGAAGCGGGGATCGAGCTTGATCCGCACCGTCGCGCCCGCATGCTCGATGGGCAGTTCGATCCGGCTCTCGCCGCTTTCCGCCGACCGGCCCGTGAGGACCAGTTGGCCGGGGGCGAACGTGAACTCGACCCCCTTCGATTGCTCGCTGGTGACGATCGCCGCCTGCCGCACCGCCGCCAGGAGCGGCCCCACGGTGAGCCCGACGCGGATCGCCTCGGGGCGTTCGGGGAAGACGTCGCGCCAACGGGGGAACCGACCCTCCACCAGCCGCGCCGAGATCGTCGTCGCCCCGGTTCGGACGAGGATCTCGCTCGGGCGGACCGCGACGTGGACAAGCTGTTCGCTGCCGCCGAGACAACGCTCGACGAGTTGCAAGGCGCGGGCCGGCACGATCGGCTGGGCATCGGCCGGGCGCCCGCCGGTGGTCGCCACCGGTCCATCCATCTTGGCCAGGCGGCGACCATCGGTGCCCACCGCGGTCACACTCCCGGCAGACCCGTCGCCACCGGCCGTCAACTCGACGAGCACGCCACCGAGTGCATACCGGCTCGACTCGTTGTCGGTGGCGAAGACCGTCCGCCGCACCAATTCCCGCGCCAGCGGAGTGCCCATCTCGTAGCACGCGTCGTCGGGGAAGGTCGCCACGGCCGGAAACTCGAGCGGATCTTCGGCAGGGAGGCGGAACTCGCTCCGCGGCGCCTTCACG
Organism: Planctomycetaceae bacterium; assembly: GCA_005791575.1. Lineage (GTDB taxonomy): Bacteria > Planctomycetota > Planctomycetia > Pirellulales > UBA1268 > F1-20-MAGs016. The sequence goes on from SXWA01000166.1 coordinate 2,847, forward strand.
ACGACGGCGGTGCCGTCGGAATGGATATCGAACGTGGTGCCGGGCGAACTCTCGCGGACGATGGCGGTGAGACGGCCGCTCGGCAGGAGCACGGCTCCCGGCGCCTTCGTCTCCACGCCGTCGAGGGCGATACGGATGCCCACCTCCAGATCGGTGGCGGACACCACGCCATGGGTCCCGTCAGCCTCCAGTTTGACATTCGTGAGCACCGGCTTCGGCGACCGGCTCGGCACCACGGCGGCGGCGCTTTGCAGGGCGGCGAGAAGCGGTTCACGGACACAGCGCACGTTCATGCCATCAGCCGCCCTGGGCACCTGGCGTCGTGGCGGTGGAAACCGGTCCACTGCACAGGCGCCAAACCAATAGTGTACCCGGAGTGGAGAGGACGAAAACCCCCGTCAGACCCGGGCAAAACCCTGGTTTCTCCTGTCTCCATGATTGAAGAAAGAAACCAGCAGGGAAGCCAGGATCACCACCACACAGGAACGACCAGCAGAGGGTCCTGCCAGCATGGCAGGCGGGCACGACGGTGGGCGGGCAGCAACGTCCGGAGCGTGCCGGAAAAGCAGCCGATTTCCCCCGGGCCGGCGGGTGGGGTGCGGATGTCGAGTGCCTGTTGGAAACGGTGTGGAGGGCTCTCGTTCCGGTCGCTGCCGGGGAGTGGTGCAGCGATCGGTCCGGTGCCACTCGAGCGGCGGTCGCCGGCGAGCCTGGCACCGGCCAGATCGGGGTGCCAGGTCGGGAGTGTCTCCACCTGACGGTTGCCGGGACGTGCAGGACCCGTCCGTTCCCCGGAACCGACAGTCGCTCACCACCGGCCGCCCGGAAATCGACAGCGGCCCGGAGTCCGGGCAGGTCACTCGAGAACGATCGCGACCGTTGCCCCGCCGTCGATCGTCACCGTCCGCTTGAGATCGGTCTCCTGATACTTTGCGGCCACCGTCTTGAGCGCCGCATCAGAGTCCTTCGCCTTGGCCTTCTCGGAGCGGCGCACGGAGTAGGCATAGGTTCCCGGTGGTGCCTCGCTCGTGAACGATCCGGCGGCATCGACCTCGGCCGCGCAGGAATACCCGGGCTTGGTCGGGTGGAAGTGCACCAGCACGTTGCCGACGGGCTTGCCGTCGGCCGTCTTCACCGTGCCGGAGAACGGCTTGCTGGCGGGGACGGTGCCGGGTGATCCCGAGCAAGCCGGCACGGCCAGCATCAAGACGGCAATGAGCAGAGGATGGCTCCACGTCGATCGGGTGGGGTGGGGCATCGGTGTCGGGCCTCGTGACAAGGGGAGTGGAGCGTTCACTGCGGCGGTGGCGCGAACGCTGTCGGCCAGCGCGGCACCGTGCCGCGCTGGCCGACTGAAGACGGAGCGGGGAAACGGTCGCGATCAGAAGTCGGGATTCATCCGACCGTCGTCGGCACCGACAAGGAACTTCACCACGACCCCGTCGACGGTGTCGCTGATGAAGCGCACCGAAGCATCGCCCATCACCGCCACCGCCCCACCGGGATGGAACGAGAAAGGCTCGTCGTTGGGACCGCAGTTGTTGGTCTGCCACGGGCATTCCACCGGGCCGCCGATCGGCGTGGCGTAGTTGTTGATCCGCGCCGTGCGCGAGCCGGGGGCGATCGCGTTGTTCGGGCCCGAGTAGCCGTTGGTGGCGGCATCGGGGTCGATCCAGGCATACACGCGCCGTCCGCCGGTCGAGCCGGGCAGGGCCGTGCCGAAGTTCACCGGATCGGCGCCGCCCGACACGGGGGAGACGCGGCTGGAGAGAGCGCCGTACTTGGCGACGCTCGGATGGGCGCGGCCGGCGTCTTCGATGCACAGCAGCGTGTTGGCGGTGCCGTCGGTGACACGCGACATCTTGCCGTTGTCGCACGAGAGCATGCCCCCGACCACCTGTGCCAACCACGCCGCCGACCCCGCCGGCACCGTCCGTTGGCCGTAGAGCGGGTCACCGGACGTGCTGTTGACGTCGGAGATCGCGATGAACATGTAGTCGATGCCGCCATAGCCGTAGACCGGATCACGGGCGTCGTTGCCCACCGGCGTCGAGGGGCAGACGAAGGTCTCGATCTTCGTCTTTCCAGCGCGCTGGAAGTTGGGGTTCGACGGGTCATCGTACGACCGACCGCGTGCATTCCTGTGGAGCTGAGCCCCCGAGGGGGTCACGTAGTAGGCACCGCTCGAGTGGAGCGTGGCACCGTAGGCGACGAACGGATCGGTGTTGTGGTCGAGCAGGTTGTAGACCGTCGACTGCTCGATGTAGGGGAGGATCTGCGTGGGCGTCGAGTGGATCGTGTACGTCGTCGACGACGAACCTGTCGAGTCACACTGACCGGGGCTCGGCAGCTTCTTGGAGCCCGATTCATAGTTGTGCACGCCAAGACCGATTTGCTTCATGTGGTTGAAGCACTGGCTGCGGCGTGCCGCCTCGCGTGCCGCCTGGACGGCCGGGAGGAGGAGGCCGACAAGGGTGCCGATGATCGCGATCACGACCAGGAGTTCGACGAGCGTGAACGCGCGTCGTGGGGAGCATGACTGACGCATGGATTGACCTCGGAGGGATGGACTGAGCGACCGTCCGGAGGGGAGGAGCCCTCCGGCAGCCCCGGGGCGTTGCCGCCATGGCTGACCATTCGCTGGAACCATACGGGCCGTCGATGGCGGTCCGATGAGCGCGGGGCGAGGAACGCGTGTGATTTCGGCGAGCATTCGGTGAGCGGCTCACAGCGTGCTCATGGTTCTCCGGGCCGTGACCAGCGCCGTGCCCCCTTTCCCGCGGGAATTGCAAATCGGCATCCTCATGGGACACTCACACGCCGTCGGTTCGTTTTCGGTTCGTGCGGCACCCCCTGCCTGGAGCACCTGCCATGCCAGCCACCGCCCCCTTCCGTGACCGTCCGGTGCGTATCGCGATCGTCGGCCTCGGCTTCGGCGCCGAGTTCATCCCGATCCACCAGCGCCACCCGCACGTGGCGCTCGTCGCGATCTGCCAGCGCTCGCGCGAGAAGCTCGACCAGGTCGGCAAGGCCTACGGGGTCGAGCGCCGCTCCACGTCGTACGCCGACCTGCTCAAGGACCCCGAGATCGACGCCGTCCACATCAATTCGCCGATCCCCGACCATGCGCCGATGTCGATCGCGGCGCTCGAGGCGGGGAAGCACGTGATGTGCACGGTGCCGATGGCGACGAGCCTGGAGGATTGCCGGAGGATCATCGAGCTCTGCGACCGGACGGGGCTCCGCTACATGATGGCCGAGACGGTCGTCTACGCCCGCGAGTTCCTCTTCATCAAGGGGATGGCCGACCGGGGCGAGCTGGGGAAGATCCAATTCCTCCAGGCGAGCCATCAGCAGGACATGGACGGCTGGCCCGACTATTGGCCCGGCCTCCCGCCGATGCACTACGCGACCCACTGCGTCGGGCCCTGCCTCGCGCTCGAACGCAAGGACGCCGAGGAGGTGAGCTGCTTCGGTTCGGGGCGGATCCGCGACGAGTTGATCGGGCGCTACGGGTCGCCGTTCGCGATCGAGACTGCCCACGTCAAGCTCCGCGGCAGCGACGTCGTGGCGCGGATCATCCGCTCGCTGTTCGACACCGCGCGGCAGTACCGCGAGAGCTTCGACGTCTACGGATCGAAGCGGAGCTTCGAGTGGCAGCTCGTCGAGGGGGAGGAGCCGGTGCTCCACACCGCCAAAAAGCCGGAGCCGGAGATCCCGGCACGCGTGCCGGTGCCCGACTTCGCCCATCTCCTTCCGGAGCCGATCCGGCGCTTCACCACCGGTGGCGTGTACGACGCCGACGACCACCAGCACCTCTCGTTCACCCAGGGAGGCGGCCACGGCGGCAGCCACCCCCATCTGGTGCACGAGTTCGTCACGGCGCTCGTCGAGGGTCGCGAGCCGTATCCAAACGCGCGGCAGAGCGCCAACTGGACCTGCACCGGATTGCTCGCCCACGAGTCGGCGATGGCCGGCGGCGCGCTCAAGAGACTGCCGGAGTGGACGCTCAGCTCCTGAGCGCCGGGGCGGCGGCAGGCGGTTTTCCCGGGGCAAAACCGGCCGGAACCGGCGGGGCGAACTGGTATCATCTCCGCTTCAGCCCGTGGGTCCACGGGCCCCGGAGCCAGAGCGAATGCCTGCCGCCCGCCGCCGCCCCGTGTCGTCCCTGTTCGCCGCGCTTGCCGTCGCCCTCGGCATGGTCGCCGTCCCGGCGCCCGCCGACCCGGGGAAGGCGCTGCGCGTCCTCTTCCTCGGCGATCAGGGGCACCACAAGCCGGCCGATCGTTTCCGGCAACTCCAGCCGGTCCTCGCCCCGCGGGGTATCGAGCTGGTCTACACCGAGCGTCTCGAGGATCTCGACCCGGCGACGCTCGCCGCCTACGACGTGCTCGCCGTCTACGCCAACATCGACGAACTCCCCCCGGCCCGCGAGGCGGCGCTGCTCGAATTCGTCCGCGGCGGGAAGGGAATCGTGCCCCTCCACTGCGCCAGCTACTGCTTCCGTAACTCGCCGGCCTGGATCGATCTCGTCGGCGCACAGTTCCAGAAGCACGGGGCGACGGAGTTCCGCACCGAGTCGGTCGCCCCCGACCATCCGGTGATGAAGGGTTTCCAGGGGTTCTCGAGCTTCGACGAGACCTACGTCCACACCCGGCACAACCCCCGTGGGCGGACCGTGCTCGAAGAACGTGTCGAGGGGGACCAGCGCGAGCCGTGGACCTGGGTCCGCACCGAGGGCAAGGGACGCGTGTTCTACACCGCCTGGGGCCACGACGAGCGCACGTGGAGTCGCCCGGGATTCCACAACCTCGTCGAGCGCGGGATCCGCTTCGCGGCCGGTGGTGATCCGGCCGCTGCCGGTCCCTACGTCGACCATCCGCGGATGACCCGGCCCGCGGAGCCGCTGGCGCCGTTCACCTACCAGTCGGCGAAGGTGCCGTTCTACGATCCCGACGCCGCGCAGTGGGGCAAGCAACTCGAGCCGAAGACGACGATGCAGCAGCCGCTCGATCCGGCGGAGTCGCTCCGCCACGCGATCACCCCCGAGGGGCTGCGCGTGGCGCTGTTCGCCGCCGAGCCGCTCCTCGTTGCCAAGCCGTTGGCGCTGGCCTTCGACGCCGCCGGTCGGCTGTTCGTCGTCGAGAGCATCGACTACCCGAACGACATCGTGCTCCCGGGGGAGGGGCAGGGGCGCGACCGGATCGTGATGCTCACCGACGGGGATGGAGACGGAGCGGCCGACACGCGCACGGTGTACGCCGAGGGCCTCTCGATCCCCACCAGCCTCCTCCATCACGACGGCGGCTTCATCGTCGCCCAGGCGCCGTCGATGCTCTATCTCAAGGATGCCGATGGCGACGGCCGCGCGGAGATCCGCCGCGAACTGTTCTCCGGTTGGGGCACGCGCGACACCCACTCCGGGCCGAGCAGCCTCGCCTGGGGCTTCGACGGCTGGGTCTACGGGATGGTCGGCTACTCCGGCTTCGAAGGGGAGGTGGGGGATGAGAAGCACCGCTTCGGTCAAGGCTTCTTCCGCTTCCTCCCCGACGGCTCGAGGCTCGAGTTCCTCCGCAGCACGAACAACAACTCCTGGGGCTTCGGCTTCAGCGAGGAGGGGCTCGTCTTCGGCTCCACCGCCAACGGCAACCCCAGCGAGCACATGCCACTGCCGGCCCGCGTCTATGAGCGCGTGCGCGGCTGGAGCGCGACGACGCTCGGCGGCATCGCCGGCACGCCGCCGATGGAACTCGCCCCGCGCGGCGCGGGGCTGGCGCCGATCCGCCAGGTCGATCACCACGGCAAGTTCACCGCCGCCGCCGGCCACCGCCTCTACACCGCGCGGGCCTTCCCGCCCGAATACTGGAACCGGGCGGCGTTCGTCTGCGAACCGACCGGCCACATCGTCGCCACGTTCCAGCTCCAGCCCACGGGGGCCGGGTTCCGCAGCCGGATGGCCTGGGACCTTGTCGCCAGCGACGACGAGTGGACCGCGCCGATCCAGGCAGAGGTCGGTCCTGACGGCAACGTGTGGGTGATCGACTGGTACAACTACATCGTCCAGCACAATCCCACGCCGGCCGGTTTCGACAACGGCAAGGGCAACGCCTACGAGACGCCGCTCCGCGACAAGACCCACGGCCGGATCTGGCGCGTGGCCCCGGTGGCGAATGGGGATCGATCGGCAGTCGGGGATCGGCCGGCGGTGCGGTCGGTTCCAGCCGACGTCGCCGGTCTTGTCGCCGCCCTCCGCGACGACAACATGTTTTGGCGTGAGCGGGCCCAGCGGGCGCTGGTGACGCGGGCCGATGGGAGTGCCTCTGGCGGCCGTGATGCCGTGCCCGCCCTGGTCCCCCTGGTGCGGAACCGCTCCGTCGATGCGATCGGTCTCGATCCGGCGGCGATCCATGCCCTGTGGACGCTCGAGGCCCTCGGGGCCCTGTCGGGTGCCGGTGCCGATCTCCAGGCCGTCGACGCCGCCCGCGGGGCACTCACCCATCCCTCCGCCGGCGTCCGGGCCAACGCCCTCCGCGTGCTGCCGCGCGACGAGGCGTCGCTCGTAGCGGTCGACCGCGCCGGGGTTGCCACCGACCCGGCGCCGCTGGTGCGCCTGGCGCTGCTCGAGGCGCTTTCCGAATGCCCCTCCTCGGCCCTTGCCACGGCCCTGGTGCGCCGCCTGCTCGAGGATCCGCGCACGCTCGCCGATCCGGTCCTCGCCGATGCCGCCACGGCGGCGTCGGCGGTCCATGCCATGGGTGTGCTGCCATGGTTGGTGGAGCCGGTGGACCGGGCCGCAGCGCTCCCCGGCGCGGCCGTGGTGGCGGCCCTGGGGGCCCTGTCGGCCGAGGCCCCGCCGGCGTCGTCGCCGCAACGCCTGGCACTCGTCGAACGGGTCAGCGAGCACGTCGCCCGTGGAGCCGACGGGGCGCTCGTCAACCGGCTGGTCGTCGGCCTCGATGCGGCGCCGGCCGACGTGGCCGGTGCGAGCCTGGCGGGCCTGGCCCGCGGCTGGCCGCGGGGCACGCCGCTGGCCTTCGACGCCGCCGCCAGCGCCGCGATCGCCCACCTCGTGGAGCGGTTGCCGCCGGCTGCGCAGGGGCAGTTGGTGACGTTCGTGCAGCGGGCCGGCAGCGACGTGCTCGATGCCCATGTCGGCACGATCAGCAAGGCCCTCATCGCCCAACTCGACGCCGAAGGCAACGACACCGAGCGCGGCGCCGCGGCGGAGCGGCTCGTGGCCCTGCGCCCCGCCGATGCCACGGTCGTCGAGGAAATCCTCGGCCGCACCGGGGGGCGGGCGAGCCCGGAATTGGCCGCGGCGCTGGTCGGCGCTGTCGCCCGGTCGCAGGCCCCGGAGGCGATTCCGGCCCTGCTCGACCGGCTCGCCACCTTCACGCCGGCGGTCCGCGAGGCGGCGGTGCGGGCGGTGCTGGCTGCGCGCGACGGCGGCCAGCGGATCGTGGAGCGGATGGAGGCGGGGTCGCTCGCCGCCGGCGACCTGCCGCTGGTGGAACGCAGCAAGCTCTCCGAGCATCCCGAGCGGAAGTTCCGCGACCGGGCCCGGAAGGCCCTGGCCAAGGCGGGGGGGCTCCCCGATGCCGATCGGCAGAAGGTGATCGACGCCGTCCTCCCGGTGGTCCTCGCCGGCGGTGACACGGCGCGCGGCAAGGGGGTCTACGCCCAGCAGTGTGCCAAGTGCCACCGGCATTCCGGCGAAGGGGGGCAGGTCGGGCCCGACCTCACCGGGATGGCGGTTCATCCACCGCAGGAGCTCCTCATCCACATCCTCGATCCGAACCGCTCCGTCGAGGGCAACTACCGCGCCTACACCGTCGCCACCGAAGACGGGCGGGTGGTGACGGGGCTGCTAGCGGGGGAGAGCCGTACCGCGCTCGAGATCGTCGATGCCGAGGGGAAGCGCCATCCGATCCAGCGTGCCGAGATCGAGGCCTTCCAACCATCGCCGAATTCGCTCATGCCGGTCGGCTTCGAGAAGCAGATCCCCGCCGCCGGGATCGCCGACCTGCTCGCCTTCCTCACCGCGCGGGGCCGGTTCCTGCCGCTGCCGCTGGAGAAAGTGGCCACCGCGGTGAGCACCCGGGGGCTGTTCTACAACGCGGAGAACGCGGCGGAGCGGCTCGTGTTTTCCGACTGGTCGCCGAAGACCTTCGGCGGTGTTCCCTTCCACCTCGTCGATCCGCAGGGATCGACGATCCCCAACATCGTCATGCTCCAGGGACCGCTCGGCTACCTGCCACCGAAGATGCCGCAGACGGTGTCACTGCCGGTGGGCGGATCGGCCCGGGCGATCCATCTCCTCGGCGGCATCTCCGGCTGGGGCTTCCCGGCGATCGGCAAAGGCTCGACGAGCATGACCGTGCGGCTGGTCTACGCCGATGGCGCCACCGAGGACCATCCGCTCGTCAACGGCGAGCATCTGGCCGACTACGTGCGCCGCATCGACGTGCCGCAGAGCACGTTTGCCGCCGACATCGGCGGCCGCCAGGTGCGCACGGTGCGCATCGAACCCAAGCGCACCGATCCGATCGCGCGGCTGGAATTGATCAAGGGCAAGGACGACACGGCGCCGATCGTGATCGCGATCACGGCCGAGTCGCCGTGACCGGCGGTGCGCCTGGGCACACCGCCGGTCCTCCGGCCAGGCACACCGCCGGTCCTCCGGCCAGGCACACCGCCGGTCCTCCGGCCAGGCACACCGCCGGTCCTCCGGCCAGGCTGTTCAGCGCACTTCGAGCAGCTCGACGAGGAAGTGGAGCGTGGCGTCGGGCGGGATCACCGGCGGCGCGCCGCGCTTGCCGTAGCCGAGCTTCGCCGGGATGAGCAGCTCGATCATCCCCCCCTTACCGACAAGCTGCATCCCCTCGGTCCACCCGGGGATCACGCCGGAGAGCGGAAACTCGATCGACTCGCGCCGCTGGTAGGAGCTGTCGAACACCGTCCCGCCGTCGAGCCAGCCGTGGTAGTGGACCTTGACGGTGTTGCTCGACTTCGGGGCGATGCCGCTGCCCTTCCGCAGGATGCGGTACTGGAGGCCCGACGGCGTGGCGGTGAAGGTCTTGGCGGCGTCGGCGTCGATGGCGCCGGCCCCCTCGGGAAGGGTCGGGTGCGGAACTTCGGCGTCGGCGGCGTGCACGGCGGTCTCCGGGAACAGGAACAGGGCGGCCAGAAGGAGGCAGGAAAGCATACGCATGGCGGGGCTCCGCAGGTGCCGCGGGCGACAGGCTCCCCAGTGGGAACCTTTGCCGTCCATGGCGGGAGGAGTATAGCAGCGGCGCCGCCGGCTCAGCGCCCGGCCATGAGCCGTTCGATCTCGTCGGCATCGATCGGCACGTGGCTACAGAGATCGACCGGCCCGGCGGCGGTGACGAGCACGTCGTTCTCCAGCCGGACCCCGATCCCCTCCTCGGGGATGTAGATCCCCGGTTCCACGGTGACGATCCACCCGGGGGCGAAGGGACCGTCCTGGGGGGCGAGGTCATGGACACCGAGGCCGAGCGAATGGCCGAGGCCGTGCATGAAATAGCGCCGGCAGGCCGGCTCCTCGACGCTGTCGGCGGCCCGCTGCTCGGCGCTGATCAGCCCCAGCTCCAGCAGTTCGTCGGCCATGTCGATCTGGGCGGCGCGCTTCCAATCACGGATCCGAGTGCCCACGGTGGTCCGGGCGACGGCCCGATCGAAGACCCGCTTCACGGCGTCGTAGACGGCGCGCTGCCGGGGGGTGAACCGGCCGCTGACCGGATAGGTGCGCGTCAGGTCGGCGGCGTAGTTGCCGTAGTTGGCCCCGACGTCGATGAGCACCAGGTCGCCGGAGCGGCAGGCCTGGTCGTTGTCGAGGTAGTGGAGGACGCAGGCGTTCTTCCCGGAGCCGATGATCGGCTCGTAGGCCATCCGCGCCCGGCGCCGGGTGAACTCGCCGGTCAGTTCCGCCTCGAGTTCGTACTCCATCACACCCGGCCGCAGGGCGGCCAGCACCCGGTCGAGCCCGGCCGCCGTGATGTCGATCGCCTGGCGGACGATGTCGATCTCGGTCTCCGTCTTCACCGCGCGCAGCGACCGCATCACGGGCTGGAGCCGTTCGTAGCGGTGGAGGGGATAGCGCTTCATCAGTTGCCGCGCCAGCCGTAGGTCGCGCGGCTCGATCTCGGTGGAGCTCCGCTCGTGTTCGTTGGAATCGATCCACACCCGGTCGCAGTCACAGAGCAGCCCGTGGAGCACGCCCGGCATGTCGGCGAGCCAGCGCACGCGGGGGATCCCCGACACCGCCGTCGCCTTCTCCTTGGAGAGTTTCTCCCCCTCCCACGTCGCCAACAGCTCGTTGGGCTGGCGGAGGAAGAGGATTTCACGCTGCGCCGGATCGATCGCGTCGGGCGCCAGCACGAGCACGCTCTCCTCCTGCTCGATGCCGGTCAGCCAGAAGAGGTCGGCGGCGGGGGCGAGCCGCAAGGTGCCGTCGCCATTGGTCGGGAGCACGTCGGCGGCGTGGA
>SXWA01000167.1 GCA_005791575.1 Planctomycetaceae bacterium
GACGTGGCCGAGGAGAACACAGCATCGAAGTCTGACTGGACGACATCGAGATCGAGGCCGGCGAAGACAGTTTGCGCGACGTCGTAGGTCGGCTCGACCTCGAGCTCCACGCGCGTGACGACACCGATTGCTCCGAGTGCGTCGCGATCACGAAGAATCCGTCGGTGAGCGGCCGCCGCTGGCCGTCGACGGTCACCTGCCGCTCGGCCATCGCCTCGAGCAGCGCGCTTTGCGTCCGCGGGGTCGCCCGGTTGATCTCGTCGGCGAGGAGGATCTCGGAGAACACCGGACCGGGACGGAAGGCGAACTCGCGCGTCTTCTGGTCGAAGATCGAAAACCCGGTGATGTCGCTGGGGAGCAGGTCGGGGGTGCATTGCAGACGGGCGAAACTCCCCCCCAGCGCCACGGCGAGTGCCTTGGCGAGCGTCGTCTTGCCGAGCCCCGGACGGTCCTCGAGCAGGATGTGGCCGCGGGCCAGCAGGCATTCGAGGACGCGCTGGACCACCTCCGGCTTGCCCTTGAGGACCCCTTCGAGTCGGTGCCGGATACGCTCGATGGCAGCGCGGTCCTCGGTCATCGTCGTGGACAAGACCGCCGTGGCCATCAGCAACTCCCGGTGGAGGATCGGTGGTGAACGCGACCCCGGCGGCCGGCCTCCTCGCGCAGCCGCGCCCACGACCAGGTTTGCCCGGCGAGGGCGGAGAAGGCGCGGGCCTCCGCGGGCGCGATCGCCACCTGCGGCGGGGCGTAGAGGGCGGCATCCACCAGCGTCAGCAGCGCCGCCGGCACGGGCGCGCCGGCGACTTCGCCGAGCCAGCGCGTCGGGGTCAGGTGCCGCGGTCGGGGCACGCCGGCACGCCGGCAGCGCCGCTCGAGCCGCGACACCCAGTGCAGGACCGTCGGTCTCCCCGGCCGGAGTGGAAGCAGCAGGGTCGCCAGGTCATCGGCGAGATCGGCCAGCCGCCGGCGTGAGCAGAGGGCGAGCAGCGTGCCGGCGGCGAGGACCGCGGCGGGCAATGGGTGATCGAGCGCCCATCGCGCCATCGCCAGGAGGGTGTCGTGCGTCCGCTCGAAGAACGACCGTGGGGGGAGCAGCACCTCGTATCCCGGCGTCGGTTCGAGCGTGACCCAGTGGTCGTTGGCGGTGGAGAGTTCCGCCCAGAGGTGGACATCGTCGGCGAGCACCGGGGTGTGACCGGCGCGCCGGTCATGGCGGTCGGGGCGCACGTAGAACCCGGCGACCAACCGTGCCGGGTAGCCGAGCGCCCGCAGCGCCCACACCGTGGCGGCGGCGAAGAGGTGGTCGGGACCGCGCCGGGCGCGGAGGAGGAATTCGGCGACGCCATGGCGGCAGTCGGGGGGCAACCGGTAGTCGGGATCGGGGGTGTGGAGTGTGCGGATCCGCTCCACGACCCGCTCGATCTGCGGCCACCCCGCGGGCACCCCGGTGACCCACGAGCGGACCAGATCGCGGACCAGCGCCGACTCGGGATCGTCGCCGTACTGGCGATACGATTCGGCACCGGCCTGGGGAAACAGCGGTACCAGGGAACGGAGCCGCGGGTCCTCGACACGCGACTGGAGGTGGATCGGGAGCAGTTCGGGGATCTGCTCGCGGTCGAGCCGGAGGATGCCCGGCTGCGCCCAGTGGAAGAAATCGGCACGATCCAGCCGATCGATGTGGAGACCGGCCAAGCGGTTGGGAAGCGGGATCCGATTGCCGCGCAGGTGCACCACGCGAAGCGCATGGATCTCCGGCGCGGAATAGCCGTCGCGCGCCACCAGCGACTCGATCCGCAGCCACGGTCGGCCGGCGACCGGCTCGATCGAAAGGCGCGGAACGTTCATGTCACTGCCGGCGGGGGGCTCCGGATGCCACTCCACCCCGTCGAACCTGTCGAAGGTCTCGACGCGCAGGTGGAGGGGCACGCGACCCTGGACATGGAACAGGGCGGGGGAGGCGATGTCGCGGATCGCGCTGCGGTCGGGCCGCGCCGCCGTGCGCGCGAGGGAAAACTCCCGGCCCGCCTGCTGCGTGGTGGCCGCGTCGTGCCGTTCCGGGGCGCGGGCGGTCTCGGGGGGCAGGCTGATCGCGCGGTCGTTGTGACGGACGATCCGTGGAGGACTGTAGGTGTCGTCGAGGAGGTCGTAGAGCGACGGCTCGTGCGAATTCATGAACGGCGCGTCGTCGATGGGGGCGAAGCTGCGGATATTGTCCAGTCCGGCCACGAGTGCGTCCCCGTCGCCGACGCCCGAGTTGGCCTGTGGAGAGCCACGGTCCTGTCCGCCGGACGTGGGCATGAAGCCGTCGAGCGCCCTGATGCGCTGACCGGTCACCGGCACCACTGCCAGCGCTATCACCACTCCGGTGGGCAGGGCCGCCAGCCACCTGCGTGACCGGGACGTGTCATCCACCGCGACGACCCGGCGGTGGAGCGACCCGGTGTAGCGGCTCAGCAGCCACCAGCCGCCGGTCACGGCGAAGGCCACGACCAGCCATTGGATCCACGGCGTCTCGGCCAGGGCCGAGGAAAACACCACGAGGAACATCGCCAGCACGCCGCCGACGCGCCGGGCATCGGCCTCGTGTGACCAGAGTGCGAGGAGCAACACCGCGTTGCGGAAGACGACCAGTGACACCTGCTCCGGCGCGATCCCGTTCCCGACGCCGGTGCGGATCGCCAGTTCGACGGTCAACCCCAGCGCGGAGCCGCCAGCCACGGCGATCCAGCGTGACGCAGGAGCCGACCCGAGCCAGTCGCGCCGCGCCACCACGCGCGCGGCAACGGCGACGATGCCACCCGTGACCATGACGGCGGCGGCGAAGGCGAGCACGCGGTGCGGCGTATCGAGCACGAGCGTCGCGGCGTGGAAGGTCGCGGCGGCGAGGACCGCCAGTCCGACCGAGGCACCGCGCTCGGTTTGCGGCGACGTGACAACGCCGTGGGTGTGCGTGTCAGCCGGCATGGCACAGGCTCCTCCAGGCGCGGCGGAAGGCCTCGGTTCCCGGCTGCTCGACGGTGAGGATGCGGCCAGGAAGAGCCGGCCGGCCACCGTGGGGCCGGAGCACGACCCACAGCCTGTCGCCATGCACGTGGCGATGTTCGGTGCGATGCATGACGGCATGCCCGGCGACAACCGTGACGTGGAACAGCCCGCAGCCGCGGGAATGGATGCGCCGGCAGCCGCCACGGCCGGTACCACACCCGGTGCCGGCGGGACGCAGCCGGGCCAGTGCGTCGAGCAGGCGGCGACGGCCCGGTTCGCCGGGCTCGACGGCGATCGTGTCGTGGCCGTGGCAGACCTCGACGTGGGCACCGACCCGCTGGTAGGCCAAGGCGATGCTCGCGGCGATCCGGATCGCCTCCTCGAGCGATCCGTCGGGACCCGTGCCGGCGTGGAGGGCGGGATCGGCATCGAACTCGACGCGCACCGCCGAGAGCACCGGCGCCTGCCGCTCCGTGACGACCATGACTCCCGTGCGGGCGGTGAGCGGCCAGTGGACGCGGCGCAGGGAATCACCCGGGCGGAACGGCCGCGTGCCGCTGGCATCACCCGAATCGCCGGCCCGTGTCGTGGTGACGGGATCCTCGGTGGGTCGTGTTTCCGCCGCATCGAGGAGCGTCTCGAGTGGCATCGTCCGTGGCCAGACGAGGAGGGGGCGCTCGACGGTGATCGGGCGCGATGCCGTGCGCAGTCCGAACGGGAAGCCGGTGACGACGCGCGGCGGATCGAGGGGATGGCAACCACGCTGCCGGGCGACGCACTCCCAGGTGAACGTCGTCGTCGTCCACGCGGCGATCCGCGCCAGGGCAACC
>SXWA01000168.1 GCA_005791575.1 Planctomycetaceae bacterium
GCCCCGCCGACCGCCTCTGGGCCGAGTGTCACGGCGATGCTCTTGTAGGCGGGGGTCCGCGAGAGCGGATCGGCCGCCTTCGGCACCAGCACGTTGCTCTCCGGGTAGTACATCGCCACGCAGCCGGGGCGGATCTCCGCAAACACCGACACGATCTGGTTCCGCATCTCCCCTGCGGTGCTCCGGATCCGGCAGCGGCCCCCCGCCTCGAGGCCGAGGCGCCGCGCGTCGTCGGGATGCACGAGCACGATGTCGCGGCGGGTCTGGTTGCGGTACAGGTCCTCCTCCTCGTAGACGACCGTGTTGAACTGCCCCTCGCTGCGGATCGTCATCAATTGCAGGCCGGCGGGCGGTTCGGGGAGGTCGTGGACGAACAGCGTGGCGCGCCCGTCGGCGGTCGGGAAGCGCGGCGTGTCGAGCGCCCGGCCGGGGATGGAAAACTCCTGCTTCGTGCGGTCGATGCCGGCGATCGCCTCCAGGCCGGGCACGATCGCGGCGATCGCCCGGCGGATCGTCGAGGTGTGGGCCATCGCCCGCCAGTCGACCGGCGCCGGCCCGGCGCCGAGCACACGCAGCGCGAGGTCGGAGATGATCGAGATCTCGCTCCGTGGCCCCGTCTCGGGCCCCACGGCGTGGCGCGGGCTGCCGCCGTCGGAGAGGCGCACGAAGCTGAACATGCTCTCCTGCGTCGAGGGCTCGGGCTCCTCGTCGCGGGCCAGCACCGGGAGGATGAATGTCTCCTCACGGCCCAGCCCGTGGGCGTGGCCGGTGTTGAGCGAGGTGGAGAGGGAGACGACCGTGTCGACCCGCCCGAGCGCGCGCCGGGTGAAATCGGCGTCGGGGCTGGCGCCGTAGAGATTGCCACCGAGGCAGACGGCCACCCGCATCGCCCCCTGGTCCGCCGCCTCGAGGCACTCGAGCGTGTCGAACCCCTTGTGGGTGGGCAGGCTGACGGCGAAGTGCCTCTCGAGGTTGGCAAACACCGCCTGCTTCAATTGCGGCGTGACACCGACGGTGCCCATGCCCTGGATATTGGAGTGCCCGCGGATCGGCTGGAGACCGGCGCCGGGGCGGCCGACCATGCCCCGCACCAGCGCCAGGGCGGCGATCGCCTGCACCGTGGCGGCGCCGTGGAGATGGTGCGTCACCCCCATCGTCCAGGCGAAGATCGCGCGCTTGGACCGGGCGTACTGCGCGGCGACGTCCTCGATCGCGGCGCGCTCCACCCCCGACGTGCGCACGATCTCGTCCCAGGAGAGGGAGTCGAGCCGCCGCGCCAACTCGGGCCACCCGTGGGTGTGGGCGGCGAGGAAGGGCTCGTCGACGGCAGCCGTCTCCCGGAGCCGCTTGAGCAGCCCGTAGACGAACGCCAGATCGCCGCCGACATGGGGCTGCACGTAGGTGCTGGCGATCTCGCTGCCGAAGAGCAGGCTCCACGGGTCGCTGGGCACGGAGAAGTTTACCAGGCCGGTTTCCACGATCGGATTGACGACGATCACCTTCCCGCCGGCGCGGCGGACCATCATCAGCGTGCGCATCATCCGCGGGTGGTTGCTCGCGGGATTGCCGCCGATGAGCATCACCAGGTCGGCCTTCTCCATGTCGTCGAGCGTGATCGTGCCGGCGCCGGTGCCGATCACGCTCGACAGCCCCACGCCGCTGGCTTGGTGGCAGTAGTAGCTGCAGTTGTTGACGTGGTTGGTGCCGTAGAGCCGGGCGAAGAGCTGGAGGAGGAATCCCGCCTCGTTGCTCGACCGGCCGCTGAAATAGAAGAACGTCTCCTCGGGGGGCGCTCCGCGGAGCCGGGCCGCGATCCGCTCCATCGCCTCCGACCAGTCGATCGGGCGGTAGTGCTGGCTGCCGCGCTCGAGCACCACCGGCTGCACCAGCCGGCCCGAGTGCTCCAGCTCGCGGGGGGAAAACCGCTGGAGCTGCGGCGCCGAGTAGGTGGCGAAGAACTCCGGCTTCACCGCCCCCTGCATGTCGGCGACCATCGCCTGGAAGCTCTTCTTGCAGACCTCGGGGAAGTGGCCCGCCTCGTTGACCATGCCCCCCGCCTGCCCTCCCATGCCCAGGGCGCAGGTCTTGCAGGCGTTGCGCGAGCGCATCGCCTTCCAGAACGGGATCAGCCCGCCGGCCTCGCGGGCCTTCTTGAACGTGTAGCGGATCGCGCGCCACCCGCCGCCGGTGGTGACGCGGCCGAAATACCTGCCCATGGGTGCCTCCCCTGCCGGCCTCAGCGGGCGGCAGCCGCCGGTTCGTCGAGCAACTGGATCTCCACGCGGCGAAACTCCACCGGATGGCTCTCCGACTGGAGGGAGATCGTCCCGCCGGCGAGCAGCTTCTCGCCGCCGCGGGCCGCGATCAGTTCCTTGGCGTGGCCGTCGCGCTCGTCAAGCTGCGGCTGCTCGTACTCGAGCACGGTCTGGCCGTCGATCCGGTGCCGGATCCGGGTCGCGCCGTCCACCTCCACCTCGATGGTCACCCACTGGTCGCCCCGGTAGGTCTTCGACGACGAGCTGGTGCAATGCGGCGTGAAGAGCTTGCCCGCCATGACGACGTTCGTGCCGGGGGTGCAGAGGTTGGCGGTCGTCCGTTCGCCGGTCGCCGCCCCGCCGAGGAACTGCACCTCGATCGATGCCGGGAAGTCCTGCGCCAGTGCCATGCCGGCGGGATTCTCGCCGTGGAGCATCACGCCGCTGTTGCGCACCGCCCAGCCCGGCCCACCCGGGCACTGCTCGCCGGTGAAGCGGTAGTCGATCCGCAGGCGGTAGCGCGAAAACGTCTCCTCGTGGAACAGGTGGCCGAACTTCTCGCCGAACGTCGGGTACGTGTCGCGGTCGTAGACCACCTTGAGGACACCGTCCTCGACACGGAAGGTGTTGCCGTAGTTGTCGCCGACCTTCTCGCCGCGGATCTTCGGCGTCCAGCCGGTGAGATCCTTGCCGTTGAAGAGGGGCCGCCACGGCTGCTCGGCGCGGGCGGGCACGGCAGCCACGAGCATGGCTCCCACGGCCGCGCACAGGCAGGCGATGGGCAGGCCGCGGCGGGGCGATAGCAGGCTGTGGACAAACAGCCTGCCGCACCTCAGGGATGAGGTGCCGGGAGTGCAACTCCCGTGAAAAGCGAAGCTTTTGGAGTGGCCAAAGGCCATGGATGGACTTTGGCCACGGGCTGATAGGACAGGCATCGCGGATGCTCCGAATGGAATGAATCGACGGCTCACCGACCGCGCGGGGGATCGAGGCTCACGGTGACGGTCTTCGACTCGAGGTAGGGATCGAGCCCGCGCTCGCCGAGCTCACGGCCGAACCCCGATTGCTTGAAGCCGCCGAACGGTGCCGCCGCATCGAAAACGTCGTAGCAGTTGACCCACACCGTGCCCGCCCGCAGCCGGCGGGCCACGTCGTGGGCCCGGGCCACGTCGCGCGTCCAGACGGCGGCGGCGAGCCCGAACGAGGTGGCGTTGGCGCGGCGGATGAGATCGTCGACGTCGGAGAACCGCAGCACCGAGAGCACCGGGCCGAAGATCTCCTCACGGGCGATCGCCATCCCGTCCTCGACATGCGTGAACACCGTCGGCTCGATGAAGTAGCCACGCGCGCCGACCCGGCCGCCGCCGACGGCGCACCGCGCCCCCTCGCGCTTGCCCGCCTCGATGTAGCCCATGATCTTGTCGAACTGCGCCTTGTCGACCTGCGGCCCCTGCTCCGTGGCGGGATCGAACGGATCCCCCACGCGCCGCTTCCGGCTCGACTCCACCACCCGCTCGACGAAGGCGTCGTGGATCGAGTCCTCGACGAAGAGGCGCGACCCGGCGCAGCAGCACTGCCCCGGGTTGAGGTAGATGCCGACGTGGGCCCCGGCCGCGGCCGCCGCCATGTCGGCGTCGGCGAAGACGATGTTCGGGCTCTTTCCACCGAGCTCGAAGGTGAGCCGCTTCAGCGTGTCGGAGGCCTGCCGCATGATGATCTGGGCGGTCTCGCCCGATCCGGTGAACGCCACCTTGTCGATCCCGGGGTGCTTCACGATCGACGCCCCGGCGGTCGGGCCGTAGCCCGGCACGACGTTGATCACGCCGTCGGGGATGCCCGCCTTCTGGGCGAGGCGCGCCAGCCGCAGGCAGGTCAGCGGCGTCTGCTCGGCCGGCTTCATCACGATCGTGCACCCGGCCGCCAGCGCCGGCCCCCACTTCCAGGCCACCATCAGGATCGGGACGTTCCAGGGGATGATCTGCCCCGCCACGCCGACCGGCTCACGGCGCGTGTAGCAGAGGTAGTTGCCGTCGATCGGGATCGTGCTGCCGTGGATCTTGTCGGCCCAGCCGGCATAGTAGCGCAGGCACTGCACCGCCAGCGGGATGTCGATCAGCCGCGAATCGTTGACCGGCTTGCCGTTGTCGAGCGACTCGAGCGCGGCCAGTTCGTCGATCTCCGCCTCGATCAGGTCGCAGAGCCGATGGATCAACCGCCCGCGGGCGCGGGCGTCCATCCGCGGCCACGGACCGTTGTCGAACGCCTCGCGCGCGGCCCGCACCGCCGCCTCGACATCGGCCGCGTCCCCCTCGGCGACGTCGGCGATCGGCTCCTCGGTCGCCGGGTTGATCGTGACGAACGTCTTCCCCGACCGGGCGGGCACCCACTGCCCGCCGATGAACAGCTGCGTCTGGCGGATCTGCGGGCGGGCGGCCGTCCGGACCGGCGTGGCGGTGGCCATCTGGGCATCCTCGGCAAAAATGATGGGGAACGATTCGCCGGCCGCGGCCCCCCGGGTCTGCCGCCACAGCCGGATGTTTGTCGATCCGATCCTAGCTGCGGTACGATTTGGGCGACAAGCGAATCGGGCGGCAGCCGTGCCTGCCGCCACGGACCTGTGGTGTTCCGGGAGGACCGGACCCATCCGGGGTCTCAGCACCCCAAGGAGTGAGCAAGCAATGCGTAGTGCATGGTTCATGGCGGTGGCGGCGGTTTCGATGGCGACGGCCTCGGTGGCGATGGCCGAATTGACCAGCGGACCGCAGCCGGGTGATTCGGTGGGCGCCTTCACCGTCACCAAGGTCACCGGCAACCCCGACGACGGTGTGGCTGACGGCAAGAGCCTCTGCTACCGCTGCAAGATGGGTGCCCGGCCGGTGGTGATGGTGTTCGCCCGCTCGGCCGACGAAAAGCTCGCCAAGCTGCTCAAGAAGCTCGAGGGCGAGCTCGAGGAGCATGCCGACGAGAAGCTCACCGGCTTCGTCAACATGATCGGGACCGACTCCGACAACCTGAAGAAGGCGGCCGGTGAGTTCGTCAAGAAGCATGAGATCAAGCGGATCGCCTTCGTGGTGCCCGACGACGTCAAGAACGGCCCGGAGGAGTTCAAGATCGCCCCCGACGCCGACGTGACCGTGGTCTGCTACAAGGGCGGCACCGTGAAGGCCAATCACGCCTTCGCCAAGGGCCAGCTCACCGACGAGAAGATCGACGCCATCGTCAAGGCGTCGTGCAGTCTCGTCGAGTGACCGCGACGACGCCCGATGAACCGGGTGTCGATCGGGTGAACGGGTTTTTCAGCAAGCGACAGGCGGCCCGGGACCACGTGTCCCGGGCCGCTTTTTTTCTGGCTGCTCCTGCCACGGTCGATGCCCCCACCACTGCCCGCGCCCCACAAAACGGGGGTCGTGGTACGATTCGGCCGCTCCGGTGACCGGCATCGGAGCGGGGGTTCGCCGGGCCCGAGTCGCCCGGCCCGAGGCGCCGGAGAGTATCTACCATGAACGGATCGTTCACCTCCATGATGGCGCAGGCTGTCGCCTCTGCGATCGCCGTGGTGATGAGCTGGTTCGGGCTCGGAGCCCGTCCCCCCGCGCCGCCGGCCGACGTGCAGCCGGCGATCGTCGTCGAGGCCGACGCGGCGCCCGATGACGCCGCGATCATGAAGCAGGTCGAGGAACTCGCCCGCAAGGAACGCGCGTCGCTCGACGGGGTGCGCGGCCAGGCGCCGTTCCGCGAGGTGCGGTCGATCGCCATCGACCCGGCGCAGGGGCAGATCCTCGGCTTCTGTCCGCTCTCCGATGGCACACTGGCCGTGCTCACCGGGCTCTCCGACCGGTATGGGGCGACCAGCCCTGCTGCCGCGACTGGCACGGTGCCCGACCGGCTCGTCTGGCTCGATGCCGAGGGCCGCGAACAGCGGGCGGCCACCCTGCCCTTCAAGCCACGTGCTGCCACCGTCGGACCCGACGGCACGATCTGGGTCGTCGGCGGGGCGTCGGTCGCCCGCTACGGTGGCGATGGCACCTGCCTCGCGACGGCTGACGCGCCCCACCACACGCTCTCTCCCGAGGCCCGTGACGAGCTCGCCGAGGAACTCCGTGCCCGGCATGCCGCCGAAATCGAGGCCTCGGCAACGCAGGTCGAGCGGATGAAAGGCACGCTCGCCGACCTCGAGGCCAAGCAGGAGGGGGAGCGCGGCTACAACCCGCGGATGGTGAAGGTGCTCACGCGCACGGTGGCCTCCCTCGAGGAACATCTCGAGACGCGCCGCAAGCTGACCGACGGGCAGATCGTCGACGAGGCGATCGATCGGGCGCGGCAGCTCCACCGTGTCGCCGTCGCCGCCGACCACGTGTTTCTCGTCGCCCAGCAGGAGAGCGGCTACGGCTTCGCCATCTGGCGCTGCACCACAGACCTCGCCGATCCGGTGCGGATCGTGGAGGGCCTCGCCGGCTGCTGCGGCCAGATGGACATCCAGGTCGCCGGCGACACCCTGGCGATCGCCGAGAACTCGCGCCATCACGTGCGGCTCGTCGACTTCGACGGCGAAGCGGTGCGGACGTTCGGCAAGACCAGCCGCGACGACCTCACCAAGGGCTTCGGCGGCTGCTGCAACCCGATGAACACCTGCCGGACGGCCGACGGCGATCTGCTCACCTCGGAGAGCAACGGTCTCGTGAAGCGCTATTCGCTCGACGGCGAGTTCCACGAGGTGGTCGGCGTGGCCGACGTGCAGGCCGGCTGCAAGAACTCGTCGATCGGCATCGCCGCCGACGGCTCGACGCTCTACTACCTCGACGTCCACAAGGGCACGATCGTCGTGCTCGAACCGCGCGGCTGATCATCCTGCCGGTCGTCCACACCGCCACCCGGTGACCGGGCGCGCGTGATGGCCAGTCGGAATCGGTCGCCGGCCGGCCCGGCGCGCCGATCGACCGGGGCTGTTTTCGAACGGGGAGAGACCCATGTCGCGTGTTGACCAGGCCCGCCCCCGGATGCCCTGCGCGGCGTTCGCCGTGGCGACGCTCGCTGCCCCGCTCTGGCTCGCGGTCTGCGCTGCCGGCGCCGCGGAGCCGCCGCTCACGCTCGTGGTGATGGATCCGCTCGCCGCCCCCCTCTCCTGCCCGTGCGTGAAGGGCTACGCACAGCGCGACTACCAGGCGCTCGGCACCCATCTGGCCACGACTCTCGACCGGCCGGTCGAGGTGGTCTTCGGCGAGTCGCTCGCCACGGCGGTGGGCAAGGCCGGGCCGGGGGGCAAGCGGGCCGACATCGTCGTCGGTAAGCGCTCGGTCGTGAGCGCCGACGCGGCGCGGTCCGGGCACCCTCTGGTGGCAATCGCCGACCTCACCGACCTGACGGGCTCCACGCGGCAGCGCGGCTTGGTCGTGGTGCGCAGCGACGACACCGCCACGACGGTCGCCGATCTCACCTCCCACCGGATCCTCCTCGGGCCGGCGGACTGCGACGAGAAACATGCCGCCGCCCGCGCCCTCCTCGCCGCCACCGGCATCGCGGTGCCCGCCGACGCGCCGGTGGCAGAGGCCTGCAGCGACGGTGCCGAGGCGGTGATCGCCGCCGGCGACGGCCGTGCCGTGGCGACGGTGATCAGCAGCTATGCCCGACCGCTGCTCGAGGGCTGCGGCACGATCAAGCGCGGCGATCTCAAGGTGGTCGGCGAGACGGCCGAGGTGCCGTTCATCAGCGCCTTCGTGGCGGGCGATCTGGGGCAACCGCTCCGGACGGCGATCACGGCGGCGCTGCACGCCGTCGGCGAGGATCCGCTGCTGCTCCTGGCGCTCGAGTCGAAGCGCGGCTTCGTCGCGATCGAGGCCGGCGCGGCCGATACGCCCGCGTCAGCCCCCCCTGCCCGCGGCGCGGCGTCTCCGCCGCGGAATCCCGACTGGCCCGGC
>SXWA01000169.1 GCA_005791575.1 Planctomycetaceae bacterium
CGGGGCCGTGATGTAGGAAGGCCAAACAAAAGGGGGTAAAAGAAAACCGCAGAAAAGCAAAAACAACACCCCCCCCAAGACCCAGGCGGCACTCCTCCAGGCGATGCAGGAGTATCACGTCACCGTCGCCGGGCAGTCGTTCGACCTGCCGCGGCCGTTCTTCGTGCTCGGCACCCAGAACCCGATCGAGAGCGAAGGAACCTATCCGCTGCCCGAGGCCCAGCTCGACCGGTTCATGTTCAAGATCACGGTCGATTATCCGTCGCTCGAGGACGAGATTCGCGTCGCCACGGCGACCACCTCGCGGCGGAGCGTCGAACTGGAACCGGTGCTCGGTGAGGCCGACATCCTCCGCATCCAGGACGTGATCCGCGACGTGATCGTCGCCGAACCGGTGGCGGCCTATGCGGTGCGGCTGGCGCGGGCCACCCGGCCGGGCGATCCCTCTGCCCGCCCCGACATCCGCCGCTGGCTCTCCTGGGGCGCCGGTCCGCGGGCCTGCCAGTCGCTTCTTCTCGGGGCCAAGGCACGGGCGCTGCTCGACGGTCGGCCGAGCGCCTCGTTCGACGACATCCGCGCCGTCGCCAAGCCGGTCCTCCGCCACCGTCTGGTGGCAAGTTTCACCGCCGAGAGCGAAGGGGTGTCGACCGACGCGATCATCGACTCGCTCATCGAGTCGTCGCCGGAGACGGTCTGACGCCCACGCCACCCGAGAGCCCGTGACGGCGGCTTCCACCGGCACCCAGAGCACCGCCCCATGGCTTCCCGCCCCCCTCCGGCCGACGCCCCCCGCGGGGGCGGCTCCCCCGCCGCCGGCGTCGTCGATCCGCGGGCGCTGGCCCTGGTGGCACGGCTCGAACTGGTGGCCCGGTCTGCGGTCGAGGGGTTGCTCTCGGGGATCCATCCGAGCCCGTTCTTCGGATCGAGCGTCGAGTATGCCGACCACCGCCCCTACACCCCGAGCGACGAACTGCGCAGTCTCGACTGGAAGCTGGTGGCGAAGACCGATCGCTACTTCGTCAAGCTCTTCGAGGACCGGACCAACACCCGCGTCACGGTGGTCCTCGACACGAGCCGCTCGATGGCGTTCGGCTCGGGCGCGGTGACGAAGCTGGAGTTCGGCCGCGGTCTCGCGGCTTCACTCCTCCACCTCGCGCTCACCCAGAACGATGCCGCGGGGTTGGTGACCTTCGACGACGCCGTGCGGTCGTACGTGCCCCCGCGGAGCACGGGCAACCACTTCCGCCATCTCCTCGCGGCGCTGGCGGGGGCCGCGCCGGGCGGCGACACGGGGATCCGGGGCGTGCTGGCGGAGGTCGCGGGCCGGCTGCCGCGGCGCGGGATCGTGATCCTGGTCTCCGACATGCTCGACGATCCGGCCGGAATCGCCTCCGGCCTGTCGCTCCTTCGGCACCGCCGGCACGATCTGGTGGTCTTGCACGTCGTTGATCCGGCCGAGCGCACCTTCCCCTGGGACCGCGCCGCACGGTTCCGCGACATGGAGGGGGAGGGGCGGTTGGTGGCCAATCCGCGCCTCGTCCGCGCCGCCTACCAGGAGCGCTTCGAGGCCTTCCTCCTCGCCATCCGCTCCGCCTGTCTGGAACGCTCGATCGGCTACGAACTGGTCGTCACCGATCAGCCCTACGAAGACGTCCTCGCCGCCTCCCTCGCCCGCCGCGCCCGCCTGTCGGGCTGACCTGCACCCCCGTCCCCGCCCGCCGGTCCGGCACCGCCATGCTCAACCCACTCCTGCTGTGGTTCCTGCCGCTGGCGGCCGTGCCGATCATCCTCCATCTCCTGGAGCGCTGGCGGCTCCGCGAGGTCGAACTGCCCACCTTCCGCTTCCTGATGGATGGCTACGTCCAGGAGCGCCGGCGGCTGCGGCTGCTCGAATGGCTGCTGATGGCCCTGCGGACGGCGCTGGTGGCCCTGGTGGTGGCCGGTCTGGCGCGACCGGTCGTGCAACGTTTCGCGTCGTTGTTCGGCGACCGCGGCGGCAAGGACGTGGTGTTCATCGCCGACGCAGGGCTGACCACCGGGTTGGTGACGGAGGGCACCTCCGCGCTCCACCGGATCCGCGAGGCGATCCGGGCCGCCGCCGCCCGGCTCGAGCCGACCGACTTCGTCACTCTGGTGCGCGCCGGGGTGCAGCCGAGCGTGCTCCACCGGGCCACGCTCGGCGACGGACGCCGCTTCGCCGCCGTGCTCGACACCCTCGTGCCCGACCCGGGGCCGGCAACGCTGGCTTCCGCGCTCGTCGAAGGGCTGTCGGGGCCCCCGCGCGGGCCGCGGACCGCGTGGCTGGTGACCGATGGCGAGGCGCGCGCATGGCGGCGGTTGGCAGACGAGGGAGCCTCCCGGACCCTCCCCGCCGACGTGCGCCTGGTGGTGCTCGACGTCGGCCACGAGGGCCGGGTGGCCAATGCCGCGCTGCTCGGCGATCCGCCGCGGGCGCAGCGCCCGGTGGTGGGCCTGCCGGTGGAGATCGTCGCCCGGATCGCCGCGGCGGGGGGCGACCCGGTGGAAAAAACCGTCTCTGTCCACCTCGATGACGAATTGGTGGCCCAGGTGCCGGTGATGGTGCAGCCGGGAACCACGGTCACGCGCTCGATCGCCGTGGTGCCGCGCCGGGCGGGGGTGATCCGTGGCCGGATCCAGATCCCCGCCGACGCCTTCCCCGAGGATGACAGCGTGCTGTTCTCCCTCTCGGTCGAGCCGCGCGTCGACGTGCTCGTGGTGGCACCGGCCGATGCCCGCGGCATCGACGATCCCGGGCTGTTCGTCACGGCAGCCCTCGAGGCGCCGCTCGAGACCCTCGTCGGCCCGGAAGACGGTGAGGCCCTTGATGCCGCCTCCGGCGGCGGGGTGAGCCGGGAGATCGCCCGGAGCCTCGACGTGACGGTGGTCCGCGCCGATCGACTCGACGAGGCGCGCGTGATGGCCGCCGACGTGATCGTGCTGGCGGACGTGCGCCTCGACGGTGGCCGGTCGCTCTGGGTGCGCCGTCAGGTGCAGGGCGGGGCGGGGCTCGTGCTCGCCGCGGGCTCGCGCTGCGACGGCCGCGGCGATCTGCCGGTGCTCGGCGACGCCCGCGGCAAGGGGGCTGCCACCCTCCGGCTGCGACCCGCCACCGGCGACCCCGACGACGAATCGGGCGGTCTCGGGTTCGACACCATCGACACCTCGCACCCGGTGTTCACCCCGTTCCGCGCCGCCGGGCAGGGGGCGCGGCCGACGGCGAGCGTGGGACTGGAGACCCTGCGCGTGTTCCGCCGCGTGCCACTCGAGCCGGTCGATGCCGACGAGGCCGAGAAGGCCGGCGCCGACGGTGCGGCGCGGCCCGCCGCGGTGATCCTCGCCCGGTTGGCGGACGGCACACCGGTGGTCGCGGAGACCAGGCTCGGCCGCGGCCGCGTGCTCGTGTCGGGGTTGGCCTTCACCCCCGACTGGTCCACACTCCCGGTCCATCCGGCCTTCGTGCCGATCCTCCTCCGCGCCGTGCAGCATGTGCGGCGCCCCGCCCCGGCGGTGGTGGCCGAATCGGTGCGGCCGGGTGAACCGGCCCCGGTGCGCCTCGACGAGTCGTGGCGGCGCGCCGTGGTGCAGGTCACCGATCCGGCGGGAGGACGGCGCGCGATCGAGATGGTGGCCGGCGACGGTCATGCCACCGGCGCGCTGCTCGACACCCTCGCGGTCGGCCACTACGAGTTCGCCGTCGAGCCGCCGGCCGGGAGCACCGCGGGGGCGCTCCGGTTGGGGATGGCCGTCAACCGCGATGTCGAGTCGGCGGTGCTGGAGCATGTCGGCGAGGCAGAGATCCGCCGGACGTTGGCCCCCGGCGCGGTGACCTACCTCGCGGGCACGGGCGACGACCCGGTGCTCCACGGGCGCCTCACGGGGCGGCGCGAGATCTGGCGGTGGCTGATCGGCGCCGCGTTTGCGGTGTTCGCCGTGGAGTTCGTGCTGAGCACGCTGGCCGCGCCGCGGCCGGGAGCGGCGGCCGGGGGGCTGAAGGGCTGGTGGGACCGGCTCGCGGGGCGCCTCGGGCGCGCGGTCGACGGGCTCGAGACGGGCGGCACCTGATCGGCACGGGACGACGCACAGAGCGGCCCGCGGAGAGCGGGAGGAGGGGCTGATGGCCAGTGGCACGACGCGGCAGACGGGCACGGATCGTCGGGTCGGCGATCTGACGCGGCTGGTGGTGCTCGTCCGCGGACGGATCATCACGGTGACGATCGCAGCCGGCCTCCTGCTCGTGGTCGCGCTGGCGGTCGGCTGGATCGTCGGTGGCGTGCTCCTCGACATCGTCGCGCCGCTCGGCGTGCCGCTGCGGATCGCCGCGTGGATCGGCTGGTGGGGGGCGGTGGCGGCCGGGTGCCTGGCGTTTCTCGCCGTGCCTGCCTGGCGCCGCCCGGTGCTCGATGCGGTCGCCCTGCGCATCGAGCGCGCCCTGGGGGGGATGCAGAACCGTCTGCTCACGGTGCTCGACCTGGGGCGCGACCCGAGCCGGCTGCACCGCACGCGGCCCGATCTCCTCGCCCGCCTGCTCGAGCAGACGCAGGAGCGGCTCCGGGCGTTCCGCCCCGGCACGGTGATCCGCTGGCGGTCGCTGGGCCGCAGCGCCGCCCTCGCCGGTGCCTCACTGGCGCTCGGCGGCGCCCTCTTCGGCTGGTTCGGCGAGCGCTTCACGACCACGCTCGACCGCCTCCTCCGGCCGACCGCCGACATCGCACCGGCGACGCACCTGCAGTTCGCGGTGCCCGGCGACATCGAGGCGCTGGTCGACGAGCCGCTGGAGATCACCGCCACGGTAACGCGGGGGAGCTGTGCCGCGGCGGAGGTCGTGCTCGAAGATGCCGCCGGGCGGCGCCTGCGCTACCCGATGCGTGGCGGCGGCGGGCGCTTCGTCGTCGAACTGGAGGGGCTCGAAGAGGACGCCCGCTACCGCGTCGAGGGGGGAGGCACCTGGACGCAGACCCACACCATCCATCTGCTCGAGCGCCCGGCGATCGAGGGGCTCGAGCGGGCGATCCGCCTCCCCGACTACATGCGGATCGACGAACCGCTGCCGATCATCGGCGATCCACCGCGGATCGACGCGCCGGAGGGGGCGACGGTGGTACTGCTCGCCACCGTCCGCCCGGAGCCGGCGACCGGCCATGTGGCGCTGCTCGAGCGGACGATCGTCACCGACCCTGTCGACACGTTCGACGAGCGCGTCTGGTTCGAGGACGATCTGCCGCGCGATGCCGTCTTCCCCCAGCCGTGGCGCTGGACCACCGCGCAGGCGGCCGGCGGACTGCGCGGCTTCGTCTGCGAGGAGGGGCGGCCGGTGGGACTGCGGACGAGGCTCGAGCCGCTCGTGCTCCCCAAGGAATCGCGCGCTGACAAATCGCCCGCCGACACGTCGCGCACCGACAAGGGGGTGATGGTGATGGCGCGCATCGACCCGGCGGCGGCCCCCCGGCGCATCGTGTGGGAGCTGGATGTCGGGACGGCGAAGGTGGAGCTGGTGTGGGGTGACGGCGGTGGCCAGCCGGCCAAGGGGGTGCAGCGCTTCGTCGCCGGGCCGCTGCCCGAGCCGGGCGAGTGGACCCGCCTGTGGGCGCCGCTGGCCTCGCTGCCGGCGCTCGCCGGCCGCACCGTGGTCGCAGCCACGTTCCGGGCGGACGGTGGTCGCGCCGTGCTCGACAGGCCGGGATGGCTGACGCGCGGCACGCGGCTGGTGGAACGCACGGTGGATCGCGAGGAGGCTCGTCTGCCCGCCGAACGCGTCGCCGGCAGCGCGGCCGACGTGGTCTCCCGGTGGCGGGTCGGCGTGCCCGTCGACCGGCGCCGGATCATGACCCTGTCGTTCGCCGACGCCCATGGCCATCCCAGCCTGCCGGTGCCCCCGATCGAGATCGCCCCCACCGTCGACCGGCCTCCGGCGTTGGCGATCGCCGCGCCGGGCGACATGCTCGCGCTGGAGCTGGTCGACGACGTGATCATCCACGGCGAGGCGTTCGACGACTGGGGGGTCGATCAGATCGCCGTCCGCATCGGGCCCGATGCCGAGCACCTCTCGGCCCCGGAACTGCTTGCCGACGTGCCGCTTGCCGTCCGCCCGCCCGACAGCCGCGTGGCCTTCACCGCCGTGCTGTCGGCGGAGCGCCTCGGCCTGGAACCGGGCCGGGGTGCCGTCTGGAAACTGGTCGTGCGCGACACCAAGGGGCAGGTGGTCGAGTCGTCGCTCCATCGGGTGACGGTGATGACCCCTCCGGACCACGCGCTGGCACGGACACAGGTGCCGGCGCTGGATCAGGCGCGGCGGCTCGCCGAGCAGGTCGCCGCCGAGGCGGCACGGTCGGCCGACACGCTCGATGCGGCCCGCGACGCCCTCCTCGAGGCGGTGGGGCGCGAGACGGTCGAGGCACTCGAAGCGGCGCGTGAGGCTGCCCGGGATGCCGGCCGCAAGACGCCCGACGGTCAGCCCGACGCGGAAGCCGCCGTACGGGCACGGGAACGGGCCGCCACGGCGCAGCGCCTCGCCGACGAGGCGAGCGCCCGACTGGCCGATCCCCAGAAGCAGGCGCTGCAGCGGCTCGACCAGCTCCTCGACGCGCGCCGCGCCGAGGCCCAGCGCGTCGAGGAGGCACTCGAACGCGCGGCGGAGCAGGCCCGTGCCAGCTCCCTCGTGCCCCAGCCGCTCAAAGACCAACTCGACCAACTCGCCGCCGCCGCCGGCGCTCTCCGCGAAGCGCTCGAGAAGTCGCCCGCGCTCGAGGGGGAGGCGGCGGCGCTCGAGCGGATCGCGACCGCCCCGGAGCCGACCGCGATCGCCGTCACCGCAGAACAACTCGCCGCCGCCGCCAAGCAGGCCGGCGAGCAGATCGATGCCACGGGGGCGGCCCGGCGGCTCGACGGCCTCGCCGCCGACCTCGGCAAGCGTGCGGGCGAACTCGCCCAGCTCGCCGAGCGACGCGCGGCCGACGGGCCGCCCAGCGCCGACGACGGGGCAGCCCC
>SXWA01000170.1 GCA_005791575.1 Planctomycetaceae bacterium
CCCGGCGGCGGCTTGGTGAATCAGAAGCTGATCGGGCAGCAGTCTCCCTGGCGTGTCTCGGTCAGCGACAAGGGCTTGTCCGACTGGAAGCTCGACATGACGAAGGAATCGCTCGATTGATTGCCGAACGGCTGCCCGGTCGTGTGGCTGCGGCCTTCGTCGGGGGATGCTCCCGGTTGCCCGGTCAACTGGACCACTGGTTCGCGGGCCACTGTTTCGATCGCCTCGTGTGCGTCGGCTTCCTGTGCGTCGGTCTCGTGGCAGCCCACCTTGTGGCGGTAGGTGGAGTGGCGGCGGCCGATGGTCCCGAGACATTGGAGCTGTCGTCGGACTGCTGGCGGGCCGTGTTCCAGCCCGGTCGTGGCGGCAGCCTGCTGGCGCTGGCGGTACGGCGAGGGGGTGAGTGGATCGACGTCGTGCCCGACGCGCGGCGGCCTGAGAACGGCATGCGGCCGTCGAGCTGGCTGATGCTCCCCTACTCGAACCGGATCCGTGATGGCCGGTTTTCCTTCGGGGGGCGCGACCATCAGTTGGCCAACGCCAAGAATCACGCCATCCACGGCGACGTCCGCAACCGGCCGTGGCGTGTGGTGGAGCAGGGGGCGGATCGTCTCGTGCTCGCCCTCGATTCGACTGACTTCGCCGATTTCAACTGGCCGTGGCCGATCCGCGCCGAGGCGCGGATCCGGGTGGAGGGAGACAGCCTCGTGCAGTCACTCGTGCTGGAGAACCGTGGGGAGACGCCGATGCCGGCAGGTTTTGGCTGGCATCCCTACTACCGGCGCTGGCTGACGCGGGAGGGGGAGCCGGTGCTGCTGGGATTCGCGGCGACGGCGGTGCATCCCGATGCCAATCACGACGGCCTGCCGGACGGGCCGCCAGTGCCGGTGCCGGCGGAACTCGACTTCACGGTCCCGCGCGCCCTCGATGGGCGGGGCATCGACACCTGTTTTGCGGGGTTCGACGGCCGGGCGGTGATCGAGTGGCCGGAGAGCGGGGTGCGGTTGCGCTACGAGTGTTCGCCCAACGTGTCGCATCTGGTGTGCTATGCGCCGGTCGATCGGCCGGTGGTGGCGGTCGAGCCGGCGGCGAACGCCAACGACGGCGTGAATCGTCTGGCGGTCGGGGAGCCGGATCACGGCGTGATCGTCATCCCGGCGGGCGGCCGTGTGGAAGCCTCGTTCCGCACGATCGTCGAAACCCGCTGACGAGCCGTGCCCTGCCGGCGACAGCGGCCGCCAAAGCGGCCGCGCCGTCGCCCCGTCAGCGGCCCGACCGCGCCCCGCCTGGCGACAGCGGCCGCCCGAAGCGGCCGCGCCGTCGCCCCGTCCGTCGGGCGTTTCGCCCGACGGACGCGAGGCCGGCCGGCATACGACCCTGTGGGTCATACCACCAGCCGGCCGGCCAAAATGGAGGCGGCGGGAATCGAACCCGCGTCCCGTGAAGTTTCGGTACGAACGTCTACGCGCGTATCCGGTCGATTTGGATCTCGTCCGCGCGTCCCCGGCCGGCAGGGTGCGTCGCGGACCAGCCCGGAACGTTTTTGACCCCGGCCGTACCAGGCGGTGGACCGGGGCGAGTCGGATTTGGCGACCGATTGGGAGGCCCTTCCGACTGGGGCCATCGCTCGGGGCTACTTAATTAAGCAGCCAGAGAAAACTGAGCTTCGGCAATTGAAGCTTGGTCGACTTTTAACGTGGCCAGCCGACCAACCACGGCACGCAATCCGCACCTCTGGCCATCCGGTCGAAACCAGTACGCCCCCTGAGGTGGAACAGAAACCAGGAACCAGGAAACCAACCGACCGGCCGCCGAACGCGCCAGCATCGCTCGCGGTGATCCTCGCCACCGCGCCGTGGGCGGCTCGCGCCGCCTGCAATCGCTGGGAGGATCGTGGGGCCGGGTGTGTCGGGTGAGGTGGCGACCTTCCGGCCGCCGCCCCGCCACCGACTTTTCCATCCTAGCAAACCTCCCCGATGGTATCGGTCGGACGGCGGCCTGAGCCGCAATTCCGCTGAAAAACATCCCCTTTCGCCGGCGTCGACACCTGGCGGCGCTGGATACTCCAAGCAGCGGCGGCAACAGGTGCCGCCCCCCAGGACCGGTCGAGTTGACTCCCGATCGATGGCATCCGTACCCTCTCGATTGAAGTCTGTTCTGGGCTCCGGAATCCTCCCCGTGACCGGTGCGACCCCAACGATGAAACTCCACCTCCCCACGCTCCTCGCCCTCGTTCTCGCCCTCGTCGCCGCCGCCCCGGCGTCGGCCCAGGATTGGGCGAAGAAGATGTTCACCGAGACCAGCTACAACTTCGGGACGGTGGCCCGCGGCGCGAAGACGGAGCACCGGTTCACGTTCACGAACACCTACAAGGAAGATCTCCGCGTCGCCGGCGTGCGCACCAGCTGCGGCTGCACCTCGCCGACGGTGTCGAAGAACGACCTCAAGACCGGTGAGTCGGCCGACATCATCGCCAAGTTCAACACCCACACCTTCGTCGGCCAGCACGGGGCGACGCTGACGGTCACCTTCGACAAGCCGTTCCACGCCGAGGTGCAGCTCCGCGTCACGGGCAACATCCGTGGCGACGTGACCTTCAATCCGCCGTTCATCGACCTCGGCAATCTGGAGTTGGGTACCGGCGCCGAGCGCCAAGTGCGTGTCATCCGTTCGGGAAGCTTCCCCTGGGAGATCAGGGACATCCGCAGCGTGAACGCCAACTTCGAGGTCTTGCTCTCGAAGCCGCAGCGCTCGGGCGGGCAGTCGGCCTATGACCTGACGTTCCGTCTCAAGCCCGACGCCCCGGCCGGCTACGTGAAGGGCCAGTTGATGCTCGTCACCAACGATCCGCGGGCCGCACAGATCCCGATGGACGTCGAGGGGCGGGTCGTCGCTCCTGTGACGGTCAGCCCGCAGCTCCTGGCGATGGGATCGGTGCCCTGTGGAGGGACCGTCACCAAGAACGTGGTGGTGAAGGCGAACCGACCGTTCAAGGTGACGGGAGTCGATTGCGGCGACGGCTGCATCACCTGCCCGGCGAAGCTCGATCCAGCCGTGGTGCACATCCTGCCGGTGACCTTCCGGGCGGGTGAGGCCACGGGGGCGATCGAGCGGGAGTTGAAGATCACCACCGACCTGGGCGAGGGGGCGGTTCCGAGCGTGCTCGTGCAGGCCACCGTCGAGCCGGCCGCGGCCGGTGACATCCCTCCCGCCACCACCGAAACCGCACCGCCGGCTGCTGCCGCATCGCTGTGAGGCGGCCGGCGTCAGCGTGAGGCGAGGGGGCGATAGGTGCGTGGTGCCGGCCCGCTGTAGAGCGACAGCGGCCTGATTAGCCGGTTGTCGCCGATCTGCTCGATGATGTGCGCCGTCCAGCCACTCATCCGGGCAACGACGAAGATCGGCGTGAACACCTTCACCGGCAGGCCCAGGGCGTGGTAGACCCGCGCTGCGGGCCAGTCGAGGTTGGGACGGAGCCCCTTGCGCTCGAGCATGATCTGCTCGACCCGCGCCGCCAGCCCTTCGAGGCCCTCCGCGGGGGTGCCGTGGACGAGCGTCCGGCAGAGGTCGGCCAAGAGTTTCGCGCGGACGTCGCCGTCCTTGTAGACGCGGTGCCCGAAGCCCATCACCACCCGGCGGGCGGCGAACTGTTCTTCGAGCCACGCCGCTGCCCGCTCGGGGCCGCCGATGGCACCGAGGACCTCGAGCACCTTCTCGTTGGCACCGCCGTGGAGCGGGCCCTTGAGCGCCCCGATCGCCGCCACCACCCCCGAATGCATGTCTGATCCGGTCGAGACGACGGTGCGCGCGGCGAAGGTGGAGGCGTTGAACTCGTGTTCGGCGTAGAGCACGAGGGTCGCACCGAAGGCCGTGATCGCGGCGGGCGCGGGTGTCCGGCCGGTGAGGCGCTCGAGCAGGGCGGTGGCCAGCGGGCCGTTCGGCCAGGGAGCGACGGGGCGGCCGGCGGTGAGATCGAGCCACGCCGCCAGCATCGCCGGCACCTGGCCGAGGAGCCGCTCGGCGGCGGCGACGAGCGTGTCGTGCGGCCCGGGGGTGTCGTCGCGCGAGAGCAGCCCGAGCATGCTCACCCCGGTCCGCAGGGCATCCATCGGCGAAGCGCCGGGCTCACGGGCGGCGAGGATCGCCAGCGCCTCGATGACCGTCGGATCGAGGGTCGCGGCGGCGTCGCGGATCTGGTCGACGAACCGGCGGTGTTCGGCGGCGGTGGGCAGTTCGCCATGGAGGAGCAGGAACGCCACATCCTCGAAGTCGGCCGCCCGGGCGAGCGGCTCGATGGAGAAGCCACGGTAGCGGAGGTCGCCGTCGAGAGAGCAGATCGCCGTCTTTCCGGCGACCACTCCGGCCAGGCCACGGGCGAGGGCCCCCTCACCCGGCGCTGGCGTGGCGGTCATGGGCGTCGCTCCCCGTCGCTGCCAGCCGAACCGCGGCCTGCGGAATCACCGTCGAGCCCGTGCGCCGCCAGCCAGCGCTCCGGGTGTTTGGGGTCGTATCCGAGCAGGTCGTAGAGTTCCTGACGCGACTGCATCGTGTCGACAAGTTCCGCCTGCGAGCCTTCCTCGGCGAGGATGGCGAGCCCCGCCTCCATCGCGGTCATCGCCAGTCGGAGCAGAGTCATCGGGTAGAGCACCGCCGCGAACCCCGCCGACTCGAGGTCGGCGCGATCGAGCAGCGGGCCGACGCCGAACTCCGTCATGTTGGCCAGCAGCGGACCCCGGCCGCGGAACGCCCGGCCGACCGCCTGAAACTCCTCCTGCGACGCCAGCGCCTCGGGAAAGAGCCAGTCGGCCCCCGCGGTGCGGTAGGCCTCGAGCCGGCGCAGGCACTCGTCCATCCCGGTCACCCCGCGGGCGTCGGTGCGGGCGATGATCACCGTGTTCCGGTCGCGGCGGGCGGCGGCCGCGGCGGCGATCTTGTCGGCCATCTCCTCCACGGTCACGAGTTGCTTCCCGGCGAGATGGCCGCAGCGTTTGGCGCCGCCGAACCGGTCGCCGACCCCCACCTGATCCTCGAGTTGGATCGCGGCCGCCCCCGCCTCCTCGAGGAGCCGCACGGTGCGTGCCACCTCGTCGGGGCCGCCGAAGCCGGTGTCGGCATCGACCACGAGGGGGATCGTGGCCGCGCGGGCGAGGACCCGGGCGTGCTCGGCGAGTTGTCCACGGGTGAAGAGCCCGACGTCGGGCACAGCGAGGCCGCCGGCCGAGAGCGCGGCCCCGGAGAGGTAGACGGCATCGAAGCCGGTCGCCTCGATCAACTTGGCCGCGAGTGCCAGCGGCGCTCCCACGATCGCCACCTGACCGGCGGCCACGGCCGCGCGGAGTGCGGCTCCGCCGGCGGCCGTGGGAGGGCCTGCCGGGGCGGGTGGTGCAACTTCGGGTTCCATGGCCGTCACTGTATCCTGCCAGGGAGTTCCCGTCGCCGTGGCAGCGTCCTGAGCGGGCCGGCGGTGATTCCTGCGAGCCCTCCCATGATCTCCAGCGGCACCGCGCCAGCCAGGTCGGCACGCACCGTCGCTGCGTGGAGCGCGCTGCTCGAGTGGGTGGTGATCGGCCTCCTCTTTGCCGCGTCGGGGGCGTGGCCGGTGCCCGACGTCAACGAGACCGTCTACCTCACCAAGGCACGTCACGCGGCCGATCCGAACTGGGGGCGCGGAGATTTCTTCCTCGAGACACCCGACGCGCACGGGGTCTTCTTCCGACTGATCGGGCCGCTCACCGCTTCCCTGTCGCTGCCGACGGCCGCTTGGATCGGTCGCTGGCTGGGGTGGTTGGCGGTGGCGGGCGGTTTCGTCCACGCGATCCGGCCGCTCGTGCCCGGCACCTGTGCCCGGTTGGTGAGCGCTGCCCTGTTCGCGCTGGCGCTGCGGCAGACCACTGCAGCCGGGGAATGGGTGCTCGGTGGCTGCGAGGCCAAGGTGTTCGCCTGGGGGGCGGTGCTGGCGGCCGTCGGGGAGTGGAACCATGGCCGTTGGCCGACCGCCTGGGCGCTGGCCGGGGGAGGAACCGCGCTCCATCCGCTCGTTGGCGGTTGGGCCCAGGTGGCGCTGGTGGGGGCAGCCTGGTGGACGGGCACGCCGTGGCTGCCGCACGGCGACAAGCGGGCGCCGGCTGCCCTGTGGATGGCCGTCGGCATCGGGCTGGCTGCCGCCGGTGTGGTGCCGGCGCTGGCGCTCTCCGGCGGGGCAACGGCGGCGGAGAAGATCGAGGCCACGCGGATCTATGTCGTCGAGCGGCTGCCCCATCACCTCCTCGTGCGGACGTTCGCCGACGGCCTCGTGGCCCGGCATGTCCTCGCGGTGTGTGTCTGGTTGCTGCTCCGGCAGCGTCTGCCGCCGACCGCTCCACGGCGGCGCACCGCTGCCCTCACCGGTGCGGCGCTGGCGATTTCGTTGGCCGGCTGCGCGATCTCGCTCGCCGAGCCGTTCGCGCCGGCGGCGACGCGCGGGCTGCTGCGCTACTACTGGTTCCGTCTCGGCGACGGGCTGGTGCCCTTCACGCTGGCGGCGACGGTGGCCGCGGCGCTCGCCGACGCCGGTGTCGTCGCCGGGATCTGCCCGCTCCCGGTGCGGCTCGTGCGCACCCTCACGGTGGTCGCGCTGGCTGCCGACATCGGCTGGCAGTCGTCGCACTGGCCGCTGCCGGGCCGGGCGGGGTTGGTGGCCCGGGCCGACACCCGTGTCGATGCCCCGGCCTGGGAGGCGATCTGCCGCTGGGTGGCCGCCAACACCCCTGCCGACGCCCGGTTCCTCACGCCGCGGGGGGCATCGAGTTTCACTTGGCTGACCGGCCGGGCGGAGGTCGTGGGCTGGAAGAACAGCCCGCAGGACGTGCAGTCACTGCTCGCATGGCGGCGGCGGATCACCGACTGCTATTCGCGCGACGGTGCGCTCAAGGGGATGGTCAACAGCACGGCCGAGTTGGGGCGCGACCGTGCGCTTTCGGTGGCGGAGCGCTACGGCGCCGACCATGCGATCATCCCGACCGACGTGCCGGGCCTCGACCGCTTCGGTTGGGAGATGCTCCACCGCGAGGGCGTCTATGCTGTCTACCGGCTGCCGGTACCAACCTCTCCCGCCGCGACCCCGGAGCCGTGAGCATCCCCATGACCATCCCCGACGACGCCGGCCGTCCTGCAGCCGTCGCCTTCGACCTCGACGGCTTGTTGGTCAACACCGAGGAGATCTACCCCGACGTCGGTGCCGAGCTGCTGCGGCGGCGCGGGTGCCGGTTCGACGACGACCTGCTCGATGCGATGATGGGGCGTCCGCAGACGGTGGCCCTGACGACGATGATCCGCTGGCACGGGCTCTCCGACTCGGTGGAGACGCTCGCCCGCGAGACGCGCGAGATCTTCGTCGGGCTGCTCGACACCCGGCTGGCGGCCATGCCCGGCGCGGTTCCGCTGCTCGACCGCCTCGCTGCCGCCGGGGTGGCCTGCTGCGTGGCAACCAGCAGCGCCCCCGACTACGCACACGACGTGCTGGCACGGCTCGCGCTCGCCGACCGTTTTGCCTTCGTGCTCACCGCGCACGACGTGACCACCGGCAAGCCCGATCCGGAGATCTACCGCCTGGCGGCCTCCCGCTTCGGCCTGCCTCCGGCGCGGCTGGCGGTGCTCGAGGATTCCCAGATCGGCTGCCGCGCCGGTCTGGCGGCCGGTGCGGTGGTGGTGGCCGTGCCGGCAGGCCACAGCCGGCGGCACGACTTCACCGGGGTCAGGCTGGTGGCGGAGTCACTCGCCGACCCGCAGCTCCACGGGCTGTTGGGCCTGGCACCCGGTGCCTGACCGAGCCGCGGCGGTGCGGGCGTGCGGGGCGCCACCGTCGTGCGGAAGGCCGATCCGGTGGGCGCTCATTCGATCTCGATGCCGATCCGGTCCGCCTGGAGACGGAGCGCTTCGCGGAAGGCCGGCAGGGGATGCCGCTGACGGCGCCGCACGGCCCACAGAAACGTCGAGTCGACCAGTTTGGCCGGCAGCTTCCCCTGCTCCACCATGTCAACGACGCGGCCGATGTAGGCCACGTCGGCCGGCCGGCGCGCTTGCAGGCCCGTGGTGAGCCGATCCTCGAGCGACGGTTGCGCGGGGGGGGCGTCGGGCTCGGCTGCCCGACCGTGGGCGCTGACGAGCACGCAGAGGATGACAGCCGCGCGGAGAAAGTGCATGGCAGGGCTCCGGGGACCCGGCGGGAATACGCCGGCCGGCCGTGGGGGGTCAAGGCCGGTCAGCCGAACCAGGCCAGGGCGTACGACTTTTTCCCGGAACGGAGCACGATCGTGCTCCCGCCGACGAGGTCGCCGGCGGTGAGGCGGTGGGCGGCGTCGGTGACGCGCCGGTTGTTGACGTAGCCGCCCCCCTGTTCGATCGTGCGCCGGGCCGCCGATCGGCTCGGGGCGAGCTTGGTCCGTTCGAAGGCCTCGACGAGCGGCAGCCCCTCGCCGTCGAGCGACGAGCGCGGGAAGTCGTGGCTGGCGACGTCGGCGAAGATCTCCGCCAGCGCGGCGGCATCGAGGCTGGCAACCTCGGCCCCGAAAAACACCGCGGTCGCCTGGCGGGCGGCGGCGAGCCCGTCTTCGCCGTGCACCAGCCGTGTCAGTTCCTCCGCCAGACGGCGCTGCGAGTCGCGGGCGGCCGGATTGCCCGCCCGCTGGGCGTCGAGGGCCTGGATCTCCTCGAGGGGCAGTTCGGTGAGCCGCAGGAGGCAGCGGCCGGCGTCGGCGTCGTCGAGATTGATCCAGTACTGATAGAAGCGGTAGGGGCTGGTGCGCCGCGGATCGAGCCAGATCGCCCCCGAGGCGGTCTTGCCCATTTTCGTCCCGTCGGCCTTCACCAGCAGGGGGCAGGTGGCGGCATGGAGCTCGCGCGACCGCAGCCGGCGGCCGAGTTCGATCCCGGCGGTGATGTTGCCCCACTGGTCGCTGCCACCGAACTGCACCCGGCAATCGAGCGCGTCGGAGAGTTGGACGAAGTCCCATGCCTGGAGCAGCATGTAGCTGAATTCTGTGTAGGACAGGCCCCCCGCCCGTTCGAGCCGGGATTGGACAGAATCCTTGGCGAGCATCTGCGACAGCGGAACGTGCTTGCCGACGTCGCGGAGGAAGGCGAGGTAGCCCACGCCGCGCATCCACTCGGCATTGTCGACGACATGGGCGCGGCCGGCCGGCACGTGCCCGTCGGGCCCGGGAGCGGCGAGCACGGTGCGGATCTGGCGGCCGATGCCGTCGAGGTTGGCCGCCAGCTGCTCCGGCGTGAGCAGGGTGCGCTCCTCGCTGCGGCCGCTCGGGTCGCCGATCATGCCGGTGGCGCCCCCCAGCAGGGCGACTGGCTCATGGCCGGCGCAGGCCACGCGCCGCAGCAGCACCAGCGGCAGCAGGCTGCCGACGTGGAGGCTGTCGGAGGTAGGGTCGAACCCGCAGTAGATCCGTCGGCCAGGCGTCGCCAACCAGTCGCCGAGCGCCCCCATGTCGGTCGACTGGTGGATCAGGCCACGGGCGGCGAGGTCGGCAAGAAGGTCGTTGGGCATGGTCGCGGTCACCGCCAGCGGTCGTCGTCGGCGAAGGGATGGGCCGGACCGGAGAGCTTCGGCCGCGGCAGGGCCTCGAGGCACTTTTCGGCCATCCGCAGATCCTCCCGCGAGGTGATCTTGAGATTGAGCGGCGAGCCGGGGACGACGGTCACCGGATGACCGAGGGCCTCGACGACCGCGGCCTCGTCGGTGGGCTGGCCGACGGGCGCCGTGGCGAACGCCTTCTCGAGGAGCGAGCGGGAGAACACCTGCGGGGTCTGGGCTTCCCACAGACCGGTGCGGTCGACCGTAGCGGTGATCACGTTGTCGGGGCCGACCCGCTTCACCGTGCCGACCACGGGAATGGCGAGGATGGCCGCCCCGGTGCGCGCCCCGGTGGCGAACACCTTGTCGATCCAGGCCGCCGCCAGGCAGGGGCGGGCCGCGTCGTGGATCGCCACGGTATCGATCTCGGGGCCGAGTTTCTCGAGGCCGCGGCGGACCGAGTCGGCACGATGCTGGCCCCCCTCCGCGAGCGTGATGCCCATGAAGGCGAGATTGGCCCCGAACTTCTCGACGAAGCCTTCCCGATCCTCCGGTGCCACCACGATGACGACCTGTTTGACGTCGGGGCGGTCGGTGAAGCGCTCGGCCGAATGGAGCCAGACGGGGCGACCGGCCAGCGGCGCGAACGGCTTCTTGTAGTTCGTGTCCTGGAAGCGGCTGCTCTGTCCGGCTGCAGCCAGGATCACGCCGAAGGTGGCCATCGATCGCCCCGGTGGAAAGTGGCTGCGGCCGTCAGCTGGGTCAATCGGTCACCGGGTCGAGTGCTGCAGCGGTCTCCGTCCGCGACTCGATGGCAGCGTCCATGAGCGACCGGAGCACCGCCTTCACGGCCGGCTTGTCGCTCACCCAGACAGCGAACTGTTCCCCTTCGCGCCCATAGAGGTCATGGAGCCAGCGGGGGGCCTCGGTCCGGAGCCAATCGCGGAACAGCATCCAGCGGGGATCGTCGGCGCCATAGACCTCGCGGGCGACCCAGCAGAAGCCGCCCATGCCGCCCATGCCACCCAGGCCACCGCCCATTCCACCACCGCCCATGCCGCCACCGCCCATGCCACCACCACCCATGCCACCACCACCCATGCCACCACCCATTCCACCACCGCCCATGCCGCCACCCATGCCACCGCCGCCCATGCCGCCTCCACCCATGCCGCCGGTGCCCTGAGCACCACCGCCGGCGAAGTTGAAGGTGGTGACCTGGCCGACTCCGGAGAACAGCGGGGTCAGCGACACGCGCACATAGCGCCGGTCGGCCGAGACCACCGCAGTGGCCGACAAGTTCGTGCCTTCAGGCAACGTCGAGATGATCGGCTGGTAGCCGGTGGCACCGCCGCGCGAGAAGGGCAGGACCGGGGGAGACTCGCCGCCCGGTGCCGTGGGACCACGGCCCTGCGACATCGCTCCAGCCGTCGCCGGGTCGTTGATGCCAGCGAGCTGCTGGGCGAGGATCGACCGGCCGATCTCCTGCTGCACCGCGACGTCCTGGGCGATCTGCGCTTCGAGCAGCGGTTCGCGGCGCCGGCCTTGGGGCACGTCGATCGAGAACACGGTGTCTTCGGCTCCGAGGGGGATCTGCCGACGGAGCCGCTGCTCCCGGTCGGTGCCACGGTGGAGAATCAATTCCGCCGTCACCGTGTCGGCGGCCACCTTGCCGAACGCGCGGTGGACGAGCACGTGATACCGGCCGGGGAAGGCCTCGGTGGCGACATACCGTTCCTTGTGGGTGCCGTTGTCCTTGTCGGGACCGGCATCGACGTCGGCCAGCAGCGTGCCGCCCGAGGTGCTCCGCGGAGTGGAGACGGAGCACACGGTGCCGGACGGCTCCTCCACCACCATGTCGATGTCGGCGTCGCCGTTCCAGCTGAATTCCAATTCGATGTCGCGGACGAGGGCGGCGTCGATGTCGGCCGCGAACGCGTCGGCTTCGTCGCCCCGGCCCGCCTTGCGCTGCCGCTCGATAGCCGCCTTGGCCAGGCGGGCGGCCCGGGTGGGCACCTCCTGCTGGGCTGCCGGCCACTCGTGGGCAAGCACCCCGGCGCACGCCCAGCGGAGGGCAGCGTCGTCCTTCTCCTTCGCGGCCACCGACATCGCCAGGGCAAACGCCTCACGGTTGCTGCTGTCGAGCCGGGTCACCTGCCGGCACAACCGCAGCGCCTGGCGACCGGATCCGAAGCGGGCCAGATACCCCGCCAGCGCGAGCAGGTCGGCGGGCGACCTGGCGAAATCGGCACTCGAGAGGAGAGCTCGCTCCACGTCGCTGGAGGGCTTGCCGGCGGCCTCGAGCGCCACCGCCAGGGCCTCATACATCCACGGCTCGGGGTGGCCAGCGGCAATCGCTGCAGCGATCACCTCGGCAGCCCGATCGAATCGGCCCTTGCGGCCAAGTTCCGCCGCCGACACCCGCAACCGGGCAAGCCGGCCGGTCAGATCGGTACGGTCGGCGGCCTTGAGATAGTCGCCGACGGCAGCGGTGACATCGGCCGCCTCGATGATCCGCTCTGGCAGACCGAGGCTCTCGGCGCGGACGGCGTCGTCCGCCGGCGCGGCATCGTTCGGGGCGGGCTTGTTGGCAGCCGGCCGCGGAGCGGAGTCGGGCTTCTTCTCTCGCAGTCCAATCCGCGACTTCGCGTCGGAGACCTGGAACATGCCGCCGCCCATGCCGCCGCCGCCCATGCCGCCCATGCCGCCGCCACCCATACCACCCATGCCGCCGCCCCCCATGCCGCCGCCACCCTGGAAGGGGTTCACGCCGGAGGAGTTCATCGGCATCACCAGATCGGCGACCGGGTAGACCTTCACGATCAGGTTCTCGGCCGCCTTCTCCTTGGTGGTGATGAGCAGGACCTCATCCTTGATCAGGTAGGTCATGTCGAGGTCGCCGAGGATCAATCGCAGGGCCGACCGCAGTGACACGCCCGACAGGTTGCGGGTCACCGGCGCGTCGAGGTCGAGACCGGCCTCCTCGAGGGCCTTGATGTCGACCTGGATCGGGATCCCCTGGGAATCCTGGAGCTGGGAGATGACATCGCGGAGCGGAGTCTCGTTGAACTCGAGGCTCTCCACCGGCTTGTCGAGCGCGTCGTAGATCTTCTTCTCGGCGCTGCCGGGGTTGGCGAGGTCGACCGACTTGTATTTCTCACGCAACCGGGTGATCTCCTGCCACCGTGCGGCGCTGGGGTAGATCACCGGCGGCTCGTCGGGGAAGGGGATCGCCGCGACGTCGGCCTGATGGAGCGAATCCATGAAGCCGCGCTCCATGTCGCGGCGCACGCGGGTGTTTTCCGCGTGGTAGTCGAGGATCCGGGCCACCAACGGCGCCGTCACCGCCACCTCCCGCGCCGGCATCGGCATGCCGCGGTTGGCATACAGCCACGGCGCCTGCTCGGCCATCTCGCGACCGACGATCCGCTCGGCCTCGGTGAAGGCATCGGTGGGCTGCTGGAAGCCGATCCGGATTCCTTCCTCGACGAGCGAGTGGTAGCGATCAGTGAGCTGCTTGAAGCGCTCCTCGCGGCGGCGCAGTTCGCCATCGAGACGGGCCCGTTCCATGCCGATCGCCCGGTTGCGGTCGGCGGCGAGATCGTGCTCCGTCTTCTCCCGCGACCGTACGATCGCGTCGCGGATGCCGATCTCGATCTGCCGGTTGAGGCGATCGCGCACCGCCGGATCGAGATCATCCGAGGAGGCCACCAGCCGCTGGAGTTCCTTGAGGTCGACCCGGGCACGGTCGGGGTCGATGGCGCAGGTCTGGCGTGCGGAGCGGAGCCGGACAGCGGTCTCCTGCTCGAGGCGCTGGGCTCGCACTTTCCGCATTCGGCCCAGCTCGGCGATCTCCTCGCCGGCGGTGCGCGGCAGCCGTTCGGTCGGCATGTCGTCGGCCCACTCCGCACCCGGAGGCGGAACCGTTTCCGCGGGCGGGAGTGGCTCCGGCAGAAGCTGCTCCTCCGGCTCCACCGCTGCGCGGGCCGGCGGCGGACCACGGCGCGGTTCCTCGATGAGCAGCGGATCGTCGCCCCGATCGGCGGGCGCCGGTTCAGTGGCGGGCGGTGTCGGCTCCGCGGCCGGTTCGGCGGGGGCGAACGGATCGTCACCCGCCTGGGCCACCTTCGTCGCGGTGGCGATGCTCTTCTGGGCAGCCGTGAACACCACCGCCGCGTCGGTGTTGTCGGGATCGCGACGCAGGGCTGCGAAGGCGAGTCGCATCGCCGACCCGTGGGCGCCCGAGACCTCCGCCTGACGGGAGAGCATCGCCAGCGTCGCCGC
The DNA here is from genome assembly GCA_005791575.1 of Planctomycetaceae bacterium. Lineage (GTDB taxonomy): Bacteria > Planctomycetota > Planctomycetia > Pirellulales > UBA1268 > F1-20-MAGs016. The sequence goes on from SXWA01000170.1 coordinate 13,850, forward strand.
CTCGCCACGGATCACGCCACGGGCCACGTCAAGACCCTCGCGTCCGAGTGTCGGCAGGAAGATGCCGGCGGTGTCGAAGGCGTTGCGGGCGAGTTCCTCGAGATAGGCGTTGTCGGACCGGTTGGCCGCTTCCGGCACCGCCAGCGTTACCTGGCGTTGGACCAGCGCGCCCGCGGCGGCGGTTTCGACGCCAAATTCGAGGCGCGGATCGGCGAGCGGGCCGACGACGAGGACCACCGAATCACGATCGCCGCGCAGCGGCGGGACCTGTTCCGGGAGGAGTTTCAGTCGGGCATCGGCGGCGGTGGACGAGAGTACGGTGTCCTCCGGCCAGGTCACTGGGGCCACCGCCAAGCCCGCCATCCGCGCGCCGATGTCGGCGGCGGTCGTGGTGCGATCGGTTGAAAGCAGCATCCCGCCGGTGGCATTGGCCACGGCGGCGAGGCATGGCCAGTTGATCTCCGGACCGATGCCCAGGGCCGTGAACGTGATCCGTCGACCGCGCAACCCCTCGATCATCCTCCGGTAGTCGGCACCATCGAGGCCGGAGAGCCCGGGACCGTCGCCGATGTAGACGATCGTCCGCTGGGCCGACCCAGGTGCGAACAGGGTCGCTGCTTCATCGAGCACGCCGACGATGTCGGTGGACCCCAACGGAGTGCGCCCCGACAGGGCCAGGCTGGCCGCCTTGAGGTCGTCCCCACCGGCGACGTCGAACCGCTTCGAGAGCGGGACGCAGGTCACGTCGGCGGCGGCGATGAACACCCGATCCGCGGGCCGGCACTTGCCGACGAGGGCATCGAGTGCCTCGGTGGCCGCGCGGCGATGCTCCCCCGACTGGCTCGCGGAGGTGTCGACGAGGACGAGGATCTGGGCCGCTTCGGCCTCGCGCGGGGTGGACGGGCCACGCACGCCGATCGCCGTGATCTGCGGGGACAGTTCGTCACGCTGGAAGCGCTCCACGAACGTGACGCGGGCAGCGCCTTCCACGGGTGCGGCCTCGGCCTGCCACGGCGGGAGCAGCAGGCAGCCCACGAACAACGGGATGGCCACGACCGCTCCACCACGGCAGCAGCGGCTGACGAGCGCCGTGAGGGGGGTGGATCGCATCGGCAATCGTCCGTTCGGGTGTCGGGTCGACATGGTCCCTCCGGGCGGGGCAGGGGATGGCTTCGGGTCGGTTAGACCTTCGGGAAGCATATTTGGCGGGGCTTTCCAAGCCAACGTCGTTCTGGTCGGGATTTGCGGGGTTCAGCGGGTTTTCGCAGGTGGGGGTGCGGAGAAGGTCGTGTTGGAGCAGGTCGACGGCACCGCGATACTGAAGGGCTCGGCGGCCGACACATCCGGGAAGCGCCTCGGTGTCGAGAGGTGAGGATCCACCACGCATCGGTCCTCGCCTGACCGCGCGATGATGGTCGCCCGGCAACCCAATCCTCGGCAGGGATGAGCCATGCGGATCACCCAAACAGCCTGGTTCCATCGCCCTGTGGGGATCGGTTCGCGACCGGATCCACGACGGTTTCGCGGCAGCGACGACCGGGGACCGCCGGGCGCGGATGGCGGGGGACCGCCGGACTCGCCTCCTGACCGCCGGCCTCCGGCCGTCACGGCTCTGGTCTGGGGGGCCGCCTTGGTGACGGCGGTGGCATGGGCAAGAGGGGGCTCGGCCCAGTCGCTGGCGATCGAACCGGTGGCGCCCCCGCGGGTGCTCACTCCCGATGAACGCACCAACATCGCCGTCTACGAGGCGGTCAACCGCAGCGTCGTCAACATCACGACGCGATCGACCGCCCCGGCGGGGCTGTTTTTTCTCGAAGTCCCGTCGGAGGGCGCGGGGTCGGGGATCGTCCTCGATGCCCGGGGCCACGTGCTCACCAATTACCACGTGGTCGAGGGGGCGAAGGAAATCCGGGCCACTCTATTCGACGGGTCCGATCACGCCGGGACGTTGGTCGGATTCGATGTGGCGACCGATGTGGCGGTGATCCGCCTCGACGCCCCGGCGGAACTGTTCGTGCCGGTCACCTTCGGAACATCCAATGACCTTCTCGTCGGGCAGCGGGTGTTCGCGATCGGAAACCCGTTCGGCCTCGAACGGACCCTCACGACCGGCATCATTTCCAGCCTCAACCGCTCTCTCCCCACCCGCAGTGGTCGCACGATCAAGTCGATCATCCAGACCGATGCGGCGATCAACCCC
>SXWA01000171.1 GCA_005791575.1 Planctomycetaceae bacterium
AGATCGTGGACCGCGCGGGCCGCCTCGGTCGCGACGCGCGGGTCGGCGTCGTCGAGGAACGCGGCGAGCCCGTCGGCGGCTGCCTGCCGCCGCAGCGCGACGACCGCCGCCAGACGAACGGCGGCGGCGGAGTGCGACACGAGGCTGGCGAGGTCGGTGGGTGTCGCCGCTCCGACGAGCCCCATCACCACCGCATGCCGCAGATGCGGGTCGGTGGCCCCCTCGGCCCCGGCGAGCGCGAGCAGGGCCGCCCGATCAACCGGCGACGGCCCGACGGTGCGGCCGATCCTCCCCAGGGCGATGGCGGCGGCGCCCCGCACCTGGAGCGATTCATCGGCGAGCAGTCGGCGGAGCACGTCGCGGCTGCGTGCGGCTGCGGCGCCGATCTCGCCAGCTTCGCGCGCCGCCACGAGCCGGATCTCCCAGGCGGGGTCGGTGCAGAGCCGGGCAAGCGCCGCTGCGACTTCTTCCTCCGGCACCCCGGCGCCGCCGCGCACCACCTGGCTGGCGCCTTGGATCGCATGGACGCGGGCCAGCAGTGGGGCCGAGGAATCGACCGCGATCCGACCGAGCGTGGCGGGATCCCCGCGCCGTGCCAACTCCCACTGCGCCTCGAGGCGCACCCGCCGGTCGGCATGACCGAGGAGCGCGGCGAGACGTGCGGCATCGAGCGACTCCCAGTCGCCGGCAAGGAGACCTCGCACCTCGTCTGCCAACGTCTGCCCGGCGGCATCGCGCTGCGGCACGAACCGCCACAGCCGCCCCTTGCCCTCCCCTTCCCAGCCATGCACCCAATCGCTCACCCACAGCGCCCCGTCCGGCCCCACCTCGACGTCGGTCGCGAGGACGTGACGGAACGTCTCCTCCTCGTCGGCCGGCGCGAAGCTCGCGCCGCGGGGCACCACGCGAAAGGTCCGGATCGAACTGTTCGCCGCTCCACCGCGGAAGTCGCAGAGGAGAAAACGGCGGTCGAAGAACGGTGGTAGCCCCGTCCCCGGCGCGTAGCAGAGCCCGGAGGGGCCGGCACCGACATGGGCCAGCGGCGGCACGATCCAGGCCGGCTGACCGTCGTGGGCCGTGTGCCAGAGTTTCTCGCGGTGCCAGGGTCCACGGTCGTCGATGGACTGGAACGCCATGTTCCAGCCAGAGTCGCACCCGGGCAGCAGGTGCACCAACCGCGCCTGGTCGCCCGCGTCGGAGTTGTTGTCGACGGTGAACAGGTTGCCGAGGTCGTCGAAGGCGAGTTCCTGGGGATTGCGCAGGCTCGTGGCGAAGACCTCGAAGCCGCTGCCGTCGGACTGGCAGCGGAACACGGCGCCACTGCCCGGATCGTGCCAGGTGGTGCCGTCGTGGGTCACCTTGTAGCCGCGGTCGCCGATCGAGAAGTAGAGCCGACCGTCGGGACCGCGCAGGATTCCGTGGAGATCGTGCCCGCGCAGGGCGACGCGGATCCCGTAGCCGGTGGAGAGCTCGACGCGCTCGGCGGGGCTGGAGTCGATCCGCCCGTCGCCATCCACATCCCGCAGCCGGTAGAAGGAGGGGATGCAGGCCAACCAGACGTCGCCCCGGCGCGCGAGGATGCCCGCCGCGGTCCCGGCCATCAGGCCGTTGAACCCGTCGGCGTAGACCGCAACGCGGTCGGCGAGGCCGTCGCCATCGGTGTCTTCGAGGAGACGGATGCGGTCGTCGTCGCGCTCCCAGTCAGCCACCGTGTCGGCGGGAAGAAGCCGGCGGAAGAACGCATCGCGATCGGCCACGGTCTGGGCGGCGAGATCGGCGTTCACCCATTCCTCGTCGTGGCCACGGTTGTCGTTCACCGCTCGCCCCTGACGAAACGTCTCGCAGACGAAGGCCCGGCCCCGCTCATCGACGCTGAAGGCGACCGGGTTGGCGACGTCGGGTTCCGCGGCAAACAGCCGCGCGCTGAACCCCGCCGGCAGCCCGAAGGCGGCGGCTGCCCGGACCGGCTCGTCCGACTTCGGGGCGATCGTCGGCTTCCGGGGAACCGGTGGCGGATGACCATCGGGCACAGCCAGGGCGAGAGCGGGGGCCGTGGCGGCAACGGCAATCAGCGCGAGACGAACGAGCGACGCGGGCATCACGGCGGGGTGATCCAGGGGAGGAAGCGGCATGGCCACCAATGACCGATTATGCCCTCGATCACCCTCCCGAGCGCGCGAAAGCCATCGCACCGGAGCGCGCCGGAACCGTGTCGGGCACGCGCGGCGCGGGCCGGCACCGTGCCGTGATTCCCGTCAGGGAAGCTCCCTGATCCGCAGCCGGCGGAAATCGACCGGCGCGCCCTCCGACTCGAGGCACAGGTAGCCCTCCGCCGGCTTGCAGTCCCTGCCACCGGAGACTTCATGGCCGTTGACCCAGAGCCGCACCTCACCGTTGATCGCCCGCACGTAGTAGTGGTTCCACTCGGGGGTGCCCCGTGAATGACGGGCCGAGGGGAAGCTGCGCTTACCCCCCGGGGCCACCGGCGGGAACGGCGTCATGTCGGAGGAGCCCACCGGGAAGACATCGCCGTCGGTGGTGAACCAATCGGCCTTCTTCCCCGACGACTTCTCGAACTGCGCGGTGTAGCCATGATCGAGCACCTGGACCTCGATGCCCCCGGGGGGCAGCCGGCCGGGCGGCAGGTTCTCGAGCACCGCCGGCGGTGCCCAGAGGAACACTCCCGAATTGCCGGCACTGGTCAGGTGCCGCCACTCCACCGAGAGTTCGAGGTTCTTGACTTGGCGCTTCGTGCGGATCACCCCCACGGGGCGGCCAGTGCAGTGGGCGAGGCCGCCGTTCCAGGTCCAGGTCCCTTCCGTGCCGTTGACGTTTTCGAAGTCGTCGGCCGTGAGCTCGCGCCAGCCGGGGCCCGATCCCTCCAGGCCGGTGAGCTCGCGGAGGCAGACGTTCCGCACCCGCATCGGCGCGCCGTGGGTCTGGATCTGGATCGGTCCGCTGGCCGGCAGGGGCTGCCCCTTGGCGAAGAAGTTGGCGAGCGTTTGGTCATCGACCACCAGGCGGCCGTTGAGCGTCACGCTGACTCGCTCCCCCTGCATGCGGATCCGCATCGTGTTCCACTGCCCGGTCGGGCCATCGGCGCGGACGAGCGGGAACCTCCCGGCCGAGTCGGCGGGGTTGTTCCACAAGCCGCCCGACCCCTTGTCGGCCCCATGCTTGAAGTCGCGCTCGCAATCGGGGTCCCAGATCTGCACCTGCGGATTGCCGCGGAGATAGATGCCGCTGTCGGCGCATGGCTGCGGCAGCAGCCACTCGAGATGCAGTTCGAAATCCCCGTAGTCGCGCATGGTGGTGAGAAAGACGCCGTGGCCGTCACTGACGATCTCTCCCCCCTCGACCTTCCAATGCGCCGCCATGTCGGCATTCCATTCCGTCTGCTTGGCGGCGCGTTCCTCCGGGGAAAGGGCCGCTTCGGCGGCGGGGTCGAAATGCGGTCGCCCGCGCCAGCCGGCCAGATCGACGCCGTTGAACAACGGGGTGAACCCCGACGGCACCGCCGGTTGCGGCATCCGCGCCGACTGCCAGGCGAGGAAGCGCCACTGGCCGTCCTCACGGCGCCAGGTGGCGAGATACGACAGCACGTTGTCGATCATCCCGCTGGCCGACTCGACGCGGATCCGTGCCTTCCCGGCCTCGAGCGCGATCCCGTCGGTGGGAAACGAAAACGTCCGTTCCAACGTCTCGTAGGCGAGGTACTTCGACCTCCCGGAAGCGATCAGGTCGAGGAACGACTCCCTGGAGTCGACGACGCCGTTGGAGTGGGCATATCGCAGGTCGGACGAGAGCCGTCCGGCGAGGGCCGCCGGATCGGCGGCGACCATGGCTGCGATCCGTGCGTCGGCGGCCGCGGCAAGGTCTGCGATCCGGGGGTCTGCCGGTGTCTGGCCACGGGCACGGTGGAGTGCCGGATCGGGGCCGAGCAGGGCGACAGCAAGAATGATCGACGACGCCACCGCGGCGAACCGGTGGGACCTTGGCTCAGAGGGCATCGCATGGCTCCCGCACAGGCAATTCCGGGCCGGGCCCGGCTGGGTGAAGGGTGATCCGCAAGGTCGACAGTATGCCCTCGCGGGGGGTGCGGCACGAGGATCCCCAGGCAACCTCACGGCGACGGCAACCCCCGATTCGGTGTGGCCGGCTACCGGTTCCGCTGCGCCCAACGCTGAGCCACCCCTTGAATCAGCCCGAAGCGGCAGGTTACCTTCTTGTGAAATCAGGAAATCCAGGGGGTTTGGGTCATCTTTTCGTGGAGGGGTGCGGAGGCTCACCAATGCGTGGGTCGGAACCTCTCTGCGACCCCGGCTGCCACCCGTACCTGATGATGGCGGACTTCGGTACTTCATCTTCATCCCAGGACGTTTTTCACCATGTCGCGGCGCCACTTGCCCCCGATCCATCGGCTTCTCGGGATCATCGATGATTCCAACAGTCTCCCCAAGAGGGGGGAAGTCGGCGACTCGTGGTACGAGGAGTCGGCTGGATTGCTCTGGATCTGGGACGGCGAGCAGTCGACCTGGGTCGACATCGGGCGACTCCACTCGGCATCCCCCGGACTGATTGCCAGTCTGGGCGAGGCGTTCGGCTTCGGCCGCGAGGGTGGATCGGCAGCGGTGGCCGGAGCGCGGGGCACGGCCGGTGAACGAGGCGCGATCGGTGCCCAGGGGCCGCAGGGAGAACGTGGCGCTGTCGGTCCCTCCGGTCCGGCGGGCCCCGCTGGCAAGGATGGCGTGCCGGGGAAGAACGGTCTCGATGGCAAGCCGGGACCGCAGGGTGAGCGTGGTCCCGCCGGTCCTGCCGGCCCAGCGGGCAAGGATGGCAAGAACGGCCTCGACGGAAAGCCCGGACTCCAGGGACTGCCCGGCAAGAATGGCGTCGATGGCAAGCCCGGGCCGCAGGGCCCGGCCGGCGCCGCGGGCAAGGATGGCAAGAACGGCCTCGACGGAAAGCCCGGACT
>SXWA01000018.1 GCA_005791575.1 Planctomycetaceae bacterium
GCGCTGGTGCTGGTGGACGCCGCCGAGGGGCCGATGCCGCAGACACGGTTCGTGCTCACCAAGGCCCTCGAGGCACGCCTCCGCCCGGTGGTGGTGATCAACAAGATCGACCGCCCCGACGCGCGGCCAATGGAGGTGCTCGACGAGGTCCTCGGCCTGTTTCTCGAACTCGGCGCCGACGACGACCTGGCCGACTTCCCCTACCTCTTCGCCTCGTCGCGCGGCGGCTTCGCCGGCCACGACCCGGGCATCCGCGAAGGCACGATGGGGCCGCTGCTCGATCTGGTGCTGGAAAAGGTGCCGGGCCCGGCGGTCGCCGTCGACGAGCCGCTCCAGATGCTCGTCACGACCCTCGACTGGTCCGACTACGTGGGCCGGATCGCGATCGGCCGCGTCGAGTCGGGGCGGCTGACGAAAGGGGCACAGGTGGTGCGCTCGACCGCGGACGGCCGGCTCGTGCCGGCGAAGGTGGTCGGGCTGCAGCTGTTCGACAAGCTCGGCCGGGTCGATGCCCCGGAGGCCCTCGCCGGCGACATCGCCGCCGTCAGCGGGGTGGAAGGGGTGGAAATCGGCGACACGCTCTGCGATCCCGTCACCCCGCGGCCGCTGCCGCGGCTGGAGGTCGACGAGCCGACCCTGTCGATGGTATTCGGCGTCAATTCCTCGCCGTTGGCAGGCCGGGTGGGGAAGTTCGTCACCACCCGCCACCTGCGCGACCGGCTGCTCCGCGAGCTGGAGCGCAACGTCGCGCTCCGTGTGGAGCCGATCGAGGGCACCGAGCAGTTCTCCGTGTCGGGCCGCGGGTTGCTCCACCTCTCGGTGCTCATCGAGACGATGCGCCGCGAAGGCTACGAGTTGAGCGTCGGCAAGCCGCGGGTGATCCTCCATCGCGACGGCGATCGGGTGCTCGAGCCTTTCGAGACGCTCGTCATCGAGGTCCCCCACGACAAGCTCGGCCCGGTGATGGAACTCACCGGCTCGCGCCGCGGACAGCTCGTCCACATGGGCAACCGGGGCGAGTTCGCCCACGCCGCGTTCTCGATCCCCGCCCGCGGGCTGATCGGCCTGCGCACCCGCGTGCTCAACGCCACCCAGGGCACCGCCATCATGCACCACCGCTTCGAGAACTGGCGGCCGCTGGAAGGGGAGCTCGGTGGCCGCCCCAACGGCGTGCTCGTGTCGATGGTGCCGGGCAAGGCGGTGGCGTTCGGGCTCGACGGCCTCCAGGAGCGGGCCGACCTGTTCATCGAGCCGGGTGACGAGGTCTACGAAGGGATGATCGTCGGGGAGAATGCCCGCAGCGAGGACATGATCGTCAACCCGACGAAGGAGAAGAAGCTCACCAACATGCGGGCGACCGGCAGCGACCGCAACATCCTCCTCAAGCCCCCGCGGCGGATGTCACTCGAGGAGGCGCTCGAGTACATCGAGGAGGACGAGCTCGTTGAGGTGACCCCGGACACCGTCCGGCTCCGGAAAATCCTCCTCTCCGAGCACGACCGCAAACGGCAGAGCCGCAAGGGCTGAGCCACGGCGCGCCGCCCGCGGGCGGATCGGCACCGGGAACCGTGCCCCCCCGCCACGGCGCGCCACGTGCCGGTGCCCGGCGTTCACAACTCGTACACCGTCCCCGGTTTCACGAGCTCCACCCGCGGCAGGCCCATCTCGTCGAGTTCACGGGCGATCTCGGCGGCGAACCGGGGTTTGCGGTGGACGACGATCCAGCGGACCTCGCGTTCGAGCCGGGCGATTTCCGCGGCGAACGTGGTGGTGCAGTGATGGCCGGTGACCGCGGCGAGCTCCACCCGCGACGCGGGAAAACTCGCCTCGAGAAACACCGCCTTGAGCCGGGGCACCCCGGCCAGAAACCGCCACAGCGCATCGGTGGGGCCCGTGTCGGAGGGGAAGGCCACCGCCGTCGTGCCATCGTCCACCACCATCCCCAGGGTCTCGACACAATGCGAGACCGGAACGGCGGTGACGGCGAGCCCCGCGCGGTGGACCGTCTCCAACGGTGTGATCGCCGTGGCGCGCACGAAGGCATCTTCGGGACGCGACAACTGGAAGAAGTCGGGCCAGACACGGCCGTTGAAGATGTCGTCGTGGAGGAAGCGCAGCACCGACGGTGAGGCGAGCAACTCGACGCATTCCGGGCCAGGGTCGTAGACATTCTCGAGGAACAGTGGCAGCGAGGCGATGTGGTCGAGGTGCTCGTGGGTGATGAACACGTGGCGCACCGCCTGCTGGCGGCGGAGATCGGTGAGCAGCCCCACGGAGCCGGCATCGATCGCCACGCTGTCGTTCACGAGGTACGACACGAGGAACTGGGTGTCGCTGACCGGCACGCTGGAGGGGAGCAGTTCGACCCGCATGGGCACTCCTCGGGGCGGGGCTGCGCCCCTGGGCGTCGGCCGGGATCAGATCTCGAAGAAATCACGGATCCGGCGGAACAGATCAGGTTCCGCCGGCGGTTGCGCGCCGCTCTGGATGAGGCGGGCGCGTTCCGCCAACCGGTTGGCGAGGGCGACGCCGAGCGTGTCCAACACCCCGGGCCGCGCCTCGAGGAGATGGCCGAACGACGACTTGGTGATCTCGAGGACCCGGGTCTCCACCGTGGCCGTCACCGTCGCCGAGCGGCTCGCCCCGGTCAACAGCGACATCTCACCGAAGAATTCGCCGGGACCGAGGCCCGCCAACCGCACATTCCGCCCGTCGGCCCTGACCGCGTTCACCTCGACCGCACCAGCCACGACCACGAACATGCTGGCGCCCGAGTCCCCCTCGCGGACCACCGGCTCTCCGATCGCATAGACCGATTCCCGGCACTCGGCCGCCAGTTGCCGCCGCTGGGGATCGGCGAGGTCGGCGAACAGATCGACACCGGCGAGGAGCCCCATGCGCCGCTCGACCACGGCCTCCCAGGGCTCGCCGGGCACGGGGGGTGCGACGCGCTGCAGCCGGATCGCCTGGGTCGCGACCGGGATCTCGATCCCGTGCCGTGCCAACGCGAACCAGATCCGGTCGCGGGCCATGCCATCGACGCGGTCGCGCTTGTCGAAGTCGGTGGTGAACAGCCGCACCCAGTGCTCGACACCCCGCTCCTTGAAGTCATTGGTGACGACCGACGGCGGCGGCTGATCGAGGACACCGAAGCTGCCGCGGATGGCGTCGAGGATGATCGCCTGGACGCGTTGCGGGGAGACGTCGTACGGCGTGATCACGTACAGCGAGCGCCGCGACCAGGGCTGCGGCTTGGTGAAATTGCGGATCGAGGCCTGGGCCAATTGGCCGTTGGGGATGATGACGTGCGCCTCGTCGAGGGTCAGCACCTTGGTGGCCCGCCAGTTGATTTCCACCACCCTGCCGATGTGTGCCTGGTTGGTGTCGTACTGGATCCAGTCTCCCACCTCGAACGGATGCTCGGCGTGGATCGCGAGGCCGGCGAAGACGTTGCCGAGGGTGTCTTTGAGGGCAAACCCCAGCACCGCGGTGAACACCGCCGAACCGGTGAACAGGTTGTTGGCATCGACACCGGCGTCGTAGAGGATCACCACCAGGGCCACGGCGACCGCCAACCACCGCACCACGTCGACGAAGATCCGCGGCAGCGGCCGGGCCACCCGCTCCCAGACCACCACCATCACCATCAAGACCGCCGAGACCAGCAGCGAGGCGAGGAGGCAGAACCGGGCGGCGGCGGTGGCGATCCCCGGCGCCTCGGCCGCCTCCGGGAAAAGCAGGGCGACCGCGTAAGGAAGGGGGGAGAGGACTAAGAAGAGCAACGGCCAGACCGCCAGCCGCCGCCCCCCCCGGGGCAGAAACACGAGCAGGGCGAGGAGCCCCACGACGGCAGCCACCCCTTCCCGCTGAAACCCTCCGTCGAGTCCCCAGGCTGGCGGCATCAAACTCCCCAAAAAACAAGCCCTGAGGACCCCAGGGTGCGGTCGCCATCGGCTCGTGTTCAGAACGCCGGCGGCGGATGTTTCCCCGGCTCGTCGCCATTGTGCCGGGAGGATCCCGACTCCCGCAATGGACCGTTTGAAGCCGATCTCCTATACTGCGGGACTTCGCCGGGAGCCGATCGATCGGCACGGGCGACGGCCCCGAGGCACCGGACCGGAAACGGAACGGATCCCTCCGGGGGGTGGAAACTGGTCACGGAGCGGTTCCGGACCGGTCGGTCTGTCGAGCGGCCGCGGGCCGCGGGAGGTGTTCATGGGTCGAGGGTTGTCATGGTGAAGTTGACGGTTCGCGAGCGGGAAAGCATCCAGGAAGCGGTTCGCCGGTTCCGCAAACTGGTCGAGCGCAGCGGCATCAAGAAGGAGATGCGGCGGCGCGAGTTCTTTGAAAAACCGAGCGAGACCCGCCGTCGCGCCCGGCTCCGTGCCGAACGGCGCACGAAGCGGAACCGGCTTCTGGGCGTCTGAGCCCGATAGCAGTTCCGTTCAGGCCTCTGTGTTCCCCGGTGGGCCTCGGGGTTCCCCAGTGGGCCTCGGGGCTTCCGCCTGGTGTTTCTTTTTGCTGGCGTTTCTGGGCCCGGGCTGAAGGCAGTCGGTGCGCGGAACCGGAAGGCTGCGCGTCTCGCTGCATGGCGCGCCTCTCTGCGCGACCGCAGCGCTATCGGGGGCCGTGGCGGCGGGGGTCACCAATCGAGGGCCAGGTCGAGCCATGGGGCGTCGTGCGTCGGCCAACCGCTGCTGACCCTGTCGACCCCCGTCCGGGCGACCGCCGCGACTGTCTCCGGGCGGATGCCGCCCGACGCCTCGAGCGCGATGCCCGGTCGCAGGCGGTCGCGCGTCGCCACGGCGGCAGCGAGGTCGGCCGGCCCCATGTTGTCGAGAAGGATCACGTCCGGCCCGGCCTCGAGCACCGCTGCGAGATCGGCGAGGGCATCGATCTCGATCTCCACCACGAGCGACGCGGCCCGCGTGGGGGGAAAGGTCGCGGTGACGAACTCCCGGGCCCGCCGCACGGCCCCTGCGGCATCGATGCCCCGTGCCGCCAGGGCGGCGCGATGGTTGTCCTTGATGAGGATGGCGTCGTCGAGCCCGTGGCGGTGGTTCCAGCCGCCCCCCATCCGCGCCGCGTATTTGTCGAGCAGTCGCCAACCGGGAATCGTCTTGCGCGTGTCGTAGACCCGGCAGTGGGTGCCGGCGACCGCCGCCACGAGGCGGGCCATGCCGCTCGCCACCCCCGACATCCGTCCGAGCAGGTTGAGCACCGTCCGCTCGGCGGTGAGCACGCTCCGCGTCGGCCCGGCGAGCGTCGCCACGACTCGGCCCACCTCCACCGCCGTGCCATCCACGACCTCGGCTGCCAACCTCAAGCGCGGATCGGCGACGTGGGCCACGATCGCCGCGGCCGGAAGCCCGGCGACAACCCCGGCCCGCCGGGCGACGACGTTCAGCCGTGCCTCGGCCTCCACCGGCACCGTCGCCAGCGTGGTCCAGTCGCACTCGTGGCCGAGATCCTCGGCGAGCCATTCGCCCGCCCGCGCGGTGACATGGGCGGCGAGCGTGTCGTCCCAGACGGACTGGTGGTAGTCGGGCACGGGGGGCATCTGTGGGGAGCCTGTCATGGCGGAGGGGAGGGTGGTGCGGACGGTCGGCGGTATAGTAACGGAGTTCCCCCCCGATCTGCCGACGCGGACCAGGTGCGATGCCCCTCCGCCTCCCCGAGGAAGTGCTTCCCCCCCGGTCCCAGCCGCTGCTGGCGTTCGGCGTCGCGGCCGGTCTCGTCGTCCTGGTCGTATGGCTTGTGGCGAGTGGTGCCCTGTCGGGCGGGCTCGTCTCCCACGACTCCCCGCCGGTCGTTCCCCTCGCCTACACGGTGGACATCAATACCGCCGCCGCCGGGGAGCTGATGCACCTTCCCGGTCTCGGGCCTGCACTGGTGGCGCGGATCATCGACCACCGCGCCATCCACGGGCCGTTCACCGACCCCGCCGGCCTCCTCGAGGTGCCAGGCATCGGCCCCGCGACGCTCGAGCGCATGGTGCCCCACCTCCGGCCGTTGGGGCCCCACCTCCAGCCACCGGGCACGGACGCCAGACGGCCATGAGCGGTTCGCCATCCCTCCATCCTGGCGTCTTCGAACTGGTGGCCCCCTACAAACCGGCGGGGGACCAACCCGCGGCGATCGAAACGCTCGTCGAGGGGATCACCACGGGGCGGGCGGCGCAGGTGCTGATGGGGGTGACCGGGTCTGGCAAGACGTTCACGATGGCGAACGTCATCGCCCGGGTGGGGCGGCCGACGCTCGTCCTCTCCCACAACAAGACGCTCGCGGCGCAGCTCTATGCCGAGTTCCGCGACTTCTTCCCGCACAACGCCGTCCACTACTTCGTCAGCTACTA
>SXWA01000172.1 GCA_005791575.1 Planctomycetaceae bacterium
AGGGCGGCGGCGAGCGCCGGATCACCGTGCCGCCGCAGCGCGAGCACCGCTGCGAGGCGCACCGAGCGGTCGGGGTGCGCGATGAGCCCGGCGAGCGTCGGCCGGTCGGCCGCCCCGAACAGCGCCATCACGAGCGGGTGCCGCGCGTGTGGATCGGAGCCGCCGTCGCGCGCCCCTTCGCGGCTGATCCGCGCGACGATGGTGTCGATGATCGCTGGGCGGCCGGCGAGGTCGGGTGTCCGCCCGGCGACGCGGCCCAGCGCCGTCGCCGCGGCGCCGCGGACATGCGGATGGTCGTCGTCGAGGGCGGCGACAAGTGCCGTGCAGGCCCCCGAATGAATGACACCGAGTTCGCCGAGGCAACGGGCCGCCACCATGCGCAGCTCCCACGGTCGATCGACGAGGCTGGCCGCGAGATGGGCGGCGATCGCCTGCCGCAGCGGATCGGCGGGGGGCATCCGCCGGGCCACCTGCTCGAGCCCCCAGGCCGCGTGCACGCGGGCGATCGTGCTGCCGGCGGCGACGAACACCTCACGGAGCACAGCGGCTTCTTCGCGCCGGGCGAGCTCCCACTGTGCTTCGAGCCGGACGCGGCGATCGGCATGGCCGAGGAGCACCGCCAGCCGCGCTGCCGGCACGGTCCCCCAGTCGCCCCCGAGCAGGCCGCCGACCTCGGCCACGCTCCGGTCGCGCGCGTCGGCAGCCGCCCCCCCCTCCGGGCGCGGCACGAAGCGCCACAGCCGTCCCTTGCCGAGACCGTCCCAGCCATGCACCCAGTCGCTCACCCAGATGGCGCCGTCGGGCCCGACCTCGACGTCGGTGGCGAGCACGTGGCGGATGGTCTCCTCCTCGTCGAGCGCGGCGAAGGCGCTTCCAGCGGGTTCGATGCGGAAGCTGCGCACGGAGCTGGTGGCGGCGGCGCCGCGGAAGTCGGCGAGGAGAAACCGGCCGCGGAAGGCATCGGGCAGCCCGGTGCCGGGGCAGGCTGCGAACCCGGCCGGGCCGGCGCCGATGTGGGCCAGCGGTGGCACGATGAACGCCGCCTGCCCGGGAAACGCGGTGCGCCACAGCTGTTCGCGGTTGAACGGCCCGCGGTCGGGAAGGTACTGAACCGGGCCACGCCACCCGGAGTCGCCGCCGGGCACGATCCACACCAGGCGCGTGCGGTCGCCGCCGTCGGTGTTGTTGTCGACGGTGAACAGGTTGCCGAGGTCGTCGAAGGCGAGCTCCTGGGGATTCCGCAGGCCGGTGTGGACGACCTCCAGCCCCGAGCCGTCGGGCTCGCAGCGGAAGACGGCGCCGCTCTCGGGGTTTTGCAGCGCCGGGCCCCCGCCGTCGATTCGATAGCCGCGGTCGCCGATCGAGAACCAGAGCCGGCCGTCGGGCCCCATCACCAGACCGTGGAGATCGTGCCCCTGGATCGCCACGCGCACGCCGTAGCCCGTGTGGAGCGGCAGGCGCTCCTCGGCACGGCCGTCGCCATCGTCGTCGCGGAGGCGGTAGAGGGAGGGGATGCAGGCCAGCCACACCGTGCCCCGCCGCGCGAGCACGCCGGCGGCATGGCCGTCGACGAGCCGGTTGAAGCCGTCGGCGAACACGCTGGCCGAGTCGGCGCGCCCGTCACCGTCGGCATCGACGATCCGGCGGACACGGTCGGTCTCGGCGACCCAATCGCCGGCCCGCTCACCGAGCAGCCGGTGCATGAAGGCGAAGCGGTCGTCGACGGAGCGCGAGGCGAGATCGGCATCGAGCCAGGCGTCGTCGTTGATGCGGACGTTGTCGCCCACCCCCTTGTGGGCGCGGAACGCCTCGCACACGTAGACCGTGCCGGTCGCGGCATCGATCGAGAACGCGACCGGGTTGGCGAGCAGCGGCTCGGCGGCGAACAGCTCCACCGCGAACCCCGGCGGCACGCCGAGCGCGGCGGCGGCGCTCGTCGGCTCGTCGCTGGCAGCGGCGACCCGCGGCTCCCGCGCCGGCGGCGGCGGCTCGATGCCCGGTATGGTCGGCGGCGCGGCGTCTGCCGCACACCCCACCAGGATCGCACCGACACGCGCCACCCGCCGCACGCAACGACCGATCCCCACCACCCCGGACCCTGATTGAAGACCCATGCCGACGATTCCTCCGCTCGCTGCCCGGGTCCATGCCGCGGGCCTCCACCGCCACGAGTCTAGGCGCCTCCAGGAAACAGCCCGCCCGGGGAGTGCCCGGCTGCGGTCGCGAGAGCGGAACCGCCGCGGAAACCGCAGGTCTCCCCGGACGCTGGCCGGGGATGCACCGTGTCGAGGGCTACTCGCGCGCCGGCCCCGGTGCAGAAAGCTCCTTGAAGACGTGCTCGATGTTCTCGGTGCGCGATTTCGCCTCCTGGCCGGTCCATTCGCGGTAGAAGGGCACGTCGAGCGACTCCTTCACCTGCTCCAGCGACTCGCCGCGGCCGATCGCCCTCCGCACCCCGGCGCGGAGTTCCAGAAACCAGCGCTTCTGGTTGGCGAGGATCTCCGGACCGCCCATCTCGCCGTGCCCCGGGCAGACGGTCTTGACCCGCATGTCCTCGAGGGCCCCGAGGACGGAGATCCAGCTCTCGGTGTTGGAGTCGCCGGTGTAATTGAAGGCGCCGTTCACGCAGGCATCGCCCGTGAACAGGATGCCGTGCTTCGGCAACCAGGCGACGGCATCGCCGGCGGTGTGGGCGTGGCCGAGGAAGAGGAGTTCCACACGCTGCTGGCCGTCGTCGAAGACGAGCTTGTGCGAGAACCACAGCGATGGCACCTCGTAGGAGAGGCCGCCGTACTCCACCGCGCGGCTCTTCTGCGCCCCGGCGAACCCGTCGACCCCCTTGGTCTCGAAGAGCGGCTGACTGCGCTCCTGGGCGACGACGGTGGCCCCGAGCTTCACGTACTGCATGTTTCCGTCGGCGTGGTCGCCGTGGTAGTGGGTGTCGAAGACGTAGCGGATCGGCTTGTCGGTGCGCTCGCGGATCGACGCGATCACGTTCTCCGCCTGGCCGGGGAAATTGGCGTCGATCACGAGAACGAAGTCACGGAAGACGACGAACCCCTGGTTGCAGCCGGTGAACACCGGCTCCGTCTGCGCCTTGCGGAAGAAGACGTCGGGGGCCACCTCGGTGATCGTCGTCTCCGCCGGGGCCGCCAGGGCGGCAGCGGCAAAAAGCCCGACAAGGCACAGCGCGGCGGCACGGACGGCGGGGCGAATCATGCGAAGGCTCCGTGATGGATCGGGCCGCACCGGGGCACGGCGGCAACCGGCTGGTGACAGGATACGACCCGGGAAAACGCTCCGCCAAGCACGGCCCCGCCGGCGCTCCCGGCACCTCATCCCTGAGGTGCGGCAGGCTGCTGTTCCGCAGCCTGCGGGCATCGCGTGGCCAAAGGCCATCCAGGGCCCTTGGCCACTCGAAACGCTGCGCGTTTCACGGGAGCTACGCTCCCGGCACCTCATCCCTGAGGTGCGGCAGGCTGCTGGTAGCGGTAGGCCGGCTTGATCGACATGTCCTTGAACGGCTCGCGGTAGAGCACCGAGGTCGATGCCGATACCGGCGGCACCAGCCACATCCACCGGCCGTGCGGCTCGCGCCCCGCAGCCTGCTCGTTGCGGCAGAACTCGAGGAACTCGTGCCCCACGGCATGGTGATCGGCGATCCGCACCCCGGCCCGGTCGAACGAGTGGAGCACCGCCTCGACGAGCATCAGCAGCGCCTTGTCACGCCACAGCGTGCGGTCGCTGCCGATGTCGAGCCCCATCCGCTCGGCCATCTCGGGGAGGAGGTTGTAGCGGTCGGCATCGGTGAAGTTGCGGGCCGCGATCTCGGCGTCGAGATACCAACCGTTGAACGGGGCGAAGCGGTAGGTCACCCCGCCGGCATCGAGCGCCATGTCGCTGACCGCGGGCACGGCATACCACTTCAGCCCCCGCTCGGCGAGCCACGGATGGTCGGGGTGGGCGATCGCCACCTCGGGGCGGCAATCGGCGGGCAGAGGATAGAGGCGTGGTCCGGTGGCGGGCGTCTCGATCACCAACGGCAGGAGGTCGAAGTCGCTGCCCGGCGGCTCCCAACCGAGGTCCATGATCCGCCGCGTGAGCTCGTTCTGCGCCGGGTCGCCCACCTGCCGCCCCGAGCGGAGGCGCACCCCCGCATAGCGGAGCAACTGGGGATTCCAGATCCGTGGTCCCGGCCGATCGGGCATGTCGGGGGCGAACACGCTGATCGCCGGCCGGATGTCGCCGCCGTTGAAGGCGAAGCGGAGGTGGTCGAAGAGCGCCTCCGCGATCGAGTCGGGATCGTCGAGATGACGGCAGTCGCGGAGGTGGAGCCCCTGCCAGTAGAGCCGGCCGACACAGCGGCTCGCGTTGCGCCAGGCGACGCGCGCGGCGAAGCCGAGCTCCTCGGGGGTCTTCCGCCAGGTGCCGTCGGTGGCGAAGGCGGCGCGCATTTCGACGATCCGCGCCGTGGGATCGACGTCGGGTCGCTGCTCGGCAAACCACTGGAGCAGGAAGCGCTCCGCCTGCTCCTCGGCCGATAGATCGGTCGCCAGCGGCACCATCCCGCCGGCCGGGCAGACCGGCACGAATGGCCGCCGCCGCCAGCCGCCGGGGCGCCCCACGCTCCCCTCGCCGCGCAGCGGATGATCGAAGCTCTCCGCCACCACATCCACGCCGACGAGCCCCTCGAGCGCCCGGGCCACTTCGCCGTTGAACCCCGCCGGCCCGCAGACGACGGTCTGGCAGGGGCCACACGCGGCGATCCGCGTGCGGAGCATGTCCGGCGTGAGGCGGCCATCGGTGCCGGTGAGCCGCAGCAGCAGCCCGATCCGGCCCGCGGCTGCGGCGGCCTCCAGTTCCTCGAGATAGGCGGCAGCCTCGCGCGACCGCGCCGTGTAGATCACCTCCACACGCCGGACGCCGGCCAGATGGCGCACCGCCGCCACCGCCGGTGTCACGCCGATGCCGGCGACCACGTAGACCAGCGACCGCGGGTCGGATGCCATCTGGCAGACGTCACCCTGCGGTGGCAGCACGCGCACGAGCGTCTCGCCATCGGCCGCGGCCAACCAGCGGGAGAAGAGCCCCCCCTCCTCGAGCTTCACCCCGAGCTCGTAGGTCTCCGGGCCGACGGCGGTGAGCGTGTAGGGGCGCCCGACCCAACGGCCGTCGATCAACCCCTCGACCCTGACGTGCTGACCGACGGCGGCCAGCGGGAGCGGGCTGCCATCGACGGCGCCGAGCCGCGCCCGCACCGCGCCGCGGGCGAGCGGCTGGATCGTCACGCGGCACAGCGTGAACCCGGCACCGCCCAACAGCGTCGCCAAGCGCCCACGGCATCCGCCGCACACACCACCGGCGCCGGTGAGGCGGATGAGATCCTCGACGGTGGCGGCCCGGCTGGCGGCGGTGCGGATCGCCGCCGCCGTGGCCTGCGTGCAGCTGCAGACGATCTCGGCACCGGTGGGCACGCGCTCGGCGGCCGCCTCCGCCAGCCATACCCCGGTGGCGAGGAAGGCGCGGCGCTGCCACTCGGCCACGGCGCCGCCGCGGAGGAGGAGGCCCATCAGGTCGGGCAGGTGCGGCCAGGCCCCGTTCACCGCCAGGCCGACGAGACGATTCTCTCCACCGAGCATCAGCGTGACGGTGCCGTCGGGTGAGGGGAGCATGTCGCGGGGGGCGTCGGCCTGACCGGCACGCACCGCCTCGGTGCGCGGCCCTGCGGGAAAATGCCGCACGCGCACCCGCCCTGCGGCCGACCCCGAGTAGTCGGTGACGATGCACGACTCCTCGCCGACATGGGCCAGATACCGGTAGGCGGTGCCGAGCGCGGGCAGGTCGTGCGCGGTCGCCAGCCCCTTGAGCATGGTGGCGAACGGCCCCGTGCCCTGCCGCGAGCCCTCCAGGGCCGCCGCGTCGATGACGAGCAGTTCCGCCGCGGTGAGCGCCGCGGCACGCAGCCGGCGCGGCCGCCCGGCCAGCGTGCCCCGTTCGCCGACCAGCAATCCCGGGCCGATCGTCTCGCTCGGCTCGGGGCAGCCCGGATGCCAGAGCCCGATCTCGCCGGCGAGGACGAAATACGCATGGGTCGAGGGATCCCCAGGCTCGAAGAGCACCTCCCCCGCCTCCAGCTGGCGGGAGGCGGCCGGGCCGGCCTCGGTACCCCCGGCAAGTTCCGCGGCCAGCGCCTTCCACTTCCGCCAGCCGTTTTCCACCGACTGACGGTGAAGCAGCGCCTCGGCCACCGGATCGGAGGCGACCCGCGCGTTGAAGATCGCCCCTGGCACGCGCACCACCACCGCCGCATCGAGCGCGATCACGGTCGCGGTGCGGAAGTGCCGTCCCGTGACGAGCGCCTGCTCGCCGAGCAGGGCGCCGCGCCGGTCGACGCTGTCGATCCGCCGCAGGCCGCTGCCCGCGCCGCGCAGGTAGATCCCGAACCGGCCGCCGAGGAGCACGTAGGCATCCCCCGCCGGGTCACCCTCGGTGAGGAGCACCTCCCCCTCAGCGACGTCGATTCGCTCCGCAGCGGCCACCAGCGCCGCGACATCGGCCGAAGGGCTGGAGGCGAACAGCGCCGCCAACGCCCCCTGCACGAGATCGCGTTCGGAAGCCGACAGGGTGGCCATGGGGGGATGAAAACGAAGCTGCGTGCCGCGGAGAACCGACAACGCCGGCAAGTGTAGCCAGCCCCTGCCACAGCCGTTGCCGATTCGGCTGGGACGCCACGACTGGCTTGCCGCGGGCCTGACGACAATGCAACCCGACAACCCCTCCCGCGGTGCGGCGATTGCCTGCCCGGAAGCCCATCCCCGAAGCGGATGCCCGCGCCCGGAGCGCCTTCACGACTCGCATGCCGGCCGGAGCAGCCGGATCCGCCGACGCCGCTCCTTGAGCATGTGCCATCCGGCCATCACCGCACCGATCCCGGCGAAGACCACTGTCGAGGGCTCGGGCACGACCACCATCTGACCGGCCTGCTGGTCGAAGGTGAGGTACTGCCCGGATGCCGTCATCCCGCTCACCCACGTATCCGGGTTGTTCGGGTCGAACCCCTGGGTGAACGACAGCGTCGCGCCGTCGTAGGTGGCGGTCACCGCGCTGAAGTTGCCGGTGGCGGCTCCCGCCTGCTGCTGCAGGATCTGGAAGACCACCGGATTGAACAGGTCGGCACCCCGATAATCACCCAGCAGGTTCGCGGCGAGCGTTCCACCGAATGAAGAGCCGTCACCATACCCGAGCAACTGGGTGCTGTTCGGATCGACCAGCAACGTGAATTTCGTCACGCTCGACGACCCGAGCGTGAGCGATTCATTGACCGTCATCGACCCGATCACGTCCATCGTGCCCGACAGGTTCATCGAGCCGACCGTCACCGACTGGCGACTCGCGGCGGCCGGATCGATGGTGATCGTCGAGGTACTCGACACGACGAAGTTGGCGGGGATCGATCCCTGCAGATCGAGGATTCCCTCCGACACCCGGAACGTGCCGTTGAAGCCGTGACCGGTCCCCGGCGGATTGTCGAGCACGAGCCGTCCGCTGCCGGTCTTGCTCAGCGTCACGGCGGAACCGCCGTTGATCTGGGCATTCATGTCGATCGTGCCAGATCCGGTGTTGATCGCCCGCGTCGCCGCGGCCGTGCCGTAGTTGAGCACGAGCTTCGTACCGGTGGTCGTCCCACCGATCGTCTGCAGGATCCCCGAGTCGTTGACGACGTCACCGAACATGTTCAACTGCCGGCTCGACGAGTTGCCCTGCATGGTGAAGCTCTGCGCGCTTCCCGTGAAGGTGATCCCGTCGAGGTTGTAATTCGCCGTCGCGGTGTTCGTCGGCCGGCGCGCTCCGGTGAAGACGAGCCGGTGCGTCCCGCTCGTGGGCAACGTCCCCGGGAACCAGTTCGATCCGCTCCACGCCGATGTCGTGGTCGATGCGCCGTTCCACGTGTAGGAAGCCGCCGACACCGGCTCGGTGACGCACAGGGCCGCGAGGCCGATGATGCCCCGCCACCAGCCACCATTGATGCGCCGACGGACGCGAGGATCGGTCGTGCCATCAGGGCCGGGGGCCGGCTCGTAGCCGAGCATGCGATTGGCGGCCATGTCGCTCAGTGGGTTCCAAGGCGTATTGGGGCCGTTGCCGCTCCCGCCCGTCCCTGCCGAACCCCCCGGCGCGAGCGTGGCCATCGCACTGTCGCGCGGAGTGAAGGGGCCGGGGTACGTGCGGGGAAGCGGCCCGACGTTCGCGAACGCAATGAAGGCTGCCATGGTCGTGTCTGCGGTGATCGAGTCGGGGGGGGATGCCACGACGGCGCCGCTGCCGTCGGCCGCCTGAGTCCGGCCGCCGGCGGCCGACGGCCTTCGTGGCCCGTCGGGGATGAATGCGCGATCGGAGGGTCGAGAGGGTCACGGAGTTCGCGACCAATGGAGCCGCCACGAGAGAGGGGCCACCAGCGCGAACAACGCCGAGATCGGTGACCGCACCCGGCCTGGGCTGTGTGGCAGGCCCCGCAGACGTCGCCCGATCTCGTGCAGCGGCGGCAACCCAGCAACGACGCCGCCGCGCGGTGGGAGTTGCGAGGTGGTTGCACCCCCTGTAATTTGGCGAGAGACCGTAGGGGTGGAATGGGCGAGATCAGGGTTTGGTTACCCGTCTCCATTCCATTCGGCTCGTCTTCCTTCAGCCTTTTTCCCTTCCGCGTGTTGCGGGCCTGTTCGGCGTTTCACGCAGTTCGTTGGGCCCTTCTCCAGCAGTCCTGGAACCGCTCCTGCAAGCACGATGACAGCCGGTTGATCCGCGGACCCCGGGTCCACTTCCGGCTGTGCTTCTGCCGTGGTCTCGAACCGACCGTCCACCGGGCCGGTCGGTCGGCAGACTGATCCAGGTGGTGTT
The DNA here is from genome assembly GCA_005791575.1 of Planctomycetaceae bacterium. Taxonomy (GTDB): domain Bacteria; phylum Planctomycetota; class Planctomycetia; order Pirellulales; family UBA1268; genus F1-20-MAGs016. The sequence goes on from SXWA01000172.1 coordinate 8,896, forward strand.
TTTGATTCCACCCCATCCGGGTCGGGATCGATTCCATCGCGGCGCGGATCGATGTCTGCGTGCGCGGTCATCAACCGACATGGCGGCCGGGTTGCTCCCGACCGCCGGCAGCGACTTCGTGCCCCCGCCGCGCACCGGCGGGGGGCGAACGCCGATCCGACGACCCTTTCCCCGTTTCCAGGAGTCGATCCATGAGCACCCTGCATCCGTCCTCTTCCGTCCCCTTGTTCACCAAACACCGTGGATCCCGTCGACGCCGAGCCTTGCCTGCGGCGCTGATCCTCGCAGTCGCGTCACTCGCCGCGATGCGCGGAGCGGTGGCAAGCACCATCTCGCTGTTCTCGACCGGATCGTCGAGCATGCCCTTCACGGTGACCGGGACCGTGTTCGACGTACCGACCGGCCAGTCGGGCACGCTCGAGTACACCGGGGTGTTCGTCCAGGAATACCTGTCGTCGTCGGACGACCAGGATGACTACCGCATCACGACGACCGCCACCTACCTGCGGAACATCAGTCCTCCATTGGCCAACAGCGTCGTCAACGGCATCATCGACAAGCTGATCCGCGACTTCGCCCCGAAGGCCCCCAAGCCCCCGGTGCCTCCGGTCCCCCCACCGCCGCGGCCGCGGGAGACGGTTGCCAGCCTCACGGGGGACGATTTCCAGTTGGACTACGACGTCACCAGCACCGCGTTGACGATGAGCGGCACGGTCACCGCGACGCCGACACTGTGGAACTTCGGCTTCGACTGCCAGTTCCTCCAGCCCCTGCCCGACTTCACCGGCGACGTGGTCGTCGACATGGAGGCCGAAGGGCTTCTCGAGAGCGTGGACCAGGGCCGAGGAACATCGTCGGCTTGGAGTGACAAGCCTGGTGGCGGAGGATCCACCGGGCTGTTCTCCGGCAACGCGGCCCCGACGCTCAACGCCACCGAGTCGGTCGCCCTGACGCTCACCCCGATCGGCCGAACGGCGCTCGATCTGACGCTCGACATCAACGCGTACTGGAGTCCCGACTACGGGTATCTGCCCTACGAAGCAGAGCGCACCACGGTGACCAGCGTGTTGACGAACACGTCGACGACCTGGGACTCGACCGGCACGACGTCCGGTTCAGGCGTGCCGGAAATCGATCCGTTGTCCGCCGCGAGCAGCCTGGGGGTGGCCGTCTCGTTCCTCGCGATCCTCGAGGGCAGACGGCGCGGCCGCGGCCGGCGCCCACCAGCGGGATCACTCGCCGTCGGGGGCCCAGTCGTGGAGATCGCGTCCCAACCAGGCCTTCGCGAACCGGAGTCGCCGCTTGGCAGTCTCTCGTGAAAACCCGAGTTCGTCGGCGGCCTCCTGGACGGTGAACCCGACGATATAGACGAGGTTCACGAGGTGGGCTGACTCCGGCTCCTCGGCGCCGAGGCGTTCGACCGACTCGAGCAGCGCCGCGACGTCGTCGCGCGCTGCCGAGTCGCCGACGTCAATCGCCTGGACGTCGTGCCGTCGGAGTTTCCCCCCCGCTTTCTCGGCACCTTTGTGACGGGCGTGCTCGATCAACTGGCGCTTCATGGCACGATAGGCGGCGCCGAGAAAGTGCCACTTCGACTCCCACAGCGGTTCGTCGAATCCACCGAGTCGGAGAATGCCCTCGTGCAACAGCGCGGTCGCCTGGAGCGAGTGGTCGGCCCGCTCCCCCGCCATGAAGCGCGCGGCCCGCTCGTGGAGCCGGTCGTAGACCACGGGGCACAGTTCGCGCGCCGTGTACTTCCGCGCCGGCGATGCGGCGGAATCGTCAAGATCCATCGGTCGGTTCTCCGTGGAGCGGGGGTCAGCGGGGCTCTGCCTTCTGATCCGAGGCCGGGCGCGGCGCCGCGGGCCGGTTTCCCCCGACCGGCAGCGGCGTGATCGTCCGGGCGATGCGGAAGCCGACATTGATTTCCGCGCGAGCGGCCTGATCGTAGTTTCGAAACGCCACACGCGTCTTGGTCGACGGCAGGCTGTAGTCGCCGCCGCGTTTGGACCGGAGTTGATCCGGCGTCAGGGGACCGTCGCCGGCACCATCGGTCCCACGTTCCGAGTACAGGTCCTGCGTCCAATTCCAGACGTTGCCGAGACCGTCGAACAGTCCCAGATCGTTGGGTTTCCTGGCGGCGACCGGTCGGGCCTCCTCGGCCTCACCGCCGCACACGGCGTATGCGGAGAGCAAGGCGGTCGACTGCCCGTACGACCGGCTCGTCACCGCCCCGGCGCGGACGGCGTATTCCCACTCCGCCTCCGTCGGCAAGCGATATCCCGACCGCGACGCGTGGTCGGTGTGGAGGCCCGTGACCGGGCGGCCCCGCCCGGCCTGCACGTAGACCAGTTGATCCTCGGAAAGGCCCTCGATTCTTCCCAGTTCATTGCAGTATTTCGCCGCCTCGAACCAGGTGATCCCCACCATCGGGATGTCGTCACCCGGCTTCTCGGCGGCGTCGATGCCGAAGAACATCTTGGCGAGGTACGGGCCCGTCTCCTCCGGCGCCCCGATGACCTGGCGATACTGCACGCGAGTCACCGGCGTCGCTGCCAGCGCGAACGTCGTCGGGATGCGCATCCCACGCTGCCGCTCGTCGGTCCGACGGCTCTCCTCAGACTCCGGTGAACCCATCGTGAACTCTACCGGACCGGGAACGACGACGAGCGTCTGGCCCTGGCTGTTCACGAACCAACCGGGTTCGGCGGGGGCGCCCGGATGGGGGGGTGACGGGCCCGGTGGAGAACCAGCCCCGATGGCGGTCGGTTCCGGCGGCGACGGCTTCTCCCGACCGCCGGCCGGTGACGGGTCCAGCGCGCCCTTGCGCCACTCCTGGATCCGCGCCCAGATCCACTTCCGCTCCCCGAGTTGGCGGAGCGACCACTCGGCCGCGGCATGAAGCCCCGGATCCGGGTCGGCCGTGTACATCGTCCGCAGCACGGGAATCAGGACATCGTTGAGGCGGGACCGTTGGGGGCTGTCGGGAGCGGTGTCCGCGGCCATCTCCCCTAGCGCCAGCACGAGCGCGCGCTTCGCCGACACGTCCTTCTCCACGCCGAGCCGCTCGGCGAGCAGCGCCGGATCGACACCGAACGGCCCGACCAAGTGGATCAGATGGCTCCGCACACGTGGGTCGGGCGCATGGACGAACAGCGGCCAGGCGTGCGCCGCTCGGCCGTACCGGAGGAGCACGGCGGCCCCCTTCGCCTGCCGGACTGCGAGCAACTCGCGCTCGGGAGCCGCCGCCGGCATGTCGGCCGGGAGCGTCTTGGCGGTCTCGGCTTCGAGCAGCGGCGCGACGCCGTCCAACACCTCGCCGACCGAATCGGCAAGCGTCGTGAAGTGACTCGGCTCCGTCATCATCACCACGTCGGCCAACACCGCCGGATCGTCGGCGGCGTAGGTGGAGAGGACGTCGGCGGCGAGCGAGCGCTCGATGTCGCGCCGGGCGGGGTCGGCAAACAGTCGCACCAACTCCGGCATGAGCGCCCCGCGGACGCCACGAAATGCCTCGAGCCAGGTCGCCAGGTGGACCGCCGGGACATTCACCAGATCGGTGGCCACCGTGGGCGCGATCCGCGGCCAGTCGGAGCCGTCGGGCCGATACGCCGCCAGGGCCGCCGCCGCTCGCAGCCGCCGCGGCCCCCCTGCCGGATCGGCAGCCGCGCGCCCGAAACGCTCGGCCAACTGCCCGGCCTGCGGCTCGAGCGCCGCGACGATCGCCCTCACCTCCGGGGGCTCGGCCCTGAGCAGCCGGTCGGCGAGGTACTCGGAGGCCTGCCGGTCCATCCCGCCTCCCGTGGCCCTCGCCAGCGCGGCCAGTCCGAGCGCCGCACGCAGCCTCCGGACATCGCTCCCGTCCCCAGCGACCACGTCACGGAGCGCCGGCAAGGCGCGCGACGCATGGCGGGGCAGGGCGGCGATCGCGGCATCGACCGCGCCGATGTCCGCGGCGAGGAGCGTGCCGACGGCGCCGTCGGCCTCGAGGGCGAGTTGCCGGCCGGCGACACGGCTGCGGACGCCGAGGCCGCCGAGCACGACCGCCAGGGCCAGGGCCGCCGCAACGGCGCCACGGCCGGCATGGACACGATCGGCGCGCCCCATCATCCGCAGCTCTGCCTGGCGCCAGTCCGTGGGACGAGTGAACCAACGGATCTGCAGCCACTCGAGCAGCGTGGGGAGCTGCTGCGTCTCCTTGCGCTCACTCCAGATCGCCGTCCGATCGGCGAGCACCAGTTCCGCGCGCCCCTTCGCCGTCCGACGGCGGTCCCCGGTGAGCCACTCGCGCAGTGCAGGCACGAGGTAATCGTGCGTCAATTGGTAGTGGGCATCACCGCCGATGGCGGCAGCCGAGCCCGATGTCGACTTCCCCGACGGCGGGTCGGTCGGCGTGACCAACCGCAACTCGCCATCGAGGATCCGCATGAGGGTCGCGAAGTCCCCGGGCTGGTCACCGTATCCCGAGATGGCAAGGAGCTCCGCGGAGGAGCGTTTGTGACCACGGATCGCGGCCCCCGCTTCGGGCAGCAGGGCCTCGAGGACCCGCTTGGCGGCCACGGCATGGAGCTTGTGCGACGGTGTCGCCGAGCGCGCGTTGAACGAATCCTCCAGGAATGCCACCCCGACGCGGTCGAGGAGACGGCCGGCGCCCGCCGCCGCCCCGAGGGCCTTGAGCGTCGCCATCGTCCAGGGGCGCGTCCGGACGAGATCGACGAACAGCGCCAACTGCACCGGCACGACCCGCTGTTCCACGCCTCCGAGGCCGGCGGTCGCAGCCTCGACGAACGCCACCTCTTCGGCCGACATGTTCTCCGTCCGGCGTGGCAGCCGCCCCAGTCCCTGGCCGAAGCGCACCAGCACGCCGCGCGCGTGATCGACGGTGAACAGGTCGACGGTCGCGAAGTTGGACCCTTCCTCGATCGGCACCTCGAGGGCTTCCATGAAGCGGGCCGCGCTCATGGCGAAGTCGTCGCGCACCAGGACGAGCGCCTGCAGGCGGCAGCCGTCGAATTGGCGCAGTGCCGCCACCAGGGGCTCGCGGGCGGCATCCGGATGTGCCTGGAGCCACTGCTCGAACTGGTCGAGAACGACGACCAGCTTCGCGCCGCCAGACTCGCGCGCGGCGGCGAACGCCTCGACAAGACCGCCCCTCGCCGGCTGACCGCCGACCGCCTTCCGCAGCGCCCGTGCCAACCGCGCCTCCGTGTCGTCGGACGACGCGTCGAGCACGATCGGGCAGACGTGCGCCCCGAGCCGGGGCACGATGCCGGCCTTCACCAGCGACGATTTCCCGCAGCCGCTTGGACCGTAGAGCAGCCCGATCGCGAACGTCCTCTCGGGATCGGTCTCGTCGAGTTTGGTCTTCCAGAACCGCAGGCTCTCGGGGAGACCGTCGCGGCCGCGCGAACCGGGGAGCAGTGGGAGAAACGCGCCGGCATCCGCTGCGTCGAAACTACGCAGCCCCTTGGGCTCGATCGGCAGGTCGACGACGGTGTCGTCCGCGCCGCCGGCGACCCAGCCCTCGAGATCGTCCGCCAGCGCCGCCGCCGACTCGTAGCGATCGCCGCGGCGTTTGGCGAGCGCCTTGCCGCAGATCCGGTCGAGCTCCGACGGAACCGCCGGGTCGCAGTCGTGCGGTGGCGGCGGATGGGCCGAGGCGACCGCTTCGAGGATCTCCAGCGTCGTCGAGCCGGAAAATGCCCGGCGCCCGGTGAGCATCTCGTAGAGGATCGAACCGAGGGAAAACACGTCGCTGCGGCCGTCGAGCCGGTGGGCCTCCCCCTTGGCCTGCTCCGGGCTCATGTACGCCGGCGTCCCGGCGATGCGAGTGTCGGCCAGCGACCGGGCCAGGGCGACGGCGACGCCGAAATCAGTCACGAACGGCGCGTTGCTGGTCTCCTCGATGAGGATGTTGCGCGGCGTGACGTCGCGGTGAATGACGCCACGCTGGTGGGCATGGTGGAGCGCCCGCGCGACGGTTGCGATCAGCCGTGCCGACTCCTCGAACGGCAGCCGCCCCTCGTCGAGGACCGCACGCAGCGGGCTGCCGGCGATGAATCGGCTGACGACATACACCGATCCATCGTCGAGGTGTCCGATGTCGTGGACGGGGACGATGTTGGCATGGCTCAGCGCCGCCGCGAACCGGGCTTCGGCGAGGAACGACTCGGCCGCCTCACTCCCGTCGATCCGACCACGGCGCGGCACCTTGACCGCGACGGGGCGGTCGAGCTCGTCGTCGTAGCCGAGCCACACCTCGCCGAACGACCCGCTGCCGAGGAGTTTCTGAATCCGGTAGCGGCCGATCCTCTCCGGCCGTCGCCGCGGGTCGGTCGTCGCCTCGGATGCCGACTCGGGAGAGGCCGGCCAGATCACGGGGGGTGGCGACTGCCCGAGCAGCGGAGCCATGACATGCGCCGTCTCCTCCTGGTCGGCTTTGAGCAACGCCTCCACCGCGCGCCGCTTCTGCTCATCCCCGGCACAGATGGCGGCGACGAGCCGCTGCCGGGCCTGCGGTTCGGGAACCGAGGCCGCCGCCTCGAACAACTCGCGCTCGGACGGCGGCCGGCCGCCGGTGAGAAACGCCGACAGCCGGTCGCGCAGGAGCGGATCGACGACCGCGGCGACCAAATCGGCAAGGCGAGCATCCGGGCCGTCCATTCGTGCGTACCCCACCCACGAGCCGGCCAACCAACATTGCGGCACTTCCCGGAGATTCTACAGGGCCATGCCGCGGAGTCGCCGCCGCGGTCCGGCCCGCCGGGGAACCGGGTTCCGGCCTGGGCGGTGGCCGCGGCCGCCGCGCTGGGGGCGAGCACTGTTTTCTGACCGCGTCGCAGTCACGCCGCCGGGCGGGTGACGGGCTGGCGAGCGACTTTCGGACCTGCCAGTGACGCGCCCTCAGTCGTCGTCGGCCGCGGCTTCGCCCGAGTCGTCGTCATCATCCGCGTCGTCGGCCCCGGAGCCGTCGGCGGAGGCGTCGTCCTCCCACGCGTCGTCCGAGCCCTCGGCGTCGGCAAACGCGTCGACGTCGCCGTCGGCCCCGTCGGCTTCCGCCTCGAACGCATCGTCGTCGGTATCGCCGCCGGCTTGATCACCGCCGAACGACTCCACCTCGTCGTCCTGCTCCTCTTCCTCCTCGTCCTCGTCGGCCTCGGGGAGGGGCAGCGTGGGTGCGGGCCGCGATGCGGCGGTGCGGGCGGGCTTCGCGGCTTGCTCGTAGGCGGGCTTCGCGGCTTGCTCGTGGGCGGGCTTCGCGGCCGTAGCCCCGCCGCGCGGCGCTTCGCCATGCGGCTGGATCTTCAGCTTCCGCGGAGCGGGATCGGCAGGCGGCGCCGCCACCCCCTTGCGATCGGCCCACTGCTCCATCGTGATCAGCACCTCGCGGGCCTGGCTACCGGCGTATTGGCCGACGACCCCGTCCTCCGCCATGAAATCGATCAGCCGGGCGCCGCGGCCGTAGCCCACGCCGAGGGCCCGCTGGAGCAACGACACACTGCCGCGTCCCTCGCGGATCACCACCTCGACGGCGGCGTCGTAGAGATCGTCCTTCTCCTGCGGCGATCCGGTCGCGGCCGGGGCGTCGCCCGACGGGGCGGGCTGGAGGTTGACCAGCTCCAGGGCGTACTGCGGATCGTCGGTGCCGATCTCCGCCATCACGCGGCCGATCTCGTCGTCGCTGACGTAGGTGCCCTGGCCACGGAGGATCTGGCTGGTGCCGGGGGAGAGGAAGAGCATGTCGCCGTTGCCGAGGAGGCGCTCGGCCCCCATC
>SXWA01000173.1 GCA_005791575.1 Planctomycetaceae bacterium
CGCCGACCCGCGCCGGATCGAGGCGCTCGCGCCGCTGGTGATGGAGGGGCGGCAGGCCGGTGCGGTGGCCGCGAGCTGGATGGAGGGGGGCACGGAGGTGGACTACGGCCGGCTCGCCCGCGGCCTGCTCGCCTGGCTGGCCCGCCAGCCGGGGTGCCGTGTCGAGACCGGCCGTCGGGTGCTCGCCGTGCGCCGGACCACGCCGGGATGGGAGGTGACGGTGCAGCGCGCCGACGGCAGCGGGACCGAGCGCGTGCGGGCGAGGTTCGTCTTCCTCGGTGCCGGTGGCGGCACGCTGCCCCTGGTGCAATCGGCTGGGATCGCCGCCGCGCGCGGCTTCGCCGGCTTTCCCATCGGTGGCCAATGGCTGGTCTGCGACCGCGCCGATCTCGCGGCCCGTCATCCGCTCAAGGTCTACGGGGGCACGCCGCCGTCGGCGCCGTCGCTCGGTGGCCCCCACCTCGACCTCCGGCGCCTCGATGGCCGGCCGTCGCTCCTCTTCGGCCCGTTCGCCAGTTGGACGACACGTTTCCTCCGCGACCAGGGGCGACTCACCGACCTGCCGCGGTCGATCCGGCCGGCGAATCTCGCGACCCTGGCGGCCACCGGGGTGCGCAACCTCGGTCTGATCCGCTATCTGGTCGGTCAGGGGCTGCAGCGGATGGGGGATCGCCTTGCCGCGCTCCGCGAGTTCTATCCACGCGCCCGCGCGGAGGACTGGCGGCTCGTGGAGGCGGGGATCCGCGTCCAGACGCTCAAGCCGGTCGATCGGGGCCGGGTCACCTATGGCACCGAGGTGCTCACCGACCCGTCAGGCACGCTCGCCGCGCTGCTCGGGGCCTCCCCTGGAGCGTCGGTGAGTGTCGACGTGGCCCTCCAGGTGGTGCAGCGCTGCTTCGCCGACCGTCTGGCGTCGGCAGACGGCCGCCGGCGGATGGACGAGATGATCCCGACCCATGCCACCGATCTCACGAGCCCGTCGGCAGCCCGCGCCGCGGCACCGATCCTCACCCGCGCGGCGGAGCGCCTGGGGCTTCCCGCACCGTCGTGAGCGCCCCCCGGCGGCGCAGCGAGTCGAACGCCACCGCCGTCACGATCGCGGCACCGGTGACGATCCGCTTGACCGGTTCCGAGGCCCCGACCTGCGCCAGCCCCGCCTCGAGCGTGGCGATCACCAGCACCCCCAACAGGCTGCCCAGGGGGGAACCGGAGCCCCCGGTCAGACTCGTGCCGCCGATGACCACCGCGGCGATCGCCGCCAATTCGAGGCCGACGCCGGCATTGGGATCGGCCGAGCCGAGGCGGGCGGTGGCGAGGACGGCGGCCAGCCCGGCGCGGCCGCCGCTGAGCGTGTGGACGAGCAGACGCAGCCGCCCGGTGTCGATCCCGGCGAAGCGCGCGGCGGCCGGATTGCCACCGACTGCCACCACGTGCCGGCCGAAGACCGTGCGGGTCAGAAGCAGGTGCACGGCGGCCACGGTCGCCAGGGCGATCAGCACGGTGGGTGGCAACCCGATTCCCGATAGCGGTCGGGCGAGCGGTTCGACCGCGGCGCCGATGTATTTCGTCCGGGAGCCGGTCACGAGGTAGGCGGCCCCACGGCAGATCTCGAGCAGCCCGAGCGTGGCGAGGAACGGCGGAACGCGCAGCCCCACGCTCACCAAGCCACCCGTCAGCCCGGCCGTGCTGCCCACCGCCACGGCGAGCGCTGCCGCCGCCGCCACCGGCCAGCCCCAATCGACAACGGCCACGCCGAGGACAGCCGCGGCGAGCGCGGCGATGGAGCCGACCGCGAGGTCGATGCCCCCGGCGATGATCACGAGGGTCATGCCCGCCGCCACCACGGTCAGCGCCGGCAGCCGACCGGCGACGGTGAGGAGCGTCGCCGGGGAGAGGAAATGGTCGGTGAGCAGGCCGAATGTGGCGACGAGACCGAGCCACACCGCCACCAGCAGCACCCAGCCGGCCGGTCGCCAGGCACGGGCCCGTCGCGGTGCGGCGGGAGGTCCCATGCCGTCGGCGCCGCCCGGGCGCCCGGCACGGGTCACGGCCGCGGGCCCCCGGCGGCGCCGGTGACGAGATCGACCGGCGTGGTCCGGTCCTCGGGCCGTGCCGCACCGGCGAGGATCGCCAGCGCCGTCTCGATCCCCTCGACCGCGAGGCGGTCGCCGTGCTGGTCGACCGTGGCCATGAGCCGCCCGTCGTCGAGCAGCGGACGCACCGCGGGGATGGCGTCGAATCCGGAGACGAGCACGCCGGTTCGCCCGGCCGCGCCGATCGCCGCCACCGCACCGAGCGCCATGCTGTCGTTGGCACAGAGGATCGCCGCGAGATCGGGGTGGGCCGCGAGAAGGGCGGCCGCGATCGCGTTGGCCTTCTCCATCTCCCACTGCCCGCTCTGCCGCGCCACCACCACCAGCCCCGCCTCGCGGGCGGCATCCTCCAGCCCGAGGCTCCGTTGGCGGGCGTTGTCGGCGGTGACGATCCCCTCGATGATCGCCACCTCCCTTCCCTTCTCCAGCCGCGCCGCCACCGCCGCGGCGGCCTGCCGCGCCCCGGCCCGGTTGTCGGGCCCGACGAACGGGATCTCGAGGCCGGCCGTGCGGAGGGTGTCGGGGTCGAGGCGGTTGTCGATGGTGACCACGAGCACGCCGGCGGCCACCGCCCGGGCGAGCGCCGGCACCATCGCCTTCGAGTCGGCCGGGGCGATGACGATCGCCTTGGCCCGGCGCGCGACCATCTGCTCCACGAGGCCGACCTGCTCCTCGACGTCGGTCTCGTTCTTCATGCCGTTGACGACGAGGTCGTAGCGGTCAGCGGCCTGGGCCTGATGGCGGCGCGCCCCGTCGGCCATGCCGGCGAAGAATTCGTTGGCCAGCGACTTCATCACCAGCGCCACCAGCGGTCGCTCCGGCAGGGCCCCGGCGGAGCCCTTTCCGCCACCCCCTGCCGGCCCGGTTCCCCCACAGCCGACGGCGACCAGGCAGACGACTGAAAGGCAGACAGCCTGACTGCGAATTCCGTTGTGATGCCGCATGTCGACCTGCTCCGCCGAGGGCCACCCGTCCGGACCGCGTCCCCTCACGGCCGGACGCCTGTTCTACACGGGCCGCAAGGCGACGGGGAGCAGATCAGAAGCGCCAGCCGAGCCCCGCGTCGGAGAAGAACGGCGCCGCGTCGTCCGTCAGCCCCCAACCGACCCGGATGCCGATCTCCACCCGCGGGGTGAGGAGATAGTGCGTTCCGGGGCTGAAGAAGGGGCGCACGGTGTCGTCGGGCAGCCCCTGGGTGCTCGTGGAGAAGTATTCCGCGTGGACCTCCCAGCGCTCCGTCATCGGCCGGCGCCAGACCACCGAGGGACCCCAACGGGAGAACCAGTCGCTCTCGGCGACCGAGTAGGCGTAGCGCAGCGCCGCGTCGAGGCGGCCGGCGCCGGAGGGGAGTTCCCAGCCCCACACCGCCGTGGCGACCGGGCTCGTGCCCCATTCCTCCGCGTAGGTCGGGGTCGTCGCCTCCATGATGAAGCAGCTCTCCGGCACCCAGCCCTCCTGGCGGGTGACGGCCGCCTTGAAGCCGAAGAGGATGTTCGACTCGTAGACCGCATGGCCGTCGAAGGGCAGTTCCCCCACCTCGACGCTCGTCACCACGTTGCCCTGGGAGCCGACCGTGTAGTTGACCCCCAGCCGCCACTCCCACCAGTCGCTCGCGCCGGAGCGGACGAGCAACTCGGGGTAGCTGGAAGTCGGGTTGCCGGTGCGGTTGTCGATATACACCTGCGACGCCTCGGCCAGCCACGTGCCGGGCGGGATGCAGGCGGTGGAGGGGGTGAAGGCGTCGCGGTCGGTGTGGAGGTCGGCCTCCTCCGCGCGGATCGGCGCGGCGACCAGCCACGCGGCGAAAAGGAGCACGTGCGGGAGGAGCACGGCGGGGAGGCGTGTGGGCGGCATGGCGGGCACCGACTCCACGGCCGTGGCGCGGCCGCCTCGACGGCTCGGGCGACTCCTCCCACTTCGGCCGCTGCGCCGCCCAGGGGAACGGTTTTTCCCCGGCGTCCGCATGGTCGCCGCCGCTCCCCCCGTCCCACCAGACTGCCAGCTTGCAGCCGGTGGCCAGGGCCCCAAGGGGTGCCCGGGCACGCAGCCGGCGGGGTGCAGTAGGCTGTCGGCCATGTCCCCGGAGTCCGTCATGGATCGCTCGCCTGCCGCTGCCCCCGACTTCGTGGTGGAGACCCACGGCCGGGTGACGCTCATCGGCGCACACCCCGACTACAACGACGGCTGCGTGATGCCGATGGCGATCGAGCGCGGCATCCGCTGTGCCGTCAGCCGCCGCCCCGACCGGCTGATCCGTCTCCGCTCGGACGGGGCCGGGCCGGCGGTGGAGATCGACGCCGCGGGACCGTTGGTGCCCGGCCGGAGCGATTGGGGGCACTACCCGCTCGGGGTGATCGCGGGCTACGCCGCGCGGGGCTTCGACATCCCCGGCTGCGACATCGCCATCAGCGCCGATCTGCCGGCGGGCGGGGGCTTGAGCAGCTCGGCGGCACTCGAGGTCGCGATCGCGACCGTGATCGAGGCGCTCTGCGGGCACGGTCTTCCGGAAGTCGAGAAGGCGCTTCTCTGCCAGGAGGCGGAGCACCGCTACGCCGGCGTGCCCTGCGGGATCATGGATCAGTTCGCGGTCACCTGCTGCCGCCCCGGGCACGCCCTGCTCCTCGACTGCCGGAGCCGCGCCATCACCCACGTGCCCCTCGCCGATCCGACGGTCGTGGTGCTGGTGATCGACAGCGGCGTGAAGCACGATCTCGTCGCCGGCGAATATGCCGGTCGCCGCAACGACTGCCGGCGGGCGGCGGCCCGGCTCGGTGTGGCGACCCTCCGTGATCTCGGACCGGCGGAGTGGCCGGCCCGTGCCGGCGCGCTCCCCGACGTGGAGCGGCGCCGGGTGGCCCATGTGGTGTCGGAAAACGCCCGCGTCCAGGCCTTCGCCGCCTCGGTCGATCTCGGCGACTTCGTCCGCGCCGGCCGGATCATGGTCGAGAGCCACTGGTCCCTCGCCCGCGACTACGAGGTCTCCTGCCCGGAGCTCGACACCCTGGTGAACCTCGCGATCCGCGTGCCGGGTGTGCTCGGTTGCCGGATGACGGGGGGTGGCTTCGGCGGCTGCACCGTCGCCCTCGTGCGGTCCGACATGGCGGCTGCAGCCTCCGAGCGGATCGTCGCCGAGTACCGGGCCGCGACCGGGCGCGCCGCGCTGGCTTTCGTCACCACGGCCTGTGGTGGGCCGAAGGTGATTCCCGGGGAATCCCCTGGAGCGAGTGATGATCGACCGCTGGGATGACGACGCGAACGACGACGACTGGGACGACGATGCCGATCACGCCGGCGGCACTGGCGGCGCCGATGACAGCGGCACCGATGACAGCGATGACGGCGGTGCCGGGCTGATCCCCTGCCCCGAGTGCGGCACGCCGATCGACGACGACTCGCCCCATTGCCCGGCCTGCGGCCACTGGCTCACGGCGGAGGAGGATCCCGCGCCGCGGCGGCCCCTGTGGGTGGTCGTCACGGCGCTGGTCTGCCTGGGGGTGGCGGTGGCGCTGGCGCTGCTCGCCTGACGGCCGCTGCCGGCTCATCGGGCGCCGGCAGCCGGACGTGGTAGTCCGAGAAGCGCGGGTCGGGCTCGGGGAAATCGGTGGACAGGAGCTGGGCTCCGCTGGCGATGGCACGGTCGCGCCGGGCCGTGTCGTTGGCGCGGGCCTCGACCGTGCCGGCGTCGGTGCGCGTGCGGACGAGAAACCCGGCGGCGACGAGCGCGCGGATCTCCGCGAAACTCCCCACCGGATCGTTGCGCTTCATGAACGCCGCCGCGGGGTTGTCGCGCGGCACGCTCGCGAAGAGGAGGCGCCCCTCGAGGCTGGGGGTGTCGCCCAGGTAGAGGTCGCGCGTGGCCCCTTCGTTGTCGAGCAGGAAGCAGACCTTGCCGCGGCAGGCGTCGACGGCGGGCCATCCCCGCCCCTCGACCGCCTCCCGGAGCGTGGGGTGACCGCGGCGCACGTCGTCGGGGGCGAGGATCCGATCGCGCGGCCAGCCCGCGAGGATCTCCCGCTCGAGCGTGGAAAACCCGTCGGCCGACCAGGGCACCGGCCGGGTCGGGGAGAACGAGTCCTGCTTGCACTCGATGAGGAAAAACACCGGCACGTGCCCCGGGTGGTCGTCGGACCAGCGGCGCACCTCGGCGAGCGCCGCGGCGAGGGTCGGTACGGTGGTGCGGAAATCGAAGCCCGGGCTGTGGAGCACCTTGATGCCGGGTTGGCGCACTGCTGCCGCGTGCTCGAGTGGCCCGGCCACGGCCCCGGTCCGCGCCGCGAGGGTCAGCGCCAGCGGCTCGGCAAACAGCCCGCCATCGGGATCGAGATAGCAATCGAGTTCGAAATGACGCAGGCCGCGGTCGAGTTGCTCGGTGAGCGTCCGCTGGGTGACGTCGTTCGCACGGGCCTCGTCGGGCACCACCGTCGCCATCAGGCCGAGCGTGAACGGGTCGGGGGCGACATGGTAGGAGTTGTGGGTCCCCAGGAGGCGCAGACTGTCGATCCGTGGCGCGGCAGGCGGTTCGGCGGCGACGGCCGCGCCGATCGTCGCGCAGACGGCGAGCGCGGCGCGGAGGGTGGTGACACCGCCGCTCGTGAAGCCACCAGTCCGACCGGCCGGCGAGATCATCCGTCGCGTCTCCGTGCCGGCCAGCGCAAGCCGGTCTGTGTCTGCAGGGCCTCCGCGAGCACGAGTCCGACCAGCAGCGGCAGCAGCCAGCGCCGCAGGCTGCGGAACGCCGCGGGCCGCGGTGCCGACCAGACGTCGGTCAGATCGACCCGCTCGGCGCCGCCGGTGCGGTTCACCACGCCGCGCAATTCCTCGACCCGGCGCGGATCGAACGACCATTCGGCGTCGGTCACGACGTTGAGTGGCCCCGCCGCCAGTGTCGTCTCGCCCACGGCCACGGCGGCGCGGATGAAGTCGGTGTCGGCAGCATCGACCGCAGCGGAGAACTGCCCCGGGGAGAGCCGCTCCCAGGGAATCCCGACGGGCTCGCCGCCGGCCCCGCGGATCACCGTGAGTCGCGGCGCGGCGGCCGCGAGCCGATCGGTCCACGTGTCGTCGTGAAACAGGTCAAAACGCACCACGCTGCCGTCGATGCGGCTGCGCAGGCCGATCCCTGCGGGGGGCTCCGGACCGGCGAGCCAGCGCGCGAGCGTCTGGACGGCGTCGCCATAGCCCGCCCAGGCGCGGGTCGCGATCGAGTAGTCGCCCCCGAGGGGAAACGTGACGGCGGCGACGCGGCCGGCGCCGCGCTGCCAGAAGGCGACCAGCGGAGCGCTGTATTCGTCGCCGGTGATCGCGGCCGCGGTCGCCTCGGGGCGCAGGTAGGTGAGGTTGTAGGCATCGACCTCGGGCAGCCATTCGAGCGGGGTGCCGGCGATCTCCAGCCAGCCGGGGGTGCCCCGCACGGCCACCGGATCGGTGAGGAATGCCGACCGGGCCACGATGGCGGTTTCCATCTGGAACAGCGCCGGCAGATCGGTGCCGCTGGCGCTGAAAAAGATCCGCCCCTGGCCCCGGGCGGCGATGTCCTCGAGCAGGGCCGCATCGGGATCGGTCCGCTGCCCCAGCCCGATCACGCTCACGGTGCACTTGTTGGCCGTCATCTCCGCCAGCAGCGTTTTGTAGTCGCCCGGCTCCTCGGCATCGGCGGCATCGGCGAAGAGGATCACGTGGCGCTGGCCGACGTCGACGTCGCGGATCATCTTCCACGCGGCATCGAGACCGACGTAGCAGAAGATGCCCCCCCCCTGGCTGCGCAGGCCCCGGGCGGCCCGGGCGAGGGGGCCGCGGTTCTTGGCCACCGCCAGCGGGGTCTCGGAGAGCGGGTGGGCCTCGCTGTCGACCGGGATCACCGCCACGAGGTCGGCATCGCCGAGCAGCTCGATGGCGCGTGCGGCCCCTTCCCCGGCCAACTCGATCTTCGTCAGCCCGGTGCCCGGGGCGGTCACCGACATGCTGCCGGAGCGGTCGATGACCATGGCGAGCACGGCGGCGAGTTTGCGATGCTCGCGCTTCAGTTCCATGCTCACCGGCAGGAGCGGATCGAGCGGCGATCCGAACCAGCCCCCCGAGGCGAAGGCGTATTTCCCGCCGACCATCGCCAGCCCGCCGCCCTGGGCCGTGGCGTAGCCCCCGAGCGCGGCGATGAAGCCGGCCTCGAGGGCCGCGGCGGGCACGTTGTTGAGGATCACCGCGGCGGCGCCGGTGAGGGTGCCGACGTGGGCCGCGCGCGGGTCGTCCACCACCTCGACGGCGAAGCCCTGCGCGCGGATCGCGGTCGCGAGGGGATCGTCGACATAGGTGGTGACGAGCACCACGCGCCGGCCGCCGTCGACCTGCACCCAGCGGCTGGCGACGTTGTTGGTCGGGTGGGCATCGTCGGTGGGTGTGATCCGCACCTCGTAGCGGTGCCCGCCGGGGGCGGCGAGGCGGTCGGTGAACCGCGTCCGGCCGGCGCCGTCGACGACGTCGACCTCGAGCGTGCCGATCCGGGTGCCGTCACGGAGCACCTCGAGCGGCACCCGGGCATCGTCGCCGCCGCGCACGCTGACGCCGATGAGCAGCGCCTCGCTCGGCTGCACCCGCACCGGCATGTCGAGCCTCCCGATCGAGTAGTCGTTCGTCGATCGCGGCGGTGGCATGCGCACGTCGAGGGCGATCGACCGATCGACGAGCTTCTCGGCCACGCCGAGGAGCGGCTCGGTGGCATGGCCATCGGTGAGGGCGAGGAACCGTGCCGCCCGGGAGGGATCTGCCTCGGCGATGGCATGGTCGAGCGCGGTCCGCAACCGGGTCGCCTGGCGGCTGCCCGCGTATTCGGTGCCGGCGGCCCCCCCGCGGAGGATCGCGCCGCGCGTCACCGCCTCGGCGGCGAAATCGACCGCCAGAACCCGGTCGGCCGGTCCCTTGGAATTGACGAGGATCGTCTCCCACTCGCGGAGGCGCGGCGCGAGGCTGTCGGCGGCCGAGTCGGAGCGATCGACGAGCAGCCAGAGGTCGAGCCCCTCGGCGAAGCGTCGGAGCTGCGGATCGGCGAGGAGGATCACCAAGAGCCCCAGGCAGGCGGCGCGCAGCGGGCGCCGGAGGCCGAGCGCGGGCCACTGCCAGCCGGCGGCGACCAGCAACGGCACGAGGAGGAACCAGGCGGGAGTGGCGAACGACATCGGATTCAGGCCGTCGTGGAGGGGGAGCGTGCGCGGGCCGACCGCCACGCCGGCCAGCCCCAGGCGATGGCGAGTGCCACGGCGACCAGCGCCAGCCACGCCGGCACCCAGGGGTCGGCGATCGCCTGCTTGACGCGTGCCTCGTGGCGCAGCCCTTCGAGGGTGTCGAGCGTCGTCGCGGCGCGGAAGTCAGACTCGCGGGCATCGGCGGCCTGCGTCGCTCCCCGGAGGCGCGGCTCGGCGCCCGGGGGGCCGACGGAGAACACCGCCGGGCGCGCCGGGGCCCGCCCGCGGTACGGCACTGGCGACACTGTTCCAGAGGCGGCGGTGGCCAGGGGGACGGCGGTCAGCCGGTCGCCGGCGGCGCTCGGCATGGCGATCGCCTCGTCGACGAGGAAATTACCGGCCCAGGGGCGGTCGATTCCGGCGCGGACCCGTTCCACGAACCGGGTGAGGAGGACGACCAGCGCCGGCAGCCGGCCGGCCGTCGATCCGGCGATGTCCCAGGCGAGCAGGAGCGACTCGGGGGCGGTGCCGTCGGGGCGGCGCGTCGCACGGACGAGCGCCAGCGGCTGCGGGCCCTTCCAGAGCAGCGGCCGGTCGGTCGGGTCGTCGTCGAGCGGCACCGCAGCTCCGGAGAGGAGGCCGCCCCAGCCGAGGTCGTTGACGAGCGGATCGTCTTCGGCGGCCACCGGGGAGGAATCGAGGGGGGCGGGCCCGGCCGCGTCCCCCTCCGCGCCGACATCGGGGATGAGCACCGCGGCGCCATCCACCGGGGTCCCGAGGGGCGCCACCACGATATCGGCCGTGCCGCCGGCTCCCGCGATGCCGTCTGCCGCGCCGCCGTCGGCCACGATCTCCACCCCCGGTGCCGCGGCGAGCATCCGGCCGATCACCCCCCCGGTCGGGCCGGGAAAGCGGATGGCGACGCGCACGAGCCGCGGTCTGGGACGGACCAGCGCGAGTGAGTCGTCGAAGGTGAAGGCGTCGGGCGCGAGATCGAAAAGCAGCGTGTCGGTGCCCGGCGGCCATCCCCCCTCGAGCATGCGCGTCTGCCCGGGCTCGAGCCGGACCGCGATCGCCTCGCCGGCTGCGTTCCCTGCCGATGCGCCGGCTCCCGGCGGCCTGATGCGCAGCGTGCGCTCCTGGCCACGCTCCCCCGGATTGGTGACCACCACCCGCCAGCGCGCGTCGTCCCCCTCGACGACGACATCCCCCCCGGCGAAGCCGACGTTGTCGATCGGGGTTCCGACCGCGAGCACGCCGACCGAGCCTGGCACGTCCGCCGGCCGGTCGGTCACCAGCACCACCATGCCGCGCCCGCCCGGCGTGAGCCCCGCTGCCGTGGCCAGCGCCGGCGTGGGATCGTGGGTGCCGAGCACGGGCTGCCAGCGCTCGACCGCCGCGAGGAGGCCGTCGAGATCGGAGCCGGCATAGAGCGGCGCCTGCCGTGGGCCAGTGGTGAGCAGCCGCCAGTCGGTGTTCTGCGCCGCTCCCGCGAGCCGCCGGAGCGAACGGCCGAGTGCCTGCCGCGCCGGGGACCGGAAGGCCTCCATCGAGGCCGATGCGTCGAGGACGACCGCCACCGTCTGCCGGCTCTGCCGGCCGACGAACTGCGGTTCGGCGAGGAGCCAGGCCAGCGCCAGGCTGGCGCTGATCTGCATCAGCAGCGGCACCGAGCGCCGCACCCATTCGAGCCGCAGGCCCCCCTCGGGCGGGCGCCCGGCATGCTCGATGAGGAACAGCGTGCTCGTGCGGACCCGCCGTGATCGCTGTTGGAGCGCGTGGATTCCCAGGAGCGCGGGAATCGCCGCCAGCGCGAGCAGGCCCCAGGGGTTGGCAAGGAACAGGCTCATCGCACCCGTCACCCTCCCATGGTCTCGACCACACCGGAGGCGAGCGGATCGCCGCGGAGCGCGGCGAGGAACTCCCCTTCGGCGTCGATCCGGGCGAAGCCGATCCCGCGGCGCAGCGCCGCCTCGCGCCACAGCGCGAAGTGCCGCCGGTAGGCGGCGGCATAGCGCGAACGGACATGCTCGTCGACGATCTGGCGGCGCCGGGCGGCAGACTCGCAGTCCTCGAACTCGACGGCATCGGGCCAGTCGGGATCGCGCTCCTCGCGCGCCGCCGGGGCGATGACCAGCGCCCTCCCTCCGCGCGCGGCGAGGTGGGTCGATGCGGCATCGGGGGGCGACGGGTCGAGGAGATCGCTGACGAGGATCCGCAGCGATCCCGGCCGCCAGGGCACGCGCGGGAGGTGATCGGCGAGCAGCTGCGGCGCGGCGGTGACCGGCTCGGCCGTGGGCCAATCGTGGGCCAGTACCGCGGCGAGCGGCACCTCGGCCGGCGCCTCGCCGGCGGACCGGCCGAGGCGGATGATCCGCAGGTGGCCCCCCTGGCGGATCCCGCTCTCGACGCAGAAGTAGGCGAGCTCCCAGGTGCGCTCCGCCTTCGCCGGCGCGATGAACATCGACGCGCTCATGTCGACGACGAGATCGACGCGCGGCGACACCTCCTCGTGGTAGAGCTTCATCGTGTGGAAGCCGGTGCGCGCCGAGGCGGTCCAATTGATGTGCCGCGGGTCGTCACCGGCGACGTAGGGGCGCTGATCCTGGAAATCGATCGAGCTGCCGGTGCCACGGCCGGCGACGCCGCCTGCCGGGCCCGACCAGCGGCCGCGTGCCAGCGGCAACCGGGCAACCGTGGCCGCGTGTCGCATCCGGGCGTGGATCGCGGGAAGGTTCATGTCCCCTGGTCCGCCGCGCGGGGCAGTCGATCGCCGCGGAGCCTGCGGCAGGCGGCGAGCATCCCCCGCAGCGAGCGCATCTCGGCGAGCCAGGGGTCCACGAGCGGCACCCAGACGATCGCCGTCACCAGCAGTGGGCCGAGGAGTGTCGTGGCACCCGGCGTCAGGTGCCCTCCCCGTGCCAGGAGTGGAAACGGCAGGCAGGCAACGATCACTTCCAGGATCGGGATGGCCGGAGAGGCGGGACTGATGCGCGGTTGCTCGAGATAGAACAGCGGCAGGAACGAGGCGATCGTCACGAGGATCGAGACGAGCCCCCGGAAGGCCGTCCCCTTCACCAGACGGGTGAACGGGATCGGGAGGAGCAGGCCGGCGGCGATGAGAACAAAGACGACGGCAAACTGCTCGAGGGAGCCAGGGTCGGGAGCGAGCAATGGGAGGCACGGCGCCAGGAGCAGCATGAGGAGCACGGTGAACGGGACGGCGGTCGCCCAGCCTGGTGTGAAGAGTGCGGCGAGGAGCCCGCCGACGGCGCCCCACCGGGCAAACGGCTCGTAGAGCGAGCGCCGCGGAACGGTGTCGCTCAATAGTTCGCCGAGCACCAACAAGCCGATGAGCGGCATGAGCCCTGTCTGGATCCAGATCAAGGCATCGACCTGCAGGATGCCGCTCGACCGCTGTGCCGCCCAGACGGCACTCATGCACACGACCACGGTGGCGAAGCCGAGGGCGAGGAGCCGCTTCCGCAACGCGTGGTTCTCACTCGGCGGGGCGATCCCGGCGGCGGCGAACTCGAGCAGCGTGAGGATCGATGCGGCGGCGAGCACCAGGAGCGTCATGGCCAGGTCGGCGGATAACCGGAGCGACCCGCTGACGATCGCAATCAGTCCGCCCCACCCCATGACGACGGGCAGGGTGAAGCCGGCAAGACCACGGAAAAACGTCGTCTGCCCCGAGATTGCGATCGCCAAGGCCGTGGCGAACCCGGCCGCCACCACGAGGAGACCGACCACTGCGAGATCGGCGAAGACGGAATAGCCACCGAGAAAATACTGCAGGACAACGTAGGGCAGCACGGCGGTGGCGACGAGCAGCACCTGCGCCATGATCGCCACCCACTTTCCGACGACGATCTGGGTGGACGACATGCGCGTGAGGCGGAGCAGATCGAAGGTCTGACCGGCTTCCTCGCTGCGGATCGCGTTCAGACCCCGGAGCGGGAGCGCGAGCACGAGCACGGCCCCGAGCAGCGCCCAGAACAGCGAGCGGCAAAACCCGCCGGCCGCCCGGCCGCCATCGGGATCACCGCTGACGATTCCCAGCCAGAAGAGCATCAGGACCACCACTGCGGTGTGCAGCGTGGCGAACGTCAGGGCGAACGCGCCCGACTGGATCCCCTGCCGCAGCTCCTTGACGAGCATCGGTGAGAGCCAATCGGGGAAATCGCCGCCGCGCCAGCCGCGGATGGCCGGGGGGGCATGAGTCGTGGTCGCGGCGCTCGCCATTCCCCCTCCTCCGCGCGGCATCAGCCGAGTTGCTTGACCATGTCGACGAACGCCTCCTCGAGGCGGCGCTGTTCGCGGCGAAACTCGATCACGTCGATGCCGCCGGCCACGAGCCCGCGCAGCGCTGCCGCGAGGGCGGCGTCGTCGGTCGCGGGGCAGGTGAGGCGGGCGCCGCGCGGGCGCTCCGCGAGCACCTTCCATCCGGCATGGTTCCCGACCCAGTCGCGGAGTGGCGTGAGGTCGCCGGCGACGGTGACGTCGATCACCGTCGTGGTCGCACCGGCGGCTCCGTCGCGTGCCAGATCGTCGGCGCGGCCCTGGAACACGAGGCGGCCGGAGTCGATGAACACCAGCCGGTCGCACATCTCCCCCAGTTCGGTGAGGATGTGGCTGGAGATGAACAGCGTCTTGCCGCGCGCCGAGAGGATGCGGACGAGGTTCTTGAACTCGAGCCGTGCCTTCGGATCGAGGCCGGCCGCCGGCTCGTCGAGGATCATGAATTCCGGATCGGGGATCAGCATCCGGCCGAAGCAGAGGCGCTGCGACATCCCCTTGCTGAGCTTCGCCATCTGTCGGTCGGCGAGCGGGCCGAGGTCGGCGAAGTGCATCACGTCGTCGATCCGGTCGCGGCGCTGCGCCGCGGAGAAGCCGTAGGAGCGACCGAAGAAGTCGAGGTACTCGAAGACCGTCATGTCGGCGTAGATCCCGAGCGTGTCGGGCATCCAGCCGACGAGACGGCGGATCAGCGTCGGTTTTTCGGTGACGTCGTGGCCCGCCACACGCACCGTGCCGGCCGTCGGATCATCGAGCGTGGCCATGATCCGCATCGTCGTCGTCTTGCCCGCCCCGTTGGCGCCGATGAAGCCGACGACGGCACCGCTGGGAATCGTGAACGACAGATCGTTGACGGCGCGGACCGGCCCGAATGCCCGCGAGAGTGATTCGACCTCGACGAGCGTGGTGGGCGCAGCGGTGGGGGGGGCGTTCATCGCGGCGCCTCGTCGACGACGGGGCCGGCGAAGAACACCCGCTCGTCCTTCCAGCGGATCGATTCGAGCGTGCCGATGGCGGCGGCCGCGACGTCGTCGCCGGTGGCGAACACATGGCCGCGGAGGGTGACGACCCGGTCGAGGGCCCGTGAGGGAAACAACCCGGCATCCCCGCGGATGTCGTTCGTGAATTGCCGCAGGTCGTCTTCGGTGGATGGGGTGCAGGCGCGGCGCACGCCCGCCGGTAGGCCGGTGGTCGTCCAGACCGCTCCGGTGGCATCGCGGTAGAACAGGCTCCCGAGCGTCTGATCGATGCTGGAGACGATCGTCGGCGTGCCGTCGGCGGCTGTTTCCACCACCGTGATCCGGCTCCGTGAGGGACGGATCGCGAACAGCGCGTAGGCCTGGTCGGCCCGGCCGTTGAACCAATCGCCGCTCCGCCGTCCCGACCCACTCTCCGTGGCAAGGCTCCCCCCCTGGTAGTCACCGACGGGCAGCATCCACGCCGGCTCGGTGATCGGGAAATCGTTGCGGAGGAGAATGGCGGTCCGGGTGGCCTGCTCCTGGATGACCGCCATCGTGGTGTGCTCGGGCACGAGCACGCAGAGCACCCGCCTCACACCGACGGCCCCGATACCGTCGCGCAGCATCATGAACGACAGCAGCAGTGCGGTGGCGCCGATCGTGATCAGGGGCGTGGTCCAGAACAGCCGCGCCCGCCGCCCCTTGCCGGCAAACACGAGGAGATTCACCGGTCCGGCGATCACGGCGAGGAGGATGAGAATCGCCATCAGCGGGATCACCGGCAGGCCACGGAAGCCGACCAACCGCATCAGCGCGTCGCCGATGGGTCCCCGGAAGCCCGTGCCACCGCCTTGCCCGACCGGGTAGCCAACCTGCCCGGCGGGGGCGACGCCGTCCGGCTGCGTGACATTCGTGGAAGCGGAGACCGGGATGCCGCCCACCAGACTCCCGTCGGCGGACGAGAGGTAGTCGATCCGGCCGCTGCCGAGCGCACCGGCGGCCGGCAGCCCTTCGACAGCGTTGGTGCCGAACACCGTCAGCCGGCCACCGAGAGCCACCCAGTGCCGGGCCGCGTCTTTCGCATCGCCGGGCAGAGCCCCCCACTCGTCGGCGGTGATGGCGAGACGGGTGAGGATGGTCCAGCCGCGCCAGTCGGGCGGGCAGTCGCCGGCGGTGACGAGTCCCCACGGGGCTCCCAGATTGGCCTGGGCGGCCCCCGGCAGGGCATCGACGCCGCGCGTGATCGCCAGGACGGTCGCATCGAGGTCGCCACCGGTGAAGTTGGGCTCCAACGTGACCCCGATCGAGCCCCCCGAACCGGGCTGGATGCTGACGTGGGACCGGCCCATGGCATTGGGCCAGGGATCGACCAGGAGCCGCGTCGCGACGGTGGCTCCCGCCGGCACCCGGATCGCGGCGTTTGGCACCAGTCCCCCCCACGGGCCCGAGAACCCATCGCGGAAGTCCCCCGTGACACTCACGGCGGCGGGGCGCTCCGTTCCGTTGGTCAGCCGCACGTCGATCGGCACCATGCCGCTCGACTGTTTCGGCGGTTTGAGCCCGAGCCAGGCCGTCGCTTCGAGTGTGAGCCGGTCGGAGACCGTGATCGACACGGTCTCCGCCAACGGTGCCGCGCCGCTCCAGCCCGCGCCCGGTGCCCGGCCGACGGAGCCAACCGCAACGCTGACCAGTGCGACCGCGCCGAGAAGCCAGTGCGGCGACGACCGGCCGAGTGGCGGTCGGCGTGGGTGAGTCGGGTTCACGTCACACCTTTGCCGCGGCGAGGCTGGTGGGGAGCGCGCTGTCGTGGGCGGGGATCGCCTCGAGGAGCCGGGTCACGAGGCGGTCGGTGGTGAGGCCCTCGAGCCGGGCGGCGTAGTCGAGAACGACACGGTGGCGGAGCACCGGTGCGGCCACGGCGCGGACATCCTCGTAGGCGGCGTTGATCCGCCCGGCAGCCAGCCCCCGCGCCTTGGACGCCGCCGCCAGGGCGAGCGCCGCCCGCGGGCTGGCACCGAACTTCACGCCGGCGGCGGTCGCGGCGCCGGGCTGGGTGCCGGCGACGAGGCGGGCGATGAAATTGGCGACCGGCACCGGCATGTAGACGCGGCGGACGAGGTCGAGGAGGGCTTCGAGCCCGGCGGCATCGAACACCCGGGCGACATCGGGGGCGACGCCGATCTCCCGGTCGAGGACGATCCGCTCGAGGGTGTCGACGTCGGCCCCGGGCACGTCGAGCTTGAAGAGGAAGCGATCGAGTTGGGCCTCGGGCAGCGGATAGGTGCCCTCGAGTTCGCTCGGATTCTGCGTCGCCAGCCCGACGACCGGACGGGGCAGCGGGTGGGTCTGCCCCATCCCCGTCACCGACCGCTCCTGCATCGCCTCGAGAAGCGCCGACTGGGTCTTCGGGGAGGCGCGGTTGAGCTCGTCGGCGAGGAGGATGTTGGTGAACACCGGACCCTGGTGGAAGGTGAACCGCCGCCGGCCGTCGGCCTCCTCCAGCACCGGGTTGCCGGTGATGTCGCCGGGCAGGAGATCGGGGGTGAACTGCACCCGCTTGTTCGCCAGGTCGAGGGCCCGCGCCAGGCCCTTCACCAACTCGGTCTTGCCGAGCCCGGGGAGCCCCTCGAGGAGGATGTGACCGCGCGCGAGCAGCCCGACGATCACCATGTCGATGAGGTCATCCTGGCCGAAGAGCACACCACCGAGCACCCGGCGCAGGTGTGCGACCGAGGCCGCGGCACCGCGCGCCTCGTCTTCGGTGATCTGGGGCGGACTGGCCGCCGCAGCGGCATCTGTTGTCGTCGGCATCGTCACGGTCGCGAACCCCCTCTGCACCGGCACCCGAATGTTTCACCGTCGGCCGCGCTCGGGCGTCGGCCGCGCTCGGGCGTCGGCCGCGCCGCCGGAGGGCGCGGCCGCAGCGCCGGGCCCCATCTCAGCGGCTGAAAAACCGCCGGACGGAGTCCTGCTCCGCGGGCAGCAGATTGTCGATCCGGGCGGCGGCGCCTCCCCGGCCCGGATCGGCCACCGCTCCGCCCGCCTGCGGCCCTTCGAATGGGGCCACTTCCGGTTCGTCGCCGCCGTCGATCACCTCGAGCACCTCCCCCGCCGCGGCCCGCTCTGGGTCGACCTGCTGCGCGACCTGCTCGGGCCGCGTGGCGACCCGGCTTTCGCGCTCCGTGAAGGTCAGTGGCGCGCTGCCGGGGCCGCGCGAAACACCCCCCTTGCCGGCCAGACGCCCCGCGGCCTTGCAGGCATCGCACGCGCTCGCACAGGGGCGCCCGGCGCGGCAGGCGGCACACGTGCCGCACGGCTGGCAGCCGTCGCAGTCGCTCTCGCACGTCGCCAGGGTGGTGAGGTCGAATTCCTCCGACTCCGCCAGCGCGCGGCGGAGCCGATTGGCGTTTTCGCGGAGCGCGGCCGCCAGGGCCTTGGCCTGCTCCGGCGAGCGGCCGGCCTGCTGCCCCTTCGTCGTCGCGTCCTGCCCGGCCTGCATCGGGCCTGCCGCAAGGGCGGCCAAGGCCGACTCGAGCGCGGCGGCGGCGGCAGCATTCTGCTCCGCCGACGAAAGATCGGTCGGCTTCTCGTCCATCGAGCGGCTGACCGCGGATGCGGCTGCAGCGGCCTCCGCCAGGGTGCGGGACAGCGCGGCGATGTCGGCCGCCGTCTGCTCACGGAGGCTCGCCGCCGCCTCGAGGCTGGCGTGCTCGTACCAGCGGTCGCGTGGGCGCTGGAGCAGGTCGTCGATCTTCTGCTCGATCGACTCGGCCGAGTGCTCGTCGATCGCCTGCTCCTTCCGCAGCGAATCGACCCAGCGCTCGACGACGGCTGCATCGGTCGGCTTCTCGATCACCTGGCGGGCGAGGCCGCGGGCCGATGCCACCGGCATGATCGCGGCCGCGGTCAGCATCGCTGCCACCAGCGACACCAGTCCCACCGGCCGACCCCACCGCCAGGCCACGGGCCAGCGGCGGGAAAGGTCCGCCGGTGGCGTGGGCCAGGGGCCGACACCGACCGCGGCGGCGGAGAGGCGGGCGTGCAATCCGAGCGCGTCTTCGAGCAGCACCTGCGCACTCGCCTGGGATTCGAACCGGCTGCGCGCGATGAACCATGCGGCCGCAGCCGTCGCGGCCAGCGCCACCCCGATGCCGGTCCACACCCACGGCACCAGGCCCGCCGCCTGCCAGCGGGCGCAGACCAGCGCGAACGTACCGGCGATCCCGACGCCGAGGACGAACGGCAGCCAGATCGAGAGCCACCAGCCGGCATTGATCTGGGTACGGAGGAGGCCGATTCTCCAGCCCCATGGCCCTGCCGTGACCACGGAGCCCGCGGCGGGGGGTGATCCCGGAGCGAACGGCTGCGGCATGGGTGAACCTCCTCGCGGGAATGACGGGAGCCAAACGATCCTATCAGCCCGTGGCCAAAGTCCATCCATGGCCTTTGGCCACTCGAAAAGCTTCACTTTTCACGGGAGTTGCACTCCCGGCACCTCATCCCTGAGGTGCCGGCAGGCTGTTTGTCCAAAGCCTGCTATCCGTCTGCGGGCGATCCCACCAACCGGGTGGGGTCGGCGACGGAGCGTTCCGGCCTCCGCCCATGGTCGGAAACGGCGTGCCGCGGGAATAATACCCGCTGTGCTTCCCTGCTCCGGAGGACATGATCCATGTCATCGACACTCCCTCCCCATGGCCGTCATCAGGGCTCCGGCGGCCACGCGGCTTCAGCGGCCGCTCCCGTACCCGAACGGGGCCTGCCCGAGCGGGCCCTGCCGCAGCGGGGATCGGAATCGATGGCGGCCCCCCCCGCTCCACGGTCCACGGCGTGGGCCAACGAGCGCTCGCGGAGCGTGACCGAGTTGTCGATCGGCGAGTACCTCATCCGTCGACTGGGCGAGTACGGCATTCGCCACGTCTTCGGCGTGCCCGGCGACTACGTCCTCCACTTCTACGACATGCTTGCCCGGTCGCCGCTCGACATCGTCAATTGCACGCGCGAGGACTGCGCCGGCTACGCGGCCGATGCCTATGCGCGCGTCAACGGCATGGGCGCCCTGTGCGTGACCTATGGCGTGGGGGGGTTGAGCGTGGTCAATGCCGTGGCCGGCGCCTGGGCCGAGAAGAGCCCGGTGGTGGTCATCTCCGGTGCGCCGGGGCTCCGCGAGCGTGGTGAACGGCCCCTGCTCCATCACTGCGTGCGTGACTGGACGACGCAGCGCGAGGTGTTCGAGAAGGTCTGCGCCGGCTGCGTGGAGCTCAACGACGCCGACACCGCGTTCCGCGACATCGACCGCCTCCTCGATCTCGCCGCGCGGCTCAAGCGGCCGGTCTACATCGAGCTGCCACGCGACATGGTCGACGTCGTCCCGGAGTCGATCCGTCCCTCCACGTCACCCCGGTCGGGGAGCGATCCCGCCGCGCTCGCCGAGGCGGTCCGCGAGGCGGCGGCCCGGATCGCGGAGGCGGAGGCCCCGGTGATCATCGCCGGCGTCGAGCTGCACCGCTTCGGCCTCCAGGCCGATTGCATCGCGCTGGCCGAGGCGGCCGACATCGCCGTCGCCTCGACGATCATGGGCAAGAGCGTCGTCAGCGAGGTTCATCCCCTCTACATCGGCCTCTACGGCGGCGGGATGGGGCGGGAGGAGGTGACACGGTTCGTCGAGTCGAGCGACTGCCGCATCCTCCTCGGCACACTCATGACCGACATCGATCTGGGGATCTTCACCGCCAACCTCGACCCGTGGCGGACGATTCATGCGACAAGTGAAGGGCTCCAGATCAGCCACCATCACTACCACGGCGTGCTGCTCGAGGATTTCATCCGTGGCCTGGCCGCTGCCCGGCCGCGGGCCCGGCCGCGGGCGCGGCCGCCGGGACCCGCCGCGGCGATGGGGGAGTTCCGGCTCGAGGCCGCCACGCCGCTGACCATCTCCCGCCTCATCCGTCGCCTCGACCAATCGCTCGACGACGGGACCGCGGTGATCGCCGACGTCGGCGACGCGCTGTTCGCCTCGAGCGAGCTGGTGATCCGCGGGCAGACCGAATACATCGCCTCCGCCTACTACACGTCGATGGGCTTCGGCGTTCCCGCCACGCTCGGCGCGCGGATGGCCCGGCCCGACCTCAAGGTGGTGCTGCTGGTGGGCGACGGCGCCTTCCAGATGACCGGGATGGAGCTCTCGACGCTGGTCGCCCGCCGCTTGCCAGCGACCATCATCGTGCTCGACAACGCCGGCTACGGTACCGAGCGGCTCCTTCAGGACGGCCCCTTCAACGACATCAACCCCTGGGCCTACGAGCGGCTGCCCGAGGTCCTCGGGGGTGGCAACGGCCACGTGGTGCGCACCGAGGGAGAGTTCGACCGGGCGCTCGACGCGGCCCTGGCCGACCGCGATGGGCTGCACATCATCCGTGCCCACCTGCCCCGCGACGACTTCAGCGTCACACTGCGGCGCTTGGCCGGGAAGTTGTCCCAAAAGGTGTAGGTTCCAGAAGCTGGGAGCGGGCGCGAGAACGTCGGGTACTCTGGGGAAGCGAAGAGGACGCTGTCGATTCCGACAGGGTGTGGCTATCGCGCCGTTGGCCAACTGATGATGGTTTCCATGGATTTTCGTGCCTGCCTCAGCGTCGTGATGCCGGTCTACAACGAGGAGAGTTCGCTCGACCTCATTCTCGGCCGGGTGCTCGCCAGGGCCGAAGTTGGCGAGTTGATCGCCGTCGACGACTGCTCGCGGGACGGTTCAAAATCGATCCTCACCCGCTGGGCCGCCACGGACCAACGGGTGAAGGTGGTCTCTCACGCCCGCAATCAGGGCAAGGGGGCCGCCCTCCGCTCGGGAATCGCCGCTGCGACGATGCCGCTGGTGATCATCCAGGACGCCGACCTCGAGTACGATCCCGACGAGTATCCGAAGCTCATCGAACCGATCCTCGACGGCCGGGCGGATGCCGTCTTCGGCTCACGGTTCCGCGGTGGTGACGCCTGCCGCGTGCTGTATTACTGGCACTCGGTCGGCAACCGGGTGCTCACAACGCTCAGCAACATGATGACCAACATCAATCTCACCGACATGGAGACCTGCTACAAGGTTTTTCGCCGCGAGTTGATCCAGGGGATCCGCCTCTGTGAAAACCGTTTCGGCTTCGAGCCGGAAGTGACCGCCAAGATCGCCCGCTCGGGCGCCCGGCTCTACGAAGTGTCGATCTCCTACGACGGCCGGACCTATGCCGAGGGCAAGAAGATCGGCTGGCGCGACGGCGTGCGCGCGATCTGGTGCATCCTGAAATACAACCTCGTGAAGACGTCATGAGCGACAGCGGGTCTTCGGGGGATTTCGAGTTCGAGGCCCTGCGGCACGCGGTCCATTACCGCGCGGCGATCGCGGGCGAGTTTCGCGGTGCCCTCCGTGGCCGTGTGCTCGAGGTGGGGGCCGGCATCGGGCAGATGACGGAGACGTTCCTGGCGGAACCGGCCATCCGCGAAGTCGTGGCCGTGGAACCCGATCCCCGGTTCGTGGAGCGTTTCCGGGAAAAGCTCCCCGAGCAGCGGATCGTCGCCGGTTCGACTGCCGATCTCGCGGCCGACGAAGTCTTCGATGCCGCCGTGATGATCAACGTCCTCGAGCACATCGAGGCAGACGTCGAGGAGTTGGCGCGGATCGCCCGTCACCTCCGACCGGGCTCGGGGCATGTGTGCATCCTCGTGCCGGCTCGTCCCGAGCTCTACGCCCCGATCGATCGTGCGTTCGGTCACTTCCGCCGCTACACCCGGCGGACGCTCGGTGACGCACTGCGGCAGGCGGGCTATGCCGTCGAACGCATGCACTATCTCAATGCCGTGGGCTATCTGGCCTGGGGCGTGCGTTTCCGGTTGCTCGGGGCGACGACCTTCAAACCCCACGAAGTGGCCTTCTTCGACACCTGGATTTTCCCCCCCACCAACTGGTTCGAGCGCACAGTCTGCCGACCGTTCATTGGCCAGAGTCTCGTGGCGATCGGCCGTCGGGTCGCCGGCGGAAGCTGAGGAGGAATCCGGCCGCCTCCATCGGGCCCCGGTCCACGACGATGAGCGTCAGTCAGGTCATGGCCATCGCCGCTGTTCTCACCACCTGGGGCCTGATGGCGGTCGTGGTGGCTGGCCTCGGAGCCGCCATCCATCGCCTGGTGGTGGGCGACGAGCCGCAGGTCGATCCCTGGGATGCCTGGTGGTTGGGGATATGTGGTGCCATCGCCGGCCTGCAACTCTGGCACCTCTTCCTGCCGATCGACTGGCGGGCCACGGCGGTTCTCGTCGCCGTCGGCGGGGTGAGCGCGGGTCGGTGGCTGTGGGCCTGGCGCGCGCATGGGCCGTCGCGCCTGTCGATCGACCGGCGCCTGGTCATCGTCATGGCGGGATTCATCGTGTGGATGGCGAACCGGGCCACGGGGCCGGGAGAGTTCACCGACTCCGGCTGCTATCACATCGCCGGGATCCGCTGGGCCAACGAACACGCGATCGTGCCGGGCCTCGCGAATCTGCTCGACAACCTCGGCTTGAACAACGCGGTGTTCCTCCTCAATGCCGCCTGCGAATCGGGATTCTGGCACGGACGATCCAACCACCTGGTGAATGCCCTTTTGCTGGCGATGCTCGGCCTCCAAACGATCCTCTGCCTCTGGCGGTGCTGGCGAGCCGGGCCACCACCGTCGCCGGTCGATCTGTTCACCGCAGTGCAGTTTCCGCTCGTGATCGCGTCGGCGGTCGGTCGGGAAGTGTCGAGTCCGACGACCGACATGTCGGCCGGACTGATCGCCACCATCGGTCTGAACGCTCTGGTGCGTCTGGCGACGGAGCGGGCGGCTTCCTCCTCCCGGATGGTGGCGGTGGGGATCCTCGTGGCGGCGTGCGCCTCGGCGGCTGTGTGTCTGAAGGTGAGTATGGCCGTCACCGGCGCCGTGACGATCGTGTGTCTATCCTGGCTGCTTCGCACGCGCGGGCTGGGATGGCCGGTCGGCATGGCGATCGCGGCGCTCCCCGGTGCGGCGCTCGTGGTGCCGTGGGCCGTCCGTGGGGTGGTCCTGTCGGGGTATCCGCTCTTCCCTTCGACAGCGGTGCCGTTCCCCTTCGAGTGGCGCCTGCCTGCGGAGCGGATGATCTCCATCCGCGGATTCGCTGCCAACAGCGGGCTGCTCTGGTGGATGTCGCCCGAGGAGATCCCCGCCGAGCGCATCGCGATGACCGTGGGATGGTTCCTGCTGTGGACGATGAAATGCGCGTCGCGGGAGCCGCTCACGGTGTTCGTGCCCGCCGTCGCCAGCCTCCTCCTCGCCGGCTGGCTGATTGTCGCGCGGGGGCGTTGGTTCGGAGGCGAGAGGCACGCCATCGCCCGCTGGCTGCCGACGGTGCTGCCGGTGCTCGCCGGCTTGGTCTTCTGGTTCGTGAATTGTCCGGCGCCCCGGATGGGCTGCTGGATTCTCTGGGCGATGGCTGGGTGGCTCGCCGCGGTGGCGGGGCAGGCGGGATTGCTCGCCACCGACGGCCGGCGGCGAGCGTTCGTGCTCTGCCTCGTGGGTCTGTCACTGCTGGCGGTCGTCCACCGCACGATCTGGTGGGTCCATTACCACCGTTCCACGGGCCGCGCGGCCGTCATCGATCCGTTCACCCGCTCGTTGTGGATGCCACCGGGAACGGACCACGGCCTGCACCCCTATCCGACGACCGACCTGCTGCAGCGGACGAACCGGTGGGGACTGACGGTGACCATGCCGGTGCACGGTTCGCCCACCTGGTGGGCTCCGCTGCCGGCGACCTACAACGACATCACCGACCTCCGTCTGCGTCGCGCCGGCGACCTGGCGCACGGATTCGTCACCGACACCGGTCCGGCACCACCGGCCACGGGCGATCAGACCGACCAGGAGCCACTGGGCGACCCAGTCACGCCGTGACGCTGCTGGCACGCGGGTGCCACACCCAGCCGGTGCCCCGTTTTTCGTCCGGGGTGGAAACCAGCGGGGCAGCCGCTTCATGGCTGGAAACCCGGCGCGTCGCGATCCGTCAGGGGGCCGGGGATGCGGCGTCGCGGACGATCGTGTGCAGCCGGCCGACGGCGAGATCGGGATGGAGGGTCGTGCCACCGTCCGGCCAGCGGATCTGCACGGTCACCGGATCAGCGCTCGTGCCGAGGCCGAACGTCACCGGCAGCTCGCTCTGCGATTGGTAGCTCCGCGCCGGCCCCACGCAGCGCCGCGGCACGGTTCCGCCACCCGACGTCCGCAGTTCGACCAGCGCTCCGATCGCCTCGGGATTGCCGCTACCTCCCACCAGACGCAGCCGGATCCAGTGGTGCCCGGTGGACTGGTCGTTGCGCAGGAGGCGGGCCGGGCCGCCGGCGGAGGTGATCACGAAGTCGGGGTCGCCGTCGCCGTCGAGATCGGCGGTCGCCGCACCGCGGCCGACCAGCGGCCGGTGGAATCCCTCGCCGACGCTCGACTGCGGCACCGGCACGAACTCCGTCGCCTGGTCGGCGCCGCAATTCCAGAACAGCTCCGGCGACTGTTCGTAGAACTGCGTCCGCTGCACCTTGTTGATGTCCTCCTCGAGGTGCCCGTTGACCTGGAGGACGTCGGGGCGGCCATCGAGATCGACGTCGGCGAACAGCACCCCGAAGGTCAGCTCCTGGCGGGTTTCCGGGCCGAGGCCGTTGGAGACCGCGTCGTCGCGGAACTGGAGCTGGCGGCCGGTGGAGACATAGAGCGCCGACATCTCGTTGGCGAAGTTGCCGATCAGGATCCCCACCTCGTCGTCGTTGCGGAACCGCGCGATGTCGATGCCCATCGCGCCGCGGGCCCGTCCCTCGGTGTCGTAGGCCACTCCCGCCGGTCCCGCCACCTCCTCGAATCGACCGTTGCCGAGGTTGTGGAAGAGGAAGTTCTGCACCGTGTCGTTGGCGACGACGATGTCGATCCGGCCGTCGCCGTCGAGGTCGTCGCAGGCCACCCCCAGCGACTTGCCGGCCGGCACCCCGGTGGCGGGATTCCGCACCTCGACACCCGCCTCGGCCGAGGCATCGGCGAACCGCCCCCCGCCGTCGTTGCGCCACAACCGGGGGTAGGTGCCGGCGAAGTTCTGTGGCCGGCCGTAGGCGCGGCCGCCGCCGATGAGGCGGAAGTCCTGGGCCCGGTCGAGGTCCCGGCTCCAGACGACATAGTGGCAGACGAAGAGGTCGAGATCGCCATCCCCGTCGGCATCGACGAATGAGCAGCTCGTGCTCCAGTCGCCGTCGTCACCGGCGACGCCGGCGCTGGCGGTGACGTCGGCGAACCGCCCGTCGCCGAGGTTGCGGAAGAGGCGGTCCGGCCCGACCGCCGCGAGAAACAGATCGGGGCGACCGTCGGCGTCGAAGTCGCCGACCGCGACGCCCGTGGCGTAGAAGCTGACGTCGAGCCCCGACCCCACGGTGACGTCGGTGAACCGCCAGTCGCCGTCGTTGCGGTACAGGGCCTGTGTGGCGGGACGGGTCACGGGGCGCTCGTCCCACGGCCAGCGGCAGCCGCTCGTGAAGAGGATGTCCTGATCGCCGTCGCCGTCGAAGTCGAAGCAGGCACAGCCGCCGCCCATCGTCTCGGGGAGGAGTTTCTCACCGGCGGCACCGCTCTCGTGGATGAAGCCGATCCCGGCGCTGCCGGTCATGTCGGTGAATGGCAGTGCCGGCAGCATCACCTCGGGGCGCGCGCGACGGCTGGGGAGGGTGAGCGCGGTCTCCACCACCTCCGGTCGCGGCCGGGGCGAGAGCCGCCAGGCGGCGATCGCGCCGGCCACGAGCAGCAGGCACCCGATCACCACCAGCGAACGGACCAGCGCCCGGCCGATGACCGAGTCGTCGCCATCCCCCTCCTCGGCATGGCGGTCGTCGGCGTCGTGCCGCTTGTCGTGGGGAGGCCGCCGGCTCATGGCAGGTCCGCCGCTGGCGGTTGCGTGAGCGCGGCCGTTCCGGTCGGTTCGTCGGTCAGGCCGGGCGCACCCGGCCGCCGCAGCGGGTAGATGACGAGCGTCTCGGCGGCAAAATTCGCGGCCGGATACTTCTCGCGGGCCAGGGCCACCGCCCGATCGGCGGCGTTGTCGTCGAGCTTGTAGCGCTGGTGCTCGAGGCGGTGGTGCTCGGCACGCTCGGCGTCACCGAGCTGGCCGCGGATGAGCTGCAGGTTGTAGTGGGCGGAGACGTTCTCGCTGTCGAGCGCGAGCGTTTTTTCGAACTCCGCCGCCGCCGCCCCGAGCAGCCGCCGGCGCTCGTCGGCATTCGCGCCGCCGCGGAACTGCGCGGCGCGGTCGAAGAGGGTCAGGCCGAGCAGGTTCCGCACCTCGTAGTCGAGGCTGAAGTCGAATCCACGGGCGAGCATCTCCGGCGTCCGGTCCTCGAGCACCTTGCGGAAGTTGGTCTCCGCCTCCTCGAGCCGGCCCTGCTGGCGGTTCACCTGGCCCGACAGCCAGGCGACCGTCCACGGCGGGGGCGCGGGGTCGGCGTGGCCAGCGGCGCGGACGAGAGCGGCGGCGGCATCATCCACCCGCCCCTCCTCGAAGAACACCCGGCCGAGATTGAGGGGGCCGTCGAAGCGCCCGAGCCGCTCCACCGCGGTGAACGCCTCCTCCGCCTGTCGCAGCTCCGCCTTGCCCTTGAGGAGCAGGCCGATGCCGTAGTCGTTCCAGCGCTCCCACTCGGGGATCGCCCGGGCCGCCACCTCGCGCGTCGCGTCGGCGGCACCAGCGGCACCAGCGGCACCGTAGCCAGCGGCACCGTCGCCAGTGGCACCGTCGCCAGTGGCACCGTCGCCAGCGGC
>SXWA01000174.1 GCA_005791575.1 Planctomycetaceae bacterium
CAGACGCGCAGCGCCGATGCTCCGCATCGAACCGACGCGCTCCCCGGTCACGCAATCCCGCCGGGTTGCCAGACGCGCAGCGCCGATGCTCCGCATCGAACCGACGCGCTCCCCGGTCACGCAATCCCGCCGGGTTGCCAGACGCGCAGCGCCGATGCTCCGCATCGAACCGACGCGCTCCCCGGTCACGCAATCCCGCCGAGCACCGTCGCCCGCGCGACGCGGCCCACGCCCACCATGTAGGCCGCGGTCCGCAGCGTCACCTGCCGTGACATCGCCAGCTGCCAGACCTGTTCGAACGCCTCGCCGAGGATCCGGTCGAGTTCCTGGCGCACGCGATTGAGGCCCCACTGGTAATGCTGCCGGTTCTGCACCCACTCGAACCAGCTCGCCGTCACGCCGCCGGCATTGGCGAGGATGTCGGGCAGCACCGTCACCCCCCGGTCGGCGAGGATCGCGTCGGCCTCGGGATCGACGGGGGCATTGGCCCCCTCGACGATCACCGGGGCACGCACCGTCGCAGCGTTGCCGGCGGTGATCACGCCGCCGAGCGCGGCGGGGATCAGGACGTCGCAATCGAGCGCGAGCAGCTCGGCGTTGGAGAGCGCATCGCCGCCGGTGAAGCCGGCCAGCCGGCCGCCGTGCGACTGCGCGTGGCGCAGCAGGTCGCCGACGTCGAGCCCCTCGGCCCGGTGGAAGCCGGCGGTGGCGTCGCTGACGGCCACGATCCGGCATTCCGCGTCCTTGAGGAACCGCGCGGTGTGGGAGCCGACGTTGCCGAAGCCCTGGATGGCGATCCGCGCCCCGGGGAGCCGCCTGCCGAGCCGGCTGAGGAGCTTGACGGTCAGGCTCCCCACGCCACGGCCGGTCGCCTCGTCCCGGCCGGAGATGCCGTGGTATTCGACCGGCTTCCCGGTGACACACGCCGGGGCGAAGCCGTGGTAGTTGCCGTACTGGTTCATGATCCAGGCCATCACCTCCGGCGTGGTGCCGAGGTCGGGCGCCGGGATGTCGACATCGGGGCCGAACAGATCGTGGATCGCGTCGACGAACCGGCGGGTGAGCCGCTCCAGCTCCCGCAGCGAAAGCTTCGCCGGATCGACCGACACCCCACCCTTGGCGCCTCCGTAGGGGATGTTCACCACCGCCGTCTTCCAGGTCATCAGCGCCGCCAGGGTCCGCACCTCGTCGAGATCGACCTGCGGGTGGTAGCGGAGGCCGCCCTTCATGGGGCCGCGCGCGTTGTTGTGCTGCACGCGGTAGCCGATGAAGGTGGCCAGTTCGCCACCGTCCATCTCCACCGGGATCTGGACCTGCACCTCACGCCGCGCCGTGAGCAGCAGCCGGCGCATGTCGGCCGAGAGGTCGAGTTGATCGGCAGCCCGCGCGAAGTAGATCGCCGTGGCGTCGCTGGCGCGCATGGTGTGGCCGCCCGGAGGATGGATGGTCAGGGCCCCGACCGGGCCCCCGGTCGGCGAATGTATCGGGCGCGGCGCGGCCCCCACAAGCGGCGGCCGTGCGCGGTCCTGCCCGCGGCGCTGGCTGCCGGGTACGATCTGGCAGGGCGATCGACCGCCCCTGATGCCTGATGGCTGTCTGTTTCCCCGGCGCTGCTTCGCTTCACTCAATCACTGCACGGTGGCCTGTCGGATGAGCACTGTCGATCCCGATGCCCTGTGGGGGATGATCGTGACCGCGGGGCTGGCCGACGCCACGCGGATCCAGACCCTGCGCCGCGAGTTCGAGGGGCTGCCGTTCCCACCGGGCGCCCAGCCGACGGCGGCCGCCGAACTCGCCGCCCGTTGGCTCGTGAAGCGCGGTGTCGTCACCCCCTGGCAGGCCAAGCGTCTGCTGCGCGGCGAGAGCGGCCCGTTCTTCGTCGGCGACTACCGGCTCCTCGATCGCTTCGAGTGCCCGGCCCCCGGCGCGTTCCGCGCCCGTCACGAACCGACCGGCCGAGAGGTCTGCCTCGTGGTGTTGGCGACAAAGCGCTGCGTGCCCGAGGTCTGGGCCGACATCGTGCAGCGGACCAAGGCCGCCCACGCGGCGAACGACCCGGTGCTGGTGCGCCCGCTGGCACTCGAGAAAGCAGAGAAACAGCGCTTCATCGTCTGCGAGGGGGTCGGGGGGGAACCGCTGGCGGAGCAGCTGGCAACGCGCGGACCGCTGCCCCCCGCCGAGGCGGCCGCCGTCACGCTCGCGGTCGCGCGGGCGCTGGCCCACCTCCACCGCCTCGGCTGCGTGCATGGCGGTGTCTCGCTCGATGCCCTGTGGCGGGAACCTCCGCCCGTCAACGCCCAGGGACACGACGGACCGATGCGGCTGTTGCAATTCCCCCTGGTGGGCGACCCCCATGTGGTGCCGCCGCGCCCCGAGGTCGATTCGCCCGAGGCGGTGGCCCGACTCGGTGGCCGGGCGAGCTTCATCGCGCCGGAACTGGCACGGGGAGACCGGCCGGCCGACACGCGGTCGGACGTCTACGCGCTCGGATGCGTGTTCCACGCGCTCCTCACCGGGGCGCTGCCCTGCTGGCAGGGCGACCCCGGCCGGACCCTGTCCCAGGCGATCTCGACCGGGCCGGCACCCCTCGGCCCCGACGTGCCCGTGGAGTTGGCGACGCTCGTGGGCTACATGACCGCCCGCGATCCCGGCGGTCGCTACCCGACCGCAGTCGAAGCGGCCGATGCCATCGCCACGAGCCTCGGACAGCCGCCGGTTTCCGATCAGCTCCCCATGCAACGGGCGTATTTCGCCGGCGGTGGACCGGGTGAGACGGCGCCCGCCGCCGCCGAACCTCCCGACTCCCCCGCGCCGTTGGTGACGGTCTCCCAGGCCCCCACGGCGAGGCGGGTGCTGGCGAAGAAGCGACGCGGCCGCGGCCTCGCCCTCGGCGGTGTGGGGCTGCTGGCAGCCACCCTGGCGGTCGTCGCCGGCGTGATCTGGATGCGGCCTGCGCGCCGCGAAAAGCCGAACGAAGGGGTGAAGCCCGCCGTGGGCGCGGAGGAACCGGGCCCCGCGGCCGGCGAAGAGGCTGTTCCGGCGGACTCGCCTCCCTCCGAACCGAGCCCGCCGGCTGCGGCGACTGGCGGTGCGGCGGCGACTGGGGCTGCAGCGCCCGTCGTGCGTCTCGTCGACGGAACCGATGCCCTGTGGGCGGCCCCCGAGCCGACCGGTCCGCCGCCGACACTCGCACACCTGCCCCCCGGGGCGCAGCTGGTGCTACTCGCGCGCCCGGCCGCCATCCTCGCCACCGACGAAGGCCGCCTCTTCCTCCGTGCCACCGGTCCCGACGTGGAGGCGGCGCTCGATGCCGTCTCGCGACTGTGCGGCGCACCCGCCGATCAACTCGACTTGATCCAGACGGGTTGGCGGACCGACCCCACCGGTCCGACGATCGGAGCCGTGGCATGGGGCAAGTCCCCGCTACCGGTGGCCGGCGACGCGGCGGTGCGGGCCGCAGCCTGGGGAAACCGTGAGGGGGTGGAGACGGCGGGAGAGACGATCTATCCCGGAGAGCCGTTCACCTTCTGGCTCCCGCGACGCCACGCCGGTCAGGCCCTGGTCATCGCACCGCGGGCGCTCGTGGAGGAATTGGTCGCCGCGGAGGCCACGGTGGATGCCGCCGCGGCGGACGGCGTGGAGGCGAGCCTGCCCCGCGATCTCGAGACACTCGTCAGCGGCCTCGACGGCGGCCGGCACGTCACGCTCCTCGGGTCGCCGGTGTGGCTCGTGCAGGATGGCAGCCAGGCGCTCGCCGGCCCCCTCGGCCGACTCGTCGATCCCTTGTCACGGTTCTTCGGCGACGGCGTGCGGGCCGCGGCACTCGGGCTGCAGTTCGGCGCCTCGAGTTACGTCGAACTCGACGCGGTCGCCCCCACCGACACCCCCGCGCCGCGCCTCGCCGCGCTCCTCGGGGAGCGGATCACGGGGCTCCCAGCCGCCGCCGAGGAGTACTGCAACACGCTCGATCCGCATCCCTTCGGCCGCCGGCTGGTGATGCGGCTGCCGCGGATGCTCGAGGTTCTCGCCGAGAACCTCCGCAGCGGTGGCGAGGGGCCCACCGCGATCGTCAACTGCCACCTGCCGCCGCACGCCGCCCACAACCTCGCCCTCGCGATCGAACTGGCCCTCGCGCAGACCCCGGCTGCGGGCGCCACACGTGCCGCCGCCACGCCGACCACACCCACCGCAACGGGCGCGCGCGACAAGCTGGCGCGGCGGATCACCCTCACCTTCACCCGCGACACCCTCGAGAAATCGATCCAGATGCTCGCCGAGGAAACGGGGCTGCCGATGGAGATTCGCGGCGGGGATCTCCAGCTCGAGGGAATCACCAAGAACCAGTCGTTCGGCCTCGACGAACGCGACAAGCCCGCCGATGAGATCCTCCGACGGATCCTCGCCAACAGCAATCCAGACGGGAAGTTGGTCTACGTGATCCGCCTCAAGGACGGTATGGAAACAGTCGAGATCACGACCCGTGCCGCGGCCGCCAAGCGCGGCGACACGCTCCCGGCCGGATTCGATCCCCCGCCGACAGAGGACACCAGCCGATGATCATCGTGATGCAGGCCGCTGCCGGCCGCCCGGAACTCGACGCCGTCGTCGCCCGCGTCGAACAACTCGGCCTGCGCCCCCACGTGATCGTCGGCACGGAGCGGACCGTGGTCGCGGTGGTCGGTGACGAGCGCGATGCCGCCGGAAGCGGCGTCGAGACCCTGCCGGGAGTCGCCGCCGTGATGCCGATCCTCGCCCCCTACAAGGTTGCCAGCCGCGAGGTGCAGACCGAACCCACGGTCGTGCGTGCGGGACCGATGGTCGTCGGCGGTTCGACGATCGGGGTGATCGCCGGCCCCTGTTCGGTGGAGAGCCGCGAGCAGATCCTCGCCGCGGCGCGGGCGGTCAAGGCGGCCGGAGCCACCGGGCTCCGCGGCGGCGCGTTCAAGCCACGGACGAGCCCCTACGCCTTCCAGGGCCTCAAGCAGCAGGGGCTCGAACTGCTCGCCGAGGCCCGGGCCGAGACCGGCCTGGCGATCGTCACTGAAGTCGTCGCGCCGGAGGACGTGCCCCTGGTGGCCCGGTTCGCCGACGTGCTCCAGGTGGGGGCGCGCAACATGCAGAACTACCGTCTCCTCGAGGCGGTGGGCGGCACCGACCGGCCCGTGCTCCTCAAGCGCGGCCCCGCCGCCACGGTCGAGGAACTGCTCCTCGCCGCCGAGTACATCCTCAACGCCGGCAACCGCGCCGTGATGCTCTGCGAGCGCGGGATCCGCACGTTCGAGGCCCACACCCGCTTCACGCTCCCCCTGGCCACCGTGCCCTGGCTGCATGCCCGCACGCACCTCCCGGTCGTGGTCGATCCGAGCCACGGCACCGGGCACGCCGCCCTGGTGCCGAGCCTCGCCGCAGCGAGCGTCGCCGCCGGCGCCGATGGCCTGATCATCGAGGTCCATCCCGACCCCAGGACGGCCGCCAGCGACGGCGGTCAGTCGCTCGATTTCGCGGCCTTCGCCCGCACGATGGACACCTGCCGCCGTGTGGCGGCCGCGGTCGACCGCTCGATCGGCTGAACGACTTGGTCGTCGGGGTGGTCGTCGGGGTGGTCGACGGGGTGGTCGACGGGGCCGATGGGCCAAACCCGACCGGGTCCGACCGCAGGCCTGCGCCGGCAGGGGCCCGTTGCCTCCGATGACCGAATTGTTAGACTCCGCGGCCTGTCGTGCCCGTTTCGTTCAAGGGGAACATTCCGTGCCGAGCCGACTCCATTCCGCCTTCGTCCCGTTCTCCGCCGTCCGCCGCCTGCTGGGCCCGGTGGTCCTGAGCCTCGTCGCCACCGCCGCCCTCGGGCTGACCGCCGCCCCGGCCGTGGCGAGTGAAGCGGATCTGGCGATCCCCGACCTGAAGGAAGCCACGTTCTTCAACGGTTCGATCAGCGGCCACAACCTGCTGCTCTACGGGTCGTTCGTGATCGTCGGCACCCTCGGGATCAGCCTCTGGCTCCGCTCCCAGATCAAGGCTCTGCCGGCCCAC
The DNA here is from genome assembly GCA_005791575.1 of Planctomycetaceae bacterium. Classification (GTDB taxonomy): domain Bacteria; phylum Planctomycetota; class Planctomycetia; order Pirellulales; family UBA1268; genus F1-20-MAGs016. Next base: position 6,031 of record SXWA01000174.1, read on the forward strand.
GAGTCGATGCTCAAGGTGGCCGACGTCATCTTCACGACCTGCAAGACCTACCTGCTCAAGCAGGCACAGTTCCTCGCCCTCCTGTTCGCGCTGATCGCCACGGCGATGGCCTACTACTTCCTCTACCTGAAGGGGGAGACGTGGGTCACGCTCGGGCTCGTGTTGCTGTTCTCGATCGTGGGCATCATCGGCTCGTTCTGGGTCGCGTGGTACGGCATCCGCGTCAACACCTACGCCAACGCCCGCACCGCCTTCGCCGCCCTCCGCGGCGAGCCCTGGGACGTGGTCAACATCCCGCTCCGCGCAGGGATGTCGATCGGCCTGTTCCTCATCTCGCTCGAGCTGATCATGATGATCGTGATCCTGCTCTTCGTCCCGCGGAACATCGTCGGCTACTGCTTCCTCGGCTTCGCGATCGGCGAGTCGCTCGGTGCCTCCGCACTGCGGATCGCCGGCGGCATCTTCACGAAGATCGCCGACAGCGGCTCCGACCTGATGAAGATCGCCTTCAATGTGAAGGAGGACGATCCGCGCAATCCCGGCGTGATCGCCGACTGCACCGGCGACAACGCCGGTGATTCCGTCGGCCCCACGGCCGACGGCTTCGAGACCTACGGCGTGACGGGCGTCGCCCTGATCTCGTTCATCACGCTCGCCGTGCCGAGCCCCGACATCCAGGCCAAGCTCATCGTCTGGATCTTCTTCATGCGGTTCCTCATGGACTTCATGTCCGGCGCCTCGTACTTCATCAACCAGGCGATTTCCGAGAAGCAGTACAAGGGCCTCAAAGAATTCGATTTCGAGCAGCCACTCACGCGCCTGATCTGGATCGCCTCGATCCTCTGCATCGCGATGAGCTACCTGATGAGCAAACTGCTCATCGGCGACATCGCCGTGACCGCGGCCGACGGCACGGTGACGCAGCTCCCGCAGCTCTGGTGGCAGCTCGCCTCGATCATCAGCTGCGGCACCCTGGCGGCGGTGCTGATCCCCGAGTTCACCAAGGTGTTCACCAGCTCGCACTCCGCGCACGTCCACGAGATCGTGACGGCGTCGCGCGAGGGGGGGGCCTCGCTGACGATCCTCTCCGGGCTCGTCGCCGGCTATTTCAGCGCGTTCTGGAAGGGGATCCTGATCGCGGGGCTGATGTTCATCGCCTACCTCGTCAGCCAACTCGGCCTCGATCAGGTGATGGGTGAGTACGCCTCGATCTACGCGTTCGGCCTGGTGGCCTTCGGCTTCC
>SXWA01000175.1 GCA_005791575.1 Planctomycetaceae bacterium
CCGGCAGGCCACGGTTGGCCCGCCCGGCACCTGCCCCATTGTGCCGCCCGCCTCGATTCCTGAATCATAGTGGCCGCCTCAGGGGCAGCAAAACCGCCGGTCCGGCCGTTCACCATCGGCAATGGCCGGGGCCGACTGGCGGGGCGGAGGGGTTGGCGGTACCCTCTGGGTTTTCCCCGAACAGCCGGTGATCTGGTGGAGGTCGGTGATGGCCAAGGGCAAGAAGAAGTTGGAAGTGGTGCATCTGGTCTGCGAGCAGACCGGCGACCACAACTACACCATCCGGAAGAAGTCCGGGGGTGAGAAGCTCAAGGTGAAGAAATACTCGCCGCGGTTGCGCAAGCACACCGTGCACAATGAGAAGAAGAAATAGGCGAAAAGAAGAAATAGGCGAGAAGAAGAAATAGGCGAGGCGCGAAGAAGCAATAGGCGAGAACAGGAAAGTGGCCCGGTCGGCCGGCCCATCCCGTTCTCCCGTTGTCAGCCTGCCGCGGCCAGGAGAGGCGCGACAGCGGCTGGATCGGCCGGCCGGATCTGATCGGCCTGCCGGCGTACGGCAGCCTCCCCTGCGCCCGGTTGGTCCGCGGGGACCAGCAGGAGCCGGCACTGCGCCGGTCGCTCGAATCGCCCCGTGCCGGGGCGGATGACGATGTCGATCTCGCAGGCTTCGCGGGCCCGCGCCCGGGGAGCGTGGGCAACGCACCCGCCGACGGCCCGACCGAGGGGCGTGGTGTCGATGTCGTCAGGTAGCCCCCACACGACCTGCTCCGTCGGGCGCGTGACGAGCCCTTCGCGGCAGGCCGTCAGCCGCCCGCGGCGGAGGAAGTAGGCGACGTTGGGTCCGTCACGCCAGCGGCTGCCGGCCGTCGGGTCGGTGGGGTGCCAGACGTGGCAGCTGTACGTGCGGTCGAGGATCGGCTCCAACCTCACCCCTGCCGCACGGAGGCGCAGCCCGAGATCGTCATCCTCCTGACCCCAGCCCCGGAAACGCTCGTCGAACCCGTTGACGAGCCAATAGTCGTCGCGCCAGACGGCGCAGTTGCCCCCCGCGAGCCGCGGCTTGTTCGGGTGCCGCAGCCATGTCTGCCAGCGCTGTTTGCGGAGCCGGCGGGCGAGCGCCGCGTGCTCCGCGGGCGGGATGCGCCGGCGCACCTCGTCCCAATCGACCTTTCCGGGCACGAAGTCATGGCACGCCGTCTCCGGAAGTCGGGCGCAGTAGCCGAGGAGGGCCTGTCCCGGGCGCCGGCGTTCCAGGTAGGCGGCGACGTGGTCGGGGGGGAGGATGCAATCGCCGTCGAGGAACAGGAGCAGGCTGCCGCCGGCGAGGGCCGCGCCGCGGTTGCGCACCCGCGCCAGCCGGAAACCGTCGCGCGGTTCGGTGGTGAACCGGACGGGGAACGGTGCGCGGGCGGCAAAAGCGGTCACCACCGCGGCGGTGTCGTCGGTCGACCCGTCGTCGCTGACGACCACGTCGAAGCGACCCGTGGCCCCCTGTTGGGCGGCGATCGATTCCAGCACCAGCGCCAGGTGCCGCGGCCGCTGGTGGGTGTTGACCACCAGGGAGATGTCGCAGCGGGGGCCGGCAGGGGGGGTCATGGCATGAGCCGGGCGACGACCGCCGCCGGGGAGTTGGTGTGTCGCACCACCGCGGACGCCGCCGCGGCGCCGGCACGGTAGTGGTCGGCGTGGCGCGCGAGCTCGGCGAGCGCGGCGGGCAGGTCGTCGGTATCGTCGATGACGAGCCCTGCTGCGCCGCAGGGTGGTGGTGCCGTGCCGGTCAGGCAGCGGACGCGGATCCGCGCGACATCCACCCGATCGGCGCCGACGGCCGGTCGGAGACGGAGGTGGGTCGATCGGGATTCGCCCGTCGGGAGCACCGGAAAGAGCGTCGCCCCGGGGTGGGCTCCGGTGGGGGCCGTGATCACGGTGGCGGCCACCCGGTCGGGACCCTCGAGTGCCACGCGCAGCGGTGGCTCGGCCAGCGCGTCGGGGCCGGAGATCGGCCAGGTGATCTCCACGATCACCGACACCGTCCGCACGGGCAGCGGGCAGAACAGGACGAGGCCGGCCACGCCGATCCGCGGTGCAGCGACGTCCAGCAGCGGTGCGGAACCACCGTCCGCGGCCGCGGTGACCAGCGCCACGTGCCGTCGCAGCGGGTCTTCGAGTTGCCGGGCCATCCACCCTCCGCCGGTCACGATCGGCACGGCTCCCCAGGCCAGTGCCTCGAGCAACACGGCCGACAGGCGGGTGCGGTAGCGGCACTGATCGTAGGCCAGCAGGGCGATGTCGGCAGCGGCGAGTTGGGCCTCGTAGCGGGCATCGTCGAGCGGCCCGTCGAGCAGGTCGACGCCGGTCCGCCCCGCGAGACCGGCGAGGCAGCGGCGGACGGCCTCGTGCTCGGGGGCGGTCGAGGCGCTGGGGAAGCCGAGATTGCGCTGGATCACGAACCGCACCGCATCCGCCAGCTGCGGATCGCGCTGCACAGAATCCACCACCCCGAGGAGCCGGTGGCTGTTTTTCTCCGGTCGGGCGTCGCCGAGGGCGGCCAGGCGCAGCGGTCGCGTCGCGGGGGCACGCCGCGGGGGATACCCACCGGCGGCGAGGATCGGATATGGCAGCACGTCGCAGCCGCCGGCCCCGAGCCGCGAGTATTCGGCAGCCAGTTCCGCCGTCGTGGCATGCCAGTGCAGGGTGTGTGGCGGGGCCGGGCGGTGGGCTGCGGCGAGGATCCGGCGGATCCGCTCGAGGCGGCGGACCTGCCGGGGCCGATCGGCCGTGTAGCCGCGCTCGAGCGGCGTGTGGAACTGGACATGCCAACCGATCCCGGGAGGGGGCGCTGCCCGCGCGACGGCCCGTGCCAGTCCTGCCGCCTCGAGTTCCGACGCCGTGGAGACGAAGACCACGTCGCCGGCGCGGAGGTCGGCCAGCACGGGCTGAACGCCCCTGGCGAACCCCTCGATCCGCTCTTCGCGGCGGCGGGCACGGTGCCACGCGGCCCAGGGGGGCTGCGGCCGCCAGCGCGACCGGCCGCGGTCGTCGAGGCGGTCGAGTTCACCGGCTGCCGTCACCTTGGCATGCGGGCCGAACGGCAGCGTGCCGTGGACGAGACATCCTTCCGGGAGGTCCGCCGGCCCGGCGAAGCCGCGTCGGCCCACGATGACACCGCGCCGGTCGGCGGCCGCGAGCACGGCGCAGGCATAACGGAAGGCATGGCTCGACCGCTCGCCGGGGCCGGCCGGCTCGAGGCTGGGGTCGATGATCACCAGCCGGGGGCGGTCGTCGGCCGTCATCGCGGTGTTCCTGACGCGGCCCAGACGGTGTCGAGGAGGCGTTCCAGCGCCCCGGCGTCGCCGAGTGGTTCAAGCGCGATCTCCAGGGCCACCAGGGGCAGCGGAAGCGGCGCGTCGGGAAGCTTCACCAGATCCTTGAGGGTGGTGACCAGTGCGGTGGCACCCGCAGCGGCGGACCAGTCGGCCAGGCCCCGCACGTCCGCGTCAGAGTAGGGATGGTGATCCGGGAACGCCCGGAAGGCGACCGGCGCCGAGCCGAGCCGGGTGAGCGTGTCGCGGAATGCCGCCGGATTGCCGAGCCCCGCGAACGCGGCCGGCCGGTGGCCGGCGAGCCACTCCAGTGGCAGCCGTCGGCCATCGTGTCCGGCGAGGGCGACCGGTTGGTGGCCGGCATCGATCCAGACCTCGGGAAGTCGCCCCGCGGCCGCCGCGAGCGCCGTGCGGATCGCCGCGCGGCGCTCGCGGCTGATCGCGGTCGCCCGGGTCAGGACCACGGCATCAGCCCGCCGCAACGAGGCCAGTGGCTCGCGGAGGAGGCCGCGGGGAAACAGGTGGCCGCACCCGAACGGGTCGGTGGCATCGACGACGACGATGTCGAGGCGCCGCGCGAGCCGTCGGTGCTGGAAACCATCGTCGAGCACCACCACCTGCGAACCGTCCCGCCGCGCCCGCTCCACCGCCGCCACCCGGTCACGGTCGGCGACATGGGGGACATCGGGAAGCACGAGCGCCAGTTCCGCGGCCTCGTCGCTCCGCTCGCCGCGGCGCGCGCCATACCCGCGACTGACGATCGCCACGCGGCAGCCTCGCTCGCGGTAGCGCCGGGCGATCCATGCCACCAGCGGTGTCTTGCCCGTCCCGCCGAGGGTGAGGTTGCCCACCGACACCACCGGCACCGCCGCCCGCGCCGCCGGCAGGAGGCCCACGTCGTAGGCCGCGTTCCGCAGGCGGACCGCCGCGCCGTAGGGCAGGGACAGCGCCGCCAGCAGCAGCCGCGCACCATCGGCGGCGAGGCCGGTCCGCGAGCCATCGGCCAGTTGCCGGAAGGCGTCGGCGTCGGGAAGCAGGCGCATGCGGGCGTCGACGGAGCGGGTGAGGCGGCCGATGCGGAAGGAGAACGCCCCACTGGTATCGCACCGGCGGCAGCCGTCCGGCAATGCCGCGTCAGGGTTTTCCGGCACCGGCGGCCGGTCGCGGGCGGGGAGCCGGCGGCGACCGATATACTACTGAAGGTGCGGAACCGGCGGCGATTGTCCGCCCTGGGACGCATCGGAGGGCCGCGCCATGGCTACCGTGACCCCGCGGTCGGAGTCCCGCAAGGGAGTCGAGTCACTGACCGTGAGGGAATGGGTCGCCGGAGACGAAGAGGCAACCCATTCCGACCGCTATCTCGCCGCCCGGCTGGCGGCGGCCACGGCCGACTACAAGGGGGTGGCGCTGACGACGTTCCTGCTCGGAGCGGGAGTCGGCGTGTTCGTCTGGCTGGGGATCGGCATCCTCGCCGAGCACTGGGTGGTGGCCGGGGGCCTCCCGCGCTGGTTGCGGTGGACCTGGCTGGCGGCGGGGCTGGTGGCCCTGGTGGCCGCCGCGCTGCGCTGGCTGGTGCCGCTGATGCGCTACCGGGTCAATCTCGTCTATGCCGCCCGGCAGATCGAGCGCGAGCACCCGGAACTCCACAACGATCTCGTCAACACGGTCCTCGTGAAGGCCCGGCCCGAGGGCAGTCCGTCGGTGGTCGTGACCTCCCTGAAGCGGCGGACCGCCCGCCGCCTCGCCGACGTGGCCGGCAGCACCACGATGGATCGCACGAGCGCCGTGCGCCTCGCCTACGCGCTGATGGCGGCCGTGGGGCTGGCATGCCTCTACGAGGTCGTCGCCCCGAAGAGCCTCCTGGTGTCGGCGGCGCGGCTCGTGGCACCGTGGATCGGATGGACGGCGCCGTCGCGGGTGCGGATCGATGGCCCGCGCCTGGCGTGGCGCTTGCCGGACGAACCGGACGCGGCGGGTGCCGCCGACGCGCGCCGGCGGATGACGATCGACGGCGGCCGGGCGGTGGTCGTCCGTGGGCGGCAGGTGGAGGTGACGGCCGGGATCCGTGGGCTGCGCGCCGGCGAGCAGCCGGTGTGCCTGGTCACGCCGCTGACCGATGCCGGTGCCATCGATCCGCAGGCCACCCCCTGGCAGGTCGCGATGCACTCCGGTCCGGATGCCGATCCTGCCGGGCGCCTCTTCACCGCGCTCCTCCCCGACGCTGCGCGCGGGCTCGATCGCTCGCTCGACGTGTCGATCGTCGGCGGCGATGCCCACACCGAACCGGTGCGGCTGACGGTGGTCGATGCCCCGTCGCTGCTCGTCCGCGAGGTCCGCTACGACTTTCCCGCCTACACGAGGCGCCAGCCGGAGACCCTGGCCTGGCAGGGGGATCTCCGCGCGGTGGAGGAGACGCTGGCCACGCTCTCGGTCGAGGCCAATCAGCCGCTCGAGGCGGCGTGGATCGACTTCGGCTGCAACGGCCAGCGCGATCTGAAGATCAAGCTCTCCGGCACCGGCGGCCGGCAGGGCACGGTCTCGTTTCCACTGCGGCTCAATGCCGATCGCCTGGCCGCCGAGCACCCGACCTACCGGCTGGTGTTCCAGGGAGCGAACGCGGCAGGGGCACGCGACGGGGTCGTGATCGACAGCCTCGTGCATCGGATCGAGGTGCTTGCCGACATCGCTCCCGAGGTCGCGCTCGAGGAACCGACCGACTCGCCGCGGCGCGTGCCGCCGGGCAGCCCGGTGCTCGTGCGGGTGCGGGCCAGCGATCCCGATTTCGGGCTGGCGCGGGTCGGCATCGAGACGCGGATCAAGGGGGGCGGCCAGGTGACCCCGATCGTGCTGCTCGACGAACCCCGCGAAGGGGTGTTCAAGGGAAGCGCGCGCTTGGTTCCCGACAAACTCGGGGCCGGGCCCGGGAGCGTGCTCGAGTACCGGGGCTTCGCCATCGACACCCGGCCCCAGCAGAGCAACGTGGCGCACACGCCGTGGCAGGAACTGCAGATCGACGCCGCGGCCAAGCCCCAGGCGCAGCCGGCCGACCAGCCGGGCATCCCTGATGATCCCGACCGTGGCGACGACCGCCAGGGCGATGGTGCCCGCGACGGTGCCCGCGACGGTGCCCGCGACGGTGCCGCAGCCGGCCGCGATGCGCGCGGCCCGCGCGATCGCGCTGGCCGTGACGGCGGTGCCGATGAACCCGCTGCAGGTGACCGCGACCCACGCGACGGTCGTGAACCGCGACAGCGCCAGTCGGGTGACGACGAAAACGGTGGCGACGCCGGGGCCGGGGAGGCGGACCCCCGCGCCGGTGGACGGGATCGTCAGCCGGCGGCTGGCCGCAGCCAGCCACCCCGACGTGATCCATCTGCTGAGCCGCGCGACCAACCGGCTGACCAGCCGGGCGAAGGTGGTGGCGGCGGCGATGGGCAACAGGCGGGTGACCGGGGTGCGGGCGATGCGCGCGGGCAGCAACCCAATCAGGGGCAGAACCAGCAGGGGGGCCGTGGCGGGCGGCAGGGGCAACCACGCGATGGGGCGTCGGAGGGGGCGTCCGGTCAGTCCGGTGATCAGGCGGGTGACGATGGGATGCCTGCCGAGGGTTCGTCCGCTGGCGGCGCTGGAAAGCGCCAGGGGAAACCGACCGGAGGCTCTGGCGGCGGGCAATCCGCCAGCGAGCGCGACGGTGATCGCGGTGAGCAGTCGGGCGCGCCGGAAGGCCAGCAGGATGGTGAGGGCGCTGCCGGAGAAGGAGACTCGCCGGCCGATGATCGTGCGCCGGGGGCCGGCCGCCAACAGAAGGGATCCGGCCGTGGTCAGGGGCGCGTTGCTGCCGACGGCACCAACGATGGCGAGGCGATGGAGCGGATCCTCGAGGATCGGCAACGCCAGGGGGGTGACGACACCGCCGCCGACGGTTCCCGCGACGGGGCCGCGGATTCCGGACGACAGCGTGAGGATCGCCAAGGAACGGACCAGCGGCGGCCCGATCGGTCGGGCCGGTCGCCGGAAGGGGAAGGGGAGCAGGCGCAGCAAAGCGGCGATTCCGCGCCGGGTGGCCAAGACACACCTGCCGGCGACGAATCCGCGGATCCCACTGGGCAGGATGGTGATCCGTCGTCGGCGACCGACGGTGGAAAGGCTGGCGGCACAAGCGGCAGGAAGACCCGTCCGGAGGGCGGCCGGGAAGCTGGCCCGGCCGAAGCGGGCCAGCCGACGAACGAGCGAACCGGTGAACGGTCCGGTGCCGGGGAGCAGGCGCGACAGCCGGGTGACCCCGCGGGGAACGACGCGCCGAAGGGGGATCGCGACACGGCCGGGGAAGATCGCCAGTCGGACGGTCAGCGTGCTGCCCAGTCGTCCGGCGGCAAGTCGTCCGGCGGCAAGGAGAACGGCTCGGGCAGGAAGGGAGACAGTGCCGGGCAGACGGAAGGCCAACCGTCTGCAGAAGGCGACGACAGCCCCGGCCGCGACCCGAAGAGTGCCGGTGGGCGGAAGGATGCTCAGCAGCGGGGCGATAATCCGACTGACGGCCAGAAGGGGGCAGGCAAACAGGGGGCAGGCGAGCAGGGTGGCAAGCAGGGCGCCGGCCAAAACGAGGGCACGGAGAAGGGAGCTGGCGAGAAGGGCGCTGGCGAGAAGGGCGGGGGCGAGAAGGGCGGGGGCGAGAAGGGAGCGGGTCAGCAAGGCGGGGGCGAGAAGAACTCGGACCAGAATCAACAAGGGGGCCGCGACCAGGGCGCTGGGCAAGAAGGGGCTGGCCAACAGGGTGGCGATGGGCAGCCCGGTGGTGCTAAGGGTGGTGGCCAGAAAGGTGGTGGCCAGAAGGGTGGTGGCGGGCAGCAGGGGGATGACGCGAACGGCCAAGGCGCCGATGATTCGCCGGAGGACCAGGGGCAGCCGGGCGGTGAACAGGCTGGTGCCGAGCAGGGGGCCGACGAGTCATCGGACGCGGCGGCAGGTGGCGGCAAGCCGAACGGCGCCGGCAACCCTGCCGGGGGCAAGCAAGGAAATGCTTCGGGGCGGCAAGCGGGCCCGGCGGGCCAGGGTGGCGGAGCGCAGGATCCCGAAGGGGCTCCACCCGCGGAGGGCGCCGATCCCGGTCCGCAGCAGGACGGCAACTCCGGCAAGGGGGGATGGGCCCGGAGTGACGGAGCAGCCGATCCCCAGCAGGGGCCCGTCGATGGCCAGGCGCCGACAGCCGAGACGGAATGGGGCCAGCAGGACGTCGCTCACGCGCGGAATGCTGCCGATCTGGCGATCGAGCACCTGCGCCGGTCATTGGAGAAGGGCGACCGTGGGGTGCTCGACTCCCTCGGCTGGACGAAGGACGACGCGCGGGCGTTCCTCGAACGCTGGCAGTCCCTCCGGCAGCAGGCCGATGGGGGCGATCCGGTGAAACGCCGCGAACTCGACCGCACGCTCCGCAGCCTCGGCCTGCGCGGGGGCAACGTCCGCAGCACCCGCGACGTGCCGTCCGACGTGAAGGGGGGCCAGGCGGAGGGGCGCCGTAGCCGGCCGCCGAGCGAATACCGCGAGCGCTTCAAGGCCTACACCCAAGGGACGACCAGCGAATGAGTGGCGGTTTCCAGGGGCCGCGGTACCTGGCGGCCTTCGGACCCAAGCGGGTGCCGCACTGCTTCACCGACGTCCTCATCCTCGGCGGCGGCCTCGCCGGCCTGCGCGCCGCTTTGGCGATCGATCCACGGCTCCAGGTCACGATCGTCACCAAGGCCGATCTGCGTCTCTCCAGCAGCCAGTGGGCCCAGGGGGGGATCGCCGGCGTCGTCGATCCGGAGGACCGGTTCGACAACCATGTCGCCGACACGCTCGCCGCCGGCGGCGGGCTCTGCCATCCGGACGTCGTCACCGAGGTCGTCCATGAGGCGCCGGCGCGGATCGGCGAACTGATCGCCTGGGGCACCAATTTCGATGCCCGAGACGGCAGTCTCGAACTGGGGCGCGAGGGGGGGCACAGCCATCACCGCATCGTTCATGCGCTCGGTGATGCCACCGGCCGCGAGGTGATGCGTGCGGTGATCGAGCGGGCGAAGGGGCGCGACAACCTGGAGTTCTGGCCCGAGACGTTCACGATCGACCTGCTCACCGACGAGGGGGTCTGCCGCGGGGCGCTCGTCTGGAACCGTGGCCACGGCAAGACGCTCGTCTGGGCACGGAAGACGATCCTCGCCACCGGCGGCGCAGGGCAGATCTATCGTGAATCGACCAATCCGGACGGCACCAGTGGCGACGGTATGGCCCTTGCATGGCGTGCCGGAGCGCGGCTGCGCGACATGGAATTCATGCAGTTCCATCCGACGGTCCTCTACATCGCCGGTGGATCACGCAGCCTGATCACCGAGGCGATCCGGGGCGCCGGGGCCCACCTCGTCGACAAGGACGGTCGGCGGTTCATGCCGGAGTTCGACGCGCGTGCGGAATTGGCACCGCGCGACGTGGTGTCCCGCTGCATCACCGAGGTGATGCAGCGCACCCACCATGCCAACGTCTACCTCGACCTCGCCCATCTCGACGCCGAGACGGTGCGCAGCCGGTTCCCGGGGATGGCCCGGACCTGTGCCGAGTTCGGCCTCGACCTGACCCGCGACCGGATCCCGGTGCGGCCGGGGGCCCACTACATGATCGGCGGCGTCGCGGTCGACCGGGAGGGAAGGACGAGCCTGCCCGGCCTGTTCGCCGCAGGGGAGGTCACCTCGAGCGGCCTCCACGGCGCCAACCGTCTGGCGAGCAACAGCCTCCTCGAGGGACTCGTCTACGGGGCACGCAGCGGGGCCGTGGCGACGGCCGAGGCGCTCGCCACGGGGGACGACTTCCGGGTGCCGCGACTGTCGCAGCCCCGAGGGGCGGCCGCGGGCGAACCGCTCGACCTCGAGGACATCCGCAACTCCCTCCGCAGCCTGATGTGGCGGAGCGTGGGGGTGGAGCGCAGCGGCATGGCGCTCACGGAGGCGGCGGAGACGGTCGAAGGCTGGTGCCGGTACGTCCTTCCCAGGCAGTTCGCCGACCCCCGGGGCTGGCAGCTGCAGAACATGCTCGAGGTCGCGCGGTTGATGATCCAGGCGGCCTCGACACGGCGCGAGACACGGGGGGTTCACGTCCGCAGCGACTACCCCGCGCCGAACGACGATTGGCGGGTGCATCTGGCCTGGGAGCGGGGCGGGGGGGGCGCCATCCGGGAGCCGCTGCCTCCCGAGGCGGGGCACTGAACGCCGGCCAAAACCTGGCGCACGGGGCTGAAACCGGGCGCCGTGACCGGTGGCGGTACCAGGCCGGGGATTGCCTGATCCGATGCCCCGGTCTAACAATGGTTGTTTGATCCCCCCACCGACCCATTTCCGCTGCACCATGGCCGCAGAACACAGCACGTCCAGGTCCGCGATGATCGAGGCCGACGGACTGACGAAGTATTACGGTCCGTTCATCGCCATCGAGAACATCTCGTTCCGGATCCCCCGGGGAGAGGTGGTCGCCTTCCTCGGCCCCAACGGGGCCGGGAAGAGCACCACGATGAAGATCCTCACCGGGTATCTCGCCCCGACCGCCGGGTCCGCCCGGATCGCGGGCCACGACATGTCGACCGACCGCCTCGCCGGCGCGACCCGACTCGGGTATCTCCCGGAGAACGGGCCGCTCTATCCCGACATGACGCCGCGCAGCCTGCTCGAGTTCTTCGCCGATGCCCGCGGGCTCAAGGGACGCTATCGCGAGGAGCGGATCGACGCCGTCGTCCGCCAGTGCGAGCTGGGCAGCGTGATCGGCAAGGCGATCGGCAAGCTCTCGAAGGGCTACCGCCAACGCGTCGGGATGGCGCAGGTGCTCCTCCACGAGCCCGACGTCCTGATCCTCGACGAACCGACCAGTGGGCTCGACCCGAACCAGATCCGCGAGGTCCGCGAGACGATCCGTCGCCTCGGAGAGGAGAAGACGATCCTCCTTTCGACGCACATCCTCCAGGAAGTGGAGGCGCTCGCCGACCGGGTGATCCTCGTGGCGGAGGGACGGCTGCGGTTCGACGGCACACCGGCCGAACTCCGCCGCGACGGCGCCGGTCTCGACGACCGGTTCCACGAGCTCACCAAAGCCGCCTCCGCCTGACGGGCGGCGTGCGGCCGGTTCGGGGCCTGCGGACGCCGCGACCGGAGCCGGGAAGCGCAACCGAGGGGTTTCGAAGCCGGCGGCGGGACGGACGTCCGACCACGACGGCGGGATGGCCGCAGACGCGATTCAGTGCAGTCGGAATGCAGTGCAGACGGGAGTCGGATCGGCAGCGGGGAACGGACCGGCCGCGATTCAGAGTTTCAGGGATTCAGATCAGACAGGATCAGACAGGATCAGACAGTCATGAAGTGGCACGTGCTCGATGCGGTGTTCAAGCGGAACTTCGTCGCCTACTTCTCCAACCCCACCGGGTACGTCTTCATCTGCGTGTTCGTGCTGCTCGGGTCGCTGGCCGCGTTCTGGCCACCGGAGTTCTTCAACTCCAACCTCGCCAACCTCGACCAGCTCAACCGCTACCTGCCCTACATTCTCCTCGTGTTCATCCCCGCGATCACGATGAGCGTCTGGGCCGACGAACGCCGTCAGGGGACCGACGAGTTGCTGCTCACCATTCCCGCCAGCGACTGGGAGGTGGTGTTCGGAAAGTACCTGGCGACGGTGGGGATCTTCACCGTCGCGCTGATGTTCTCCTGCATCTGCAACCTGATCATCCTCTTGCGCTGGGGCACCCCTGACGGCGGGCTGTTTTTCACAAACTACCTCGGCTACTGGTTCGTGGGGCTGGCGATGCTCGCGGTGGGGATGGTGGCGAGTTTCCTCACCAGCAACCTCACGGTGGCCTTCATCCTCGGCCTCCTCCTCAATGCCCCGCTGGCGGTGGCGGACCGCGCCGGCACCGTGATGGGGCCGGTCTGGGCCGAGCGCGTGCGGAGTTGGAGCCTCGCGGAGCAGTTCTCCGACTTCGGCCGCGGAGTCGTCAGCCTCTCCGGTGTGGCCTATTTCCTCGGCATCGTTGCCGTCTGCCTCTACGTGGCGATGGTGCTCATCGGTCGCCGCCACTGGACGGGGCGCCGCGACGGAGCGCGGATGGGGGTCCACTACCTCGCCCGCACCGCGGGGCTCGCGCTGGCCGCCACCGGTGGCGTGCTCGTGTGCCGCGCGATCGACGTCCGCACTGATCTCTCCGAGGAGCGGATCAGTTCCCTCGCCCCCGACACCCGCCGCCTGCTGGCGGAGATCGATCCCCCGCGTCCGATCGAGATCAAGGCGTACGTCAGCCCCACGGTCCCCGAGGACTACACCCAGATCCGACTCAACCTCCTCAACATGCTGCGCCAGTTCGAGCGGCTCGGCCGCGACAAGGTGAAGCTGGAGGTGGTGGCCACCGAGCCGAAGACCGATGCCGCGGCACTCGCGCGGCAGCAGTTCGGCATCGAGCCGGTGCAGGTGCTGTCGCGCGTCCGCGGGGCCTACCGTGAGGAGGAGGTGTTTCTCGGCTGCGCGATCACCAGCGGTCTCGAGAAGGTGGTGGTGCCGTTCTTCGACAAGGGCACCCCGGTGGAATACGAACTCGTGCGCTCGATCGCCACTGCCGCTCAGCAGAAGCGGAAGCGGCTCGGCGTGCTCACCACCGATGCCGACCTGTTCGGCGGATTCGACATGACGAGCGGCCAGCAGCGCCCCCGGCAGCCGTTGGTGGACGAATTGGAGAAGCAGTACGACGTCGTTCAGGTCGATCCCTCGGCGCCCATCACGGAGTCGTACGACGTGCTTCTGGCGGTGCAGCCCTCGGCACTCGGTCCGGAGCAGTTGGCGAACTTCGTCGCCGCGGTGCAGAAGGGGCAGCCGGTCGCGATCTTCGAAGATCCGCTCCCCGTGCTGATGACGGGCGTGCCCGGCACCGCCCAGCCGCGCCGCGGCCCCAGCGGGCCGATGGCGATGTTCCAGCCGCAGGGACAGCCGAAGGGGGAGATCGAACTTCTCTGGCAGACGCTCGGAGTCCGGCTCGCCGCCGGGGCCGGCCGGCCGGCGATGGGGCAGATGGGATCGGCGCCGTTCGTCGTCTATCAGGACTACAACCCGCATCCGAAGCTGGAACTGCCCAATGAGTTCGTCTTCATCGACGCGAGCATGGATGCCAAGGGCACCGGCTTCAATCAGGACGACCCGGTGAGCAGCGGCCTTCAGGAGCTGCTCTTCCCCTTCCCTGGCGGTCTCTCCAAGGAGGAGTCCGCGGCGGTCGATTGGCAGCCGCTGGTGCTTACCACGCCGCGATCGGGCACGATCGAGGTCGACCGCATCATGGCCAACCGCGACATGCGGCAGCTACGGACCTTCGAGAAGCCGGGCGAGCAGTCGATGGTGCTGGCGGTGGCGATCGAGCGCAAGCCGCCACCGGGCCCCGAGGGCCAGCCGGCAGACGCCGCCGCCAAGCCGATCCGGGCGGTGGTGGTGGCGGACATCGATCTCCTCGACGGCCGCATCTTCGGTTTGCGGAACCGCCCCGACGAGGTGTTCGGCCTCGATTTCGACAACGTCACCTTCGTGCTCAACGTGCTCGATTCGCTCGCCGCCGACGACCGTTTCCTCCAGATCCGCAAGCGGAAGCCGAAGCACCGCACGCTCGAGCGGATCGAGGATGCCGTGGCCAGCGCCCGCGAGGAGGCGGAGTCGATGCGGCAGACCTACATCGATTCGTTCGACAAGGCGGAGAAGGAGGCCAACGACTCGCTCCAGAGCGAGGTCGGCGATTTCGAACGGAAGATCAAGGATCTCGAGGCGAGTGGCCAGGCTGACCGCCAGGCGGCGATGCAGGCGATGCAGCAACTCGCCAGCCGGCAGCGCCTCGCCCAGCGCCGCCTCGACACGAAGATCGAGCAACTCAAACGGACCCGCGACAGCGAGGTCGAGCAGGTCGAACGCGATCTCGGCAAGAAGATCCGCGAGGAGCAGGATCGGCAGAAGTGGCTGGCCGTGCTCCTGCCGCCGATCCCGCCGTTGGTGGTCGCGTTCTTCGTCTATTTCCGGCGCCGGGCCCGGGAGCGGGAAGGGGTTTCGAAGAACCGGCTGCGCTGACGCGGCCGGTGCCAGGTGAGACGGGTGAGGTGGAACGGTCGGTGGACGAGGGTGATTTTCCGCGGGAGGTGATGCGATGGCGGGCAGCGGTGGTGCGATGGCGGGCAGGGACGGTCCCGGCGGCATGCGGCCGGAGCGGCGCGACGACGTGCCGATGGCATCGTCGTCGTCGCCGGCGTTGGTGAAGACCCTCGTGTTCCTCGTCGGCGGAGTCGCGGCCCTCGGCACCGGGATCTTCGTGCAGCCTCGTTTCAAGAGCAGAAGCATCGAACCCAAGGACCAGCGCGTGCTGTTTCCCGAGCTCTCCGACGCCTCGAAGGCGGCGAGCCTCGAGGTGGTGCGCTACGACGAGGGGCTCGCCACGCTGAAGCAGTTCAAGGTGGCTCAGTCCGCCGGTGTCTGGGTGCTGCCCGCCTTCCAGAATTATCCGGCAGACGCCAAGGACCAGCTCGCCGCCGCGGCCACCGAATTGGTCGATCTCGAATATGTCGACACGGTGTCCGACAGTCCGGGCGATCATGCCAAGTTCGGCGTCATCGAACCCGATCCGGAGAAGATCAAGCCGGGCGACACCGGTGTCGGCGAGTTGATCGACGTCCGCGATGCCAACGGTGGGCGCCTCGCGCGCCTCGTCGTCGGCAAGGAAGACAAGAAGGCCGGCGGGGCCGATGCCGCCAGCCGTCCGCTGCGCTTCGTGCGCAAGGCGGGCCAGGATCGGGTGTATCTGGTCGCCATCGACACGTCGAAGTTCACGACCACCTTCGGCGACTGGATCGAGAAGGATCTCCTCAAGCTCTCCCCGTGGGACGTCCGGAAGGTGGTCCTCGACGACTACAAGCTCGAAGCGGTCGAGCAGGGGGGGCAGGTGGGGGTGACGCAGGTTCGCAAGGACCGCATCGAGCTCGCCTACGAGGACCGCGAGGCGAAGTGGAACCTCATGGCGCTCGAGTCGTTCGCCGGCGCCGAGCCGAAGCAGGAGAGCCTCGCCGACGACGAGGAACTGGCCTCCGCCCGCCTCAACGAACTCCGCAACGCGCTCGGCGACCTGAAGATCGTCGACGTGGCCCGCAAGCCCGCCGGCCTGAGCGCCGAACTCAAGGCAGAGGAGTCGTTCGCCAATGACCGCGAGGCGCTGCGCTCGATGCAGCAGCGCGGATTCCTGCCGCTGCGCTCCGGCGACATCCTCTCCACCGACGGCGAGACGATCGTGGGGATGAAGGATGGTGTCGAATACGTGCTCCGGTTCGGGGCGGCCACGGCCGTCACCGGCGCCGATGCCGCGGAGGAAGCGGCCGCCGACGGGAGCGGAACCGATGCGGCGGGCGATGGGCGGTATCTCCTCGTGATGGCCCGATTCAACGAATCGCTCCTCGAGAAGCCGCGCCTCGATCCGCTGCCCGGGGCGGCCGAGCCATCCGCCGCCGCTGATCCGGCTGCCGCGCCGCCCGCGCCCGAAGGGACGCCCGCCGAACCGACTCCGAGCACCGCTGCGCCCCCGGCAGCAGACGCCACCGAGTCTGGGGCCGGAGCTGCCGCAGCCCCTGCCACCCCATCGGCTGGTTCCGAAACGAATACGAAGCCGGCGGCGGATGCTGCCGGCACCGCTCCCGCGGTGCCGGGTGAGCAGGGGGAGCCTGGGCAGCCGGGCCAGGCCGGAGAGGCGACTCCGGCGGCCACCGATGCGCCGGCTGGGGCGGCGCCGGTCGAACCCGCCGCGC
>SXWA01000176.1 GCA_005791575.1 Planctomycetaceae bacterium
CGCGGCTGAAGTCGCTTGCATCGGCGCCACACAGGGAGACGCTCCGGTGACGCCCGCCACTCCGCCGCTCGAAATCGTCGTCCGCCGCGGGGCCGTCGTCGAGTCGCGCCATCTCGTCCATGCCGTGGTCGCCGCTGCCGATGGCGGCATCGTCGCGGCCCGCGGCCATGCCGATCGGCCGACGTTTGCCCGGTCGGCGGTGAAGGCGATCCAGGCGCTGGTCCTCGTCGAGACCGGCGCCGCCGACCGGTTCGGCTTCGGCCCCGAGGCGCTCGCGCTGGCCTGCTCGTCGCACTCAGGCACGCCGCTGCACGTCGCCACCGCGGCGGCGATGCTCGGGGCGCTCGGCCTCGACGAAGCCGCCCTCGCCTGCGGAGCCCACTGGCCGCTCCACGACCAGAGTGCCCGCGACCTGGCCCGCCACGCCGCCTCCCCCTCCGCGCTCCACAACAACTGCTCGGGCAAACACGCCGGGTTCCTCGCCGTGGCCCGGCACCTCGGCCTGCCCGTGGCCGGCTACGAGACCCCCGACCATCCGGTGCAGCAGCGCGTCGCGGCGGCGCTTGCGGACCTCACGGGGGTCGCGCTCACGGCGGCCGACCGGGCGATCGACGGCTGTTCGGTGCCGACGTTTGCGATCCCGCTTGGCCGGCTCGCCGTGGCGTTTGCCCGCCTCGGCACGGGCAGGGAATTGCCCGCCGAACGGGCGCACGCCGCCGCGCGCCTCCGGGCCGCCGTGGCCGCCCATCCGCTGCTCGTCGCCGGTCCGGGGCGGTTCGACACGCGGGTCATCGAGGCGTGCGGCGCGCGGGTGTTTCTCAAGACGGGGGCCGAGGGGGTGCACTGCGCGGCGATCCCGGACGCGGGCCTGGGGATCGCGGTGAAGGCGGAGGACGGGGCCCACCGGGCGAGCGAGGTGGCGATGGCGCACCTGCTGCGGGCCAATCTCGCCGACCTCCCGGGCGCTGCCGACGCCGTCCTTGCCGACCTCGCCGCGCCGGCGATCTCGAATTGGCGCGGGATCATGACTGGGGGGCTGGGCCTCGGCGGCAGCGAGGCGCGTGGCGCAGCGGGCCGTTTCGTCGCGCGGTCGTGACGCTGTATGGGCTTGGTGCGCTGCGACCCACGGCCCCGGCCGATCCGGCGCCGCACTAGACTTGGGGTGCACCAGGACGCCGGAGGGGCCATCCCATGAAGACCGCCGCGGGCACGACGATCATCACCAACGGCCGGCTCGTCGACGGCCGGGGCGGCCAGCCGGTCGCCGATGCCGCCGTGGTGGTGACCGACGGCCGGATCGCCTACGTTGGGCCGAGGCTGGCCGCCCCGACCCTGCCCCCCGACGTGCGGCGAATCGACGCCGGCGGCGGCACGATCATGCCCGGCCTCGTCGAGGCCCACTTCCACGCCACCTACTTCAACGTGGAGAAGCTCGAGGATCTCGACATCAAGTATCCGGTCGAGTACGTGGCGATCCAGGCGTCGGTCAACTGTAAGCTCGCCCTCGAGTGCGGCTACACCGCGGCCCGCTCCGGCGGCTGCCTCTTCAACTGCGACGTCTGGCTGAAGAAGGCGATCGAGGAGAACCTGATCCCCGGCCCCCGGCTCTGTGCCAGTGGCCGCGAGATCTGCAGCGCCGGCGGCCTCATGGATTGGAACCCGGAATTCCGTCGGATCGGCATGGAGGGGCTGATCTTCTGCATCAACGGCGTGGAGGACGCCCGCCGGGCGGTGCGGTCGCTCGTCAAGGACGGCGTCGAGTGGGTGAAGACCTATCCCACCGGCGACGCGGCCTGGCCCGACACCAACGACCACCACACGCTCTGCATGACGTTCGACGAGATGCACGCCGTCGTGGCCACGGCCCACAACCACAAACTCAAGGTCACCGGCCACTGCCGCGCCACCGAGGGGATCAAGAACGCGCTCCGTGCCGGCTACGACGCGGTCGAGCATGCCACCTTCATCGACGACGAGGGGCTCGACCTGCTCCTCGCCCGCGACGTGCCGGTGGTGCCGGGGCTCTACTTCGAGATGGCGAGCGTGGAGCGGGGCCCCGAGTTCGGCCTCTCGCAGCGGGTGATCGACGGCCACCAGGAGACGCTCGACGGCGGCGGTGAGAGTTGCCGGAGGATCCTCGCGGCCGGCGGGCGGCTCGGCATGGGGGGCGACTACGGCTTCGGCTGGAATCCGCATGGCGACTACGCGAAGGAGTTGACCTTCTTCGTTCGCCATGTCGGCCTCGATCCGCTCGTGGTGCTCACCTGCGCGACGAAGACCGGGGCCGAGATCATGGGCCGCGGCGACGAGTTCGGCACGCTCGAGCCGGGCAAGCTCGCCGACGTGCTCGTGGTCGACGGCGACGTCGTCGCCGACATCTCGTTGCTCGAGGACCGCAGCCGGTTCATCGCCGTCATGCAGGGGGGCATTGTCAAGGCGGGCCGGCTTGCCGAGCCGTTCCCCACCGTCGTGAGCCGTGAGCGATGAAGATGAATTGGTCGACGAGGGTCACGGGCGCCACGCCCGCGCTCGCGTCTGCCGAGTCGCGGGGTGACGGGCCGGCGATCGTGCTCCTGCACGGCGTGACCCGCTGCCGCGACGATTGGAAAAGCGTGCTCCCCGGCCTCTCCCGCACGCTCCGCCCACACCCTTGGCGGGTGATCACCGTCGACCACCGCGGCCACGGGGATTCCGCGCGGGGCGACCGCTACCTCGTGACCGACTACGTCGACGACACGGTGCGGCTGGTCCGCGACGAGATCGCCGCGCCCGTCGTGCTTCTCGGCCACTCGCTCGGCGCGATGGTCGCCGCCGCCGTCGCGGCCGAGCTCCCCGACCTCGTGCGGGGCGCGGTCCTCGAAGACCCGCCGTTCCAGGGAATGGGAGCGCGGATCCACGGCACCGCCTGGCAGGCCCAGTTCGCCGGCATGCAGGCGGCCGGCCGCCGCGGCGGCAGTGTCGACGAACTGGCCGCGGCGCTCGCCGACATCGAGTTGCCGGTCGCGGGGGGCGGCACGGTCCGCTTGGGATCGCTCCGCGACGCCGCCGCGCTGCGGTGGAGCGCGGCCTGCCTGGCGCGGCTCGATCCGGAGGTCCTCACGCCGGTCATCGCCGGCCGCTGGCTCGACGGCTACGACCCCGGGGAGATCGCCCGGCGGATCGACTGCCCCGTCGTCCTGCTCCACGCCGACCCGCGGGCCGGCGGCGCCCTGGCCGACGACGAAGCCGAGGAGTTCGCCGCCGCCGCGAAACGCTGCGTCGTGGAACGTTTCCCGGGCTCGGGCCACCTGCTCCACTGGCAGCATCCAGGCGCGATCGTCGCCGCGGTCGAACGGCTCGGGATCGACGTGAGCCCTTGAACAGGGGCTGGATCGGAACAGCGGCTCGAGGGTGCACCGTTTCTCAGAAGAATGCCCCCCGCCCCCTCACACATACGTCTCCGCCGTCTCCGCCGGCGCGGGGCCGTATTTGAGCGGCGCCATCGTGAAGCTCGCACGGCCCTGGCTCACGCTCCGGACCGCCGCCGAATACCCGAACATGCTCGCCAGCGGCGCTTCCGCCGTCAGCACCGTCACCCCGCCGCGGATCTCCGTCGCCGTGATGATCGCCCGCCGCTGCTGCAGATCGTTGATCACGTCGCCGAGATGCTCCTCCGGCACGCTCACCTCGACCCGCATCACCGGCTCCAAAAGTACCGAGCCAGCCGCGGCGAGCAGCTTGTCGATCGCATCCGCCGCCGCGATCCGGATCGCCACGTCCGACGGGGGCGGCTCCGGGATCGGGCTCTCGAGGACCGTGATCCGCACCCCCCACAGCGGACAGCCCTTGAGCCCCCCGCGCTCGGCACTCTCGCGGACCGACTCCGTCATCGTCGCCGCGATCGCCGCCAGCGACTCCGCCTCCGGGAACCACCCCTGCTCGACCACCACCGGCCCCTGGTCGGCCGTCGGCTCGGCACGGAGCGTGACCGTCGCCACGAGCGTCTGCCCCGCCACCTGGCGATTGGCCTGGCCGACCGCCGTCGCCGCGCGCTCGATCGATTCCTTGTAGCTCACGCGCGGCTTGTGGACCCGGCACTTGAGCTTGAAGTCGCGCTCGAGGCGATGGCGGATCACCTCGAGGTGCAATTCGCCCATTCCCGAGATCAGCGTCTGCCCCGTCTCCTCGCTCTCGAGCGCCCGGAACGTCGGGTCCTGCCGCTTCATCATCTCGAGCACCTCGGCGAGCTTCTTCCGCTCGAGGCTCGTCTCGGGTTCGATCGCCATCGAGATCACCGTCTCCGGGAACCGGATCGTCTCGAGCACGATCGGCGCCGCCGCGTCGCAGAGGGTGTCGCCCGTCACGCTCGCGCGCGGGCCGATCACGCCGACGATGTCGCCGGCGGTGCAGCTCTCGATCTGCTCGCGCCGGTCGGCCTGCACGCGCCACAATTGCGCGATGTTTTCCTTCTTCTGCTTGAGCGGATTCCAGGCCCGGCTGCCCGCCTTCAAGGTGCCCGAGTAGACACGCACGAAGAACAGGTCGCCGTGCTTCTCGGCGAGGATCTTGAACACCAGCCCCGAGAACGGCGCCGCCGGATCGACCTTCCGCTGGATCGTGAGCGGTGGCTTCTTCTCCGGATCGAGCCCCTCCACCGGCGGCACGTCGGCCGGGCTCGGCAGATACCAGGCGACGGCGTCGAGCACCGGCTGCACACCGATGCAGTCGAGCGCCGAGCCTCCGAGCACCGGCACGACCCTGCGCGCGAGCGTCGCCTCGCGGATCGCACGGCGGATCACGTCGGGGGGGATCGGGGCCTCGTTCATCGCCAGTTCGGCCAGCTCGTCGGAGAAGTCGAAGAGGGTCGAGACGAGCTGCTCGCGCCACTCGGCGGCGAGATCGGCCACCTCGTCCGGGATCGGCCCGGCGGTGAACGCCTCCGCCGGCGCGGCAGCGCCGAGCACGTCGTCGCGTGGCGGATAGGTGAGCAGCCGCATCTCCACCAGATCGACGAGACCGCGGAACGGATCCTTCACGTGCGGCGGCCCGATCCCCAGCGGCACCTGGAGGACGAGTGCCTTGGCCCCGAGGCGCTTCTCGATCTGGTCGATCGTGCCGAAGAAGTCGGCCCCCTCGCGGTCGAGCTTGTTGACCAGCGCCACGCGGGGCACGTGGTATTTGTCGGCCTGGCGCCAGACCGTCTCGCTTTGCGCCTCCACCCCCTCACGCGCGGAGAAGACAACCACCGCGCCGTCGAGCACGCGCAGGCTGCGCTCCACCTCGGCGGTGAAATC
>SXWA01000177.1 GCA_005791575.1 Planctomycetaceae bacterium
GAGGGGGTGCAGCAGGCGCTGCTGAAGATGCTCGAGGGGACCGTGGCCAACGTTCCACCGCAGGGAGGCCGCAAGCACCCCGAGCAGCAGTACATCCAGATCGACACGTCGAACATCCTCTTCATCTGCGGCGGGACGTTCGTCGGCATCGACAAGATCATCGGCCGCCGCCTCGGCAAGCGGTCGATCGGCTTCTCCCAGTCGGGTGGCGTGAGGGCCGATGCCGATCTGGCGGAACTGCTACCCCAGGTCGATTCCGACGACATCCTCGAGTTCGGGCTGATTCCCGAACTGGTGGGCCGACTGCCGGTGATCTCGTCACTCAAACCGCTCGACGAGGCGGCGCTGGTGAAGGTGCTGCGTGAACCGAAGAATGCCCTGGTGAAGCAGTACCAGAAGCTCTTCGGCATGGAGAACTGCACGCTCGAGTTCACCGACGAAGCGCTCGTGGCGATCGCGCGGCGGGCGATGAAGAAGGAGACCGGCGCCCGCGGCCTGCGGTCGATCATCGAGGACGTGATGCTCGACGTGATGTTCGACCTGCCGGAGAACGCCGGGACGAGCTACGTGATCACCGACCGCAACGTCACCGGCACGGAGCCGGTGGCCCCGATCCGCGAGGCACGACACAAGTCGGCCTGATCGCCGGCCGGCACCGGTCGGTTCGAGCCTGCTGCACCGCTCAGCCTGCACCAATCCGGCTGTCTGCTCAGCGCGGATCCTTGAACAGCAAGTCGAGCTGCTCACCGAGCTTCTCGCCCCGCGCGTCCATTGTGACCACCTTGCCGTCGCGGCCGATGAGGATCACGGTCGGGATCCCGGTGATGCCGTACTTGGCGGCCAACGGATGGCCACCCTTGGCGGTCTGCTGCTCGTGGAGAATGATCCACGGCAGCTTGTTCTCGGCAATGAAGGCCTCGAGCGCGGCCCGATCGTTGTCGAGGCTGACACCCACCACCTCGAACCCCTTGTCGTGGTACTTGGCGTACTGCTCGAGGACGTTGGGCATCTCCGCCACGCAGGGACCGCACCAGGTGGCCCAGAAATCGACCAGCACCACCTTGCCGTCGAGCTGTTTCTGGTCGAACGGCGTGCCGTCCATGTTGGTGCCGGTGATCTCCATCGCGTGGCCCGGCAGATCGAGCCGGCGGAGGATGCCGGCGAACATGTCGCTGATCGCCTTCGTCCGCTCGTTGTCGCTCGCTGCCAGCAGCGGTCCGATCCGCCGGTAGATCTGCATCGACAACGCTTCGCCGCCGGGGAACTGCTCGAGGGCCCCGGCAGTCTGCATGGCGAGATTCGCCGAGTTGGGGTCGGCCGGATCCTCCTTCACGAGCGCCTCGATCCGCTCGACGATCGCCCCGGCGCCAGCGACGTCGCGGGTGGTGAACATCGCCTGCATGTCGGTGATGATCGTCATCCGCCGGGCCTCGCGGGCCAGCGGCTTCGACGGCGAGTCGATGAGCGTCGCGGCGAACTCGCCGAGTCGCTTCGGGGCCAAGGGATCGCCGAGTTGAGCGAGCATCATCAGGCTCTGCATCTTCATCCGCACGGCCGGCTCGTACGACTCGTCGTCGGTCTTCACCATCCCGAGCACCTTGTCGGATGCCTCGTAGGCGAGCCCGGCGCGGTCGCGGAAGAGCTTCATCGTCGCCTCGCGCGGCGCCGGGGGCACCGGCTGGGCGAGCGTCTTGGTGACGAACTCGAGCAGGTCCTTCGGCCCGCCATCCTGCGGCAGCGGGGGCACGACCAGGTCCCCGGCAACGGCACCCGCGGCCGGCGTGTCCTGGGCGGCCAGCGGCCGAACCGGGGCCGCGGCGACCAGCACGACGGCGGCGAGGGTTGCCAGGAGGATCGGGGAGAGCGTGAGCATGGGTGCCTCGCGGAAACCGGCGACTGCCGGGCAGAAGGGGGACGGAGCGGACCGGTGGATCGGCCACCGATCCGGGGATGCTACCGCCGGCCCAGCCCGAGCCGCAAACCGGATTCCGCCCGCCATCCGCCGCTCAGCGGACGATGGTTCGGAAGCGGACGAAACCGCCGGCGCCGGGGGGCAGCTCGCCACGGAGCTTCCAGGAGAGCAGCGTGCCGCCATCCTCGGCGGTGCCGGTCGAGATGTCGGCCGGGAGGTTGCTGACGGCGCTGCCGGTGATCACCTCGAGCCGCGGCGGCACCGCATCGACCAGCACGATGTCGGCCAGCGCCCGATCGCCCGAGTTGAGGAGGAAGATCGTGAAGTCGAGTTCCTCGCCGGGTTTGACGGCATCGCTGCCGGCCCGCTTGCAGAGGGTGAGTTCGCAGCGGCCGGGGTGCTCAAGGCGCAGCGTCGCCGTGCCGCGATCGACCGCGATGACGTCTGTCGATTCACCGTTCACCGTCACCTGGGCGGCGGAGACGCAGGTCCAGGCGTAGGGCACGTCGAACCCGGTGACCATGCGCGGGTCTTCGACCCCCTCGTGCCGGGCGGGGACGTCGATCGCCAGGCGGGCAGCCGGGCCATCGAGCCCCTCGGCCTGATTGGGGATCCGGGCGTTGTCCACCGCCAGCGGCGGGAGCCGTTCCTCGGCCGCGACGGGCGGCTGTGCCCGGCGGGCCGCCTCGGGGCCGATCGGCAACGTGGTGCGACAGACCCGCTCACCACGGGAGTCGGCCTCGACGATGGTGTCGAGTGACACCCCGTGCGGTCCGGTTGGAGCGGTGTCTTCGAACGGGCGGATCACCTCGCGCACGCTCGCGAACCGCGGCGCGAAGACACACGCGCAGTTGGTCGTGGTCAGGCAGGCCTGCTCCGGGTCGGCCGCATCGGCGGCCCGGTAGCGCGCCACGGTGTCGCCGGCCGTCACGTGGGTGAGGCCATCGGCCCCCACCGGCACCGCCAGCAGGCCATGATCACCGCCGTCGCAGACCGGCGGCGGCACGATCACGGGGGGCGGCGCGAGGGGCGGACAGACGGGGAGGGCGCAGCCTTCGTCGCACGTCCGGCAGCCGTCGGCGCTGGCGACCGGCAGCGGGCCACGGCACTGCGCGCAGTCGCCGGCCGGCAGAGCAGGGGGGGCGTCGCCCCAGGGGACGTCGGCGACGGCATACGACGCCGGCACGGCCGCGGCCGCGGTCGCGGTGTCACCCGCGGCCCGCACGATCGTGCCGCCGGCAGGCGACACGCCCTCCCGCGGGGTCGCTGAGGGCAGTGGCGCGCGGGAGGCGACCGTCCGGCAGCCACAGAGGACGATGACGGCGACAGCGATCGCGACGAGGCGGAGACGACGCGGGGTGGCGAGGTCGTTCACGGCGTGGAGCCCCCGTGCGGCAGACGGTTGCCGATCACCACCTCGGCGATCGGGGCCCCGAGGGTCGCCGCGACGTCGCGGCAGTCGTCACCGGGACGGACGTCGAACCAATCCCCCTGACCGACATCGCGGGTTTCGTTGTCGAAGGCGACGTAGACCACACGCCGGACATGGGCCCCGGCCAGCGCCGCGGTGAGGTCGCTCTCGTCGAGGACGATCTCCACCGGGAAACGTCGGTCAAGCCCCGGGGGGGTGGCCAGCCTGGCCAGCACCCGCACCGACGGATAGAGTTCCGCCCCCTCGGCGCCGGGGATGCCCCCGATCCGCAACCGGTAGGCGGCCCCCACCACCAGGCCGGTCCGCAACGGTGCCGCCTGCAGCGCGGTCCAGCCGGAGGCGGTCTCGATCGCCACCTGCATCCCGGCCGGCCCGCGGATCGCGACCGGCTGCACGTGAGATTCAGGCGGGAAGTCCGGACAGGGACCGGTCTGCGGACGCCGCCAGGCGCCAATCGCTCCCGGTGTCGCATTCATGGCGAAAGAGCCCGGCTCGGACCCGGTGGAACGACGGGCGGGGCCCGTCAATCCCACCAGCAGCGCGAGCAGGGTCGCCAGCAGCCCGCGTGCGGTCTGCAGCGCGGTCCCTGTCCAGACACGGCAGCGGCACGATGCCGGCGCCGTTCCCCGCAGTTCCGGTGACCCGTGCGGTGATCCGGTGAAGCGGGTGATGAGCATGGGTCAGATCGATCAACGAGGTCGGAAAACGGTTCGTGCCGCCGGAGACCCTCGATCAGGGCAGGTAGTTCTCCGGTGCCGGCGGGCACTCGCCAGCCGCGGTGTCGGCATCGGGACCACCGTTGTCGGAATAGCGCGTCCGTTCCTCGACCGGCTGGCGGAGACGGATGTTGGGCACGTCGGACCGTTCCGCGATGTAGGCCCGGTGGGCCGGCTTGGGATAGCTGAGGCCGGGGTACTGCTGCACGTGGAGCTTGAGCTCACGCGTCGGCGGCGGGATGTGCATCTTGGTGTGGTTGGTGATCGTGTGCTTCTGCAACCCGGCGGGAACCCCGAGCGGGATGTGGGCCGGGCCAGGCAGACCGATCGGCGTGCCGGTGTAGGGCAGGCCGTACTGCGGCGCCGTCATCCCGGCCATGAACGCGGGAGGCATTTGACCGGGGTTGCCGCCGCAGGGCATGCCGAGGGGCATCACCCCGCCGGTCGGGCAGACGCCACCGCCGCCCGGGCCGCCGCCGCCCGGGCCGACACCCATCGGTGCGCCACCGGCCATGCCGGGTCCGCCCGATTCGAGATCCTTGTTGCCGATGCGGATGATGGCGAGGATCGATCCGCGCCGGTCGGCCTCGACGATCGGATCACACCCCGGATCGAGCCGCGTGCTGACGAGGGTCTCGACCCCCGCCACGGCCAGTTCCTGGTAGTCGGGATCGGGGAGGTAGACCACCTTGGTGACGAAGTTGCCCGTCGTCACCTGGTCGAGATCCTCCTCGGTGAGCTGGAACGGTACCGAGTTGTGCGCGAGGAAGGCGTCGGTCCGCGGCGTGACCGGGGCGACCTCGAGCGTCGGATAGAGTTCGATTCCCGGCCGCCCGGGGATGTCGGTCACCTTGAGGCGGTAGATTGCCCCCTGGGCGAAATCGTAGCGGCCGGGAGTCACCAGCGGCGTCGAGTCGAAGCCGCCCAAGGCCGAGACATCCCAGCGGACCTGCATGCCGTCGGGGCCGATGAAGCCGACCTGGGAAACCGGCAGGTTGGCTCCCGGGAGCCCCCCTCCGCCCGCCATGCCGGCCTCGGCCGCCGCGGCGTCGAGGGCCATCTCGTACGAGGCCGGGGCGATCACCCCGGGGCCAGGCCCCTCCACTCCCGGGCCCGGATGATGGAGCATCGCCGCCGGGGGGAGCACGTTCGTGTGGGGTGTGGCCACCGGCCGGATCTGGGCCAGACCCGTGAGGGGCGAATTGGCCGGGATCGTGCACCCGGTCACCGACACCGCCAGCGTCATGCCGACGAAGCCGTGCAGACGTCGTTTCACCATCGCATCACCTCCAGGGCCAGTGGTCGAGTGGGCCGCGCGGCCTGCGGCGGCAGGGCCCACCCTCAGGGGCCCGGTCTGGGTCGATCTTGGGGGGTTGGAACCGGCTCCCTACACTCTCAGCACGATCCGTCCCTTCCGCGGGACCGTCACCGACGGAACCTGCACCGTGATTCGTCCGGTCAGCGGCGGTTTCTTTGGCAAAACCGGCAGAGTCACTCGGATCGTGCCCGTTCCGCCCCAGTCCAGGTTGCCCAGCATGCCCCGGTCCGATCGGCGCTTCGTTGCCAAGACGCTCCGGGTGGACCGTGGAACCACCCCGGCGCCCGACCGTTCATCCTTGAGGCTGGTCGGACACCGCCGGCTGGCCACCCCTGGTCTTTCCCGTGGACAAACCGGCCTGTCGGTCCGGATGGTCCAGAGCCTGCTTCTCTTCGCCACACTTCTCGTGGTGCCCGCCAGCGCGGGGGAGAGCATCTACCGTCGTTCGGCCGGCCAGCCGACGGCGGCCTCCGCCCCCCCGGCCAGCGCACCGGCTGACGGTGCCGCGGCTGCCGAGTCCACCCATCCTCCCGCGGCGGTGCTCTCGACGAGCCCATCGCCGCGGATCGAGGGAGGGTCAGGGGAGGAAGCCGAAGGGCGCGCCGAGCGGATCGTCTCCGCGGCCCTCGCCGGCATCGCCCGCGCCCCGAGCATCTCGCTGCGGGTCCGGCAGCTCGTCCGGGTCGGCGACACCGTGCTCAAGGGGGGAGGCCGCTACGTCCAATCGGGGGTCGACGAGGATCAGCGGTTCCGCTTCGAGACCCGGCTCTCCGCCGAGACGGAGGAATTCGACGTCCTCGAGGTCTGCGACGGACTGTTCTTCTGGAACACGAGGCGTTACGGCACGCTCCCGACCGGCGTGGAACGCATCGACGTCCGCCGGCTGCGCGAACGGCTCGGCACGCTCGGCCTGCTCGCCCGTGGCGACACCGCGGCCTACCTGGGTGGGATTCTCAAGCCACTGGCCCAGACCCGCGAATGGTTCCGCTTCACGACCGTCACCACGGTCGATGTCGAGGGTGTGCCGGCGTGGGTGATCGCCGGTGAATGGGACAAGGAACGTCTGGCGGCGATTCTTCCCGAACAGGCCGAGGCGCTCCGCAGTGCGACCGGCCTCGCCCCCGGCGACCTCCCCGACGGCCTGCCCTGGAGCGTGCGGCTGTCGATCAGCCGTCGGGAGCTGTTTCCGTTCCGTCTCGAATGGCTCGCCGTGCCGGGCAGGCGGCCGACCACCGCTGCCACCGAGGTGGTGGGGGTGCTGGAGTTCTACGACGTGCGGATCGGCGACCCGGTCGATGCCGCGGCGTTCGTCCACCTCCCGGGGAACGATCCGCTCGTCGATCTCACCGACATCACCGTCGCCTACCTCAAGCCGCTGCGCCCCTGACCGCCCGTGGCCAGGCTGCTCACCGACAGCCTGTCAGTCATCACCCCGCCATCCGGCCGCGACCAACCGCACCGCGGCGTCGATCGCCGCGAGCATGCTCGAGGGGTCGGCCTGCCCGGTGCCGACGATGTCGAACGCGGTCCCGTGGGCGACACTGGTGCGCACCAGCGGCAGGCCGAGCGTGATGTTCACCGCGCGGTGCATCCCGAGGAGCTTGATCGGGATGTGGCCCTGGTCGTGGTAGAGGGCGACCACGCCGTCAAACCGGCCGGCAGCCGCGCGCTGGAAGAGCGTGTCGGCCGGCCAGGGCCCGCTGGCATCGCAGCCGGCTGCTATGAGCTCGTTCACCGCCGGGACGATGAGCCGGCGCTCCTCGTCGCCGAACAATCCCCCTTCGCCACCATGCGGGTTGAGGGCCGCCACCGCGATCCGCGGCGGGCGCCCGAGAAGGGCCGTCAGCAACGGGTGCAGCCGGAGCCCCGCTGCCGTGATCCGCGCGGTGGAAAGCCGCGCCAGCGCGCTGATGAGGGACTCGTGGAGGGTGGCGTGGACGACTCCCAGTCCGTCACCGCTGGCCGATCCCGGGGCAGGCGGAAGCCAGAGCATCATCGAGGCGGCGTCGTCGGGCATCCCGCAGGCGCGGGCAAGCCACTCCGTATGGCCAGGGACGTCATGGCCCGCGGCATGGAGCGCCCCTTTGTGCAGCGGTCCGGTCACCAGGGCAGCGGCCAGCGGCGGCCCCGCCCCGGGCGCGAGCATCCTCCAAGCGGTATCGAGAGCAGCCACGGCGGCGGCACCACCGGCGGCCGTTTCACTGCCGCGGGCCACGGCGGCGCCGCCACCGGGGGCGGCCACGACCAGCAGGCGGTCGGGGGTCGATGGACGCGCGTCGGCGGGGCCGACCACATCCACCGCGAGCGACGGCAGTCCCGGCACGGTGGCCAGCGTGGTGGAGAGCACCGCGGGATCGCCCACGATCCGCAGCCGCGCGACGGCATGGGCATGAGTCCGCACCCACGCCGCGATCACCACTTCGGGGCCGATCCCCGCCGGATCACCACAGGTGATGACGATCGTCTCGTGGCGGGTCTGTTCCACGGTCGGTCAGGTCGGGTAGGGGGGTGGGCGGGGCAGGGGAGGGGACCCGGTGTCACGGGCTGTGCACCAGCCTATAACGAAAGGCAGGTGGAACGCATGCCGCGGTCCCCCGGGGCAAACACGGCATGGAACAGGTCTTCGGACGGGTGGCGGTGTTCGCCGTGGCGCTGATGGCAGCCACGGCCTGTCTCGGTCTGTGGATCGGCGATCTCCACGGGCAGACGGATCCGGCAGTCCTCCGCTGGGCGACCGTCCACCGCCTTTCAGGCGTGCTCGCCGCCCTGCTGGTCGTTCTCGTCAACAGCATGGCCGTCACCTATTTCATCGGAACGGGGCGCTGGTGCCGGGAAGTGGCCGAGACCTACGGTCTCGACGAGGGCTTCGACCGCCGCAGCCGACGATTGAAGCGTCGCGCCTTTCCCCTGGCGATGGTGGGGATGCTGGCCGTGGTGGGGATCGTCGCCCTCGGGGGAGCCGCCGATCCGGCCAGTGGCCGCCCCGGCACGGCGGCTTGGGTCACTCCGCACCTCGTCGGCGCGCTGGGGCTGATGGGGGCGATCGCCTGGTGCTTCATGGCGCAGATCCCCGGCATCCGCCGGCAGCACGAACTGGTCGGGGAGGTGCTCGCAGCCGTGCGGGAGATCCGCGTGGCCCGCGGCCTCGACGTGGAACCGGTTCCCGGCGCGACCGATTGAGCGCGTGCTCCGGGCCGGCCGTGGATCGCGGTGGCGCCGGACTGCGACCCCGGCGCGCTCCGCGCGAATCAGTGGCCGTGGGGATGGGTCCCGGCGCCATGCGCGGCATGGGACGGTGACGCCCGCTCGAGAACGGTGATGCCCACGGCCACGAGGAGGCCGACCGCCAAGGCTGCCGTGAGCAGCAGGCGGTCGTGGCTGTGGAATTCCACCTCCGGCAGCAGGTCGGCCGCGGCGATGCAGATGAAGGCGCCGGCGGCCATCGCCAGGGCGACGCCGGCGATGCCGTCCTGGTCGGCGCCGAACAGCCGGATGCTGACGAGGTAGGCGATCGCACCGAGTGGGACGACGAGGCAGTAGCCGATGTTCACCAGCCGCCGCGTGGAGGCCGCCGCGCCGGCATTGATCAACAGCGTGGCGATGACGCAGGCGTCGATCGGTTTGTGGACGGCGATGGCGAGAAACGTGGCCAACCCCACCATTCCGCCTCCGTCCACTCCCCCCGCGCGCACCGCTGCGGCGAGCGCGGCACCGTCGGCGAGGCTGTGGAGCGAGAGCCCCACCAGCGCTCCCACCCAGGCCCAGCGACCACCGGTCTCCGGGCCGTGGCCGTGGCCGTGGTCGTGGTCGTGCCGGCAGTCCGCCGCGTGGGACCCGTCGGCGGCATGGTGGGCGTGGCCGTGGAAGGCGCGCTCGAGGAGGAACATGAGGCAGAATCCCCCTAGCACCCAGGGCATGGTCACCTCGATGTCGCCCCCGAGTTCGAAGTGACCATGGGGCAGGAGATGCAACAGGCCGACCCCGAGCATCACCCCGCCGGTGAGCGACAGGAGGACCTGCATCCGCCGGTGCCCGAGCGACACCAGCGCCAGCGATGACCCCCCGGCCAGGGCTGCGGCCGCGATCACCAGCAGGTACACCAGCAGGAACACCGCCGGACTGGCGCCGTCGATCGCAGCGGCTGGCAGTGTCATGGCAGCTTCCGGTGGCGGGGATGAACGCTGCGATCATCGCCGCGGTGGCGGCGAGGGGCAAGCCGCCGATCATCCGGCCGCTTCGCCGCGCCGATCAGCGGCGGATCTGCCACGGCTGTTGGGGAACCCCTTGCATCATCCGCGACGCCTGCTCCGTCTGCTGGCGGGCATATCGCTTCATCTGCAGGCTCTGTTCGCTCCGCGAGGCATCGAACGCCGCGAGCCCGCCGAGCGCGACCACCAGCACGTAGGTCAGCAGGTTCGCCCAGGCCTCACCGCCATGGAATTTGAGCGCGGTTCCGAAGCCCTTCTTGAACTTCGGCCCGAACATCCCCTGCGTGGCGCTCCAGATCTCGTCGAGGACGAGGTGGGAGAGCACGCCGAGAACGACCGCCCCGGCGATGTAGTAGCGGTGGAGCGGATCATCGCCACCGGCGACGAGGTAGGTGAGTTGCCCGGCGATGACGGCGGCGGGGACGCTGTGGAACATGCCCCGGTGGACGGCATGATTGGTGAGGATCCAGCCGAGACCGAAGCGGATGGCCAGGTAGATCGCCGCGCCGGCGAGCACGATCGCGTCCAGCGGCAGGCCCCACTGCTGGAAGCGGTGCAGCATCATCAGCGGCACGACTGCCGCCAGGAGGGCGACACTCTCGCGCAACGGGTCGGACTGGCCGGAATCGAGATCCGGCACCATACCGGCGGCGCCGCAGAGGGTGGCGGCCAGCGCGCAGGTGACCGGCGGAAGGTCGCCGACAGCCCAGCCAGCGGCGCCGTAACCGGCTCCGACCAGCGCCGAGCCGGCGATGTGCACGCGGTACCCGGGCACGCGATTCCCTCCGCCCATCGGACCCCACCGCAACCGACCGGAAGTCGGTCTCGCGGCGAGGGATCACCGATCCGACCGTCCCTGGTCGGCGGCACTTCCCCGCTTCCAGTGTCGGCAGGCCTGGAAGACCGGCGTCAGCCCCTTTGACCGAGCCCCCCTGCACTTCTGGAAACGACACAAAAACCCCATCTCCCGCAAAGCACCCAAATCAAACAATCGACTGGCTTGGAGGCTAGCGAATGAGGATCAGGAGGGAATGGGATGACTGGGAATCATGAGTGGTATGGGCAAATTAAACCAAGAATGCCAGATGCGACCTCTCGCCACACCACGCACCCTTCCCTTCCTTCCTGGAGCTTCCACCCACCCAAGCCGTCGCCACCGACTGAATTCCGGCCCTGCCGCCAGATGCCGGTTGGGCTACGCCCGATCGGGCCCGCTCCCTACACTCCCGGCCCGCCGACGGCCGCCCAGGGTGCCGGGCAGCGGCATTCCCTGGCCAGCGGATGGGGAACGCAACGACGGAATCCGCTGACAGTGGCCCTGTTCGCCCGACGGGGGCGGGAAGCCCGCCGGCCCCGTCGTTGACCGATCCCCATGCACCCGGTGGAGGCGCGTTCCGTGGCTGTCGAGGGAGTCGAGGGATACGACCTGGTGATGATCGGGATCCTCGCGGTGGCCGCGTTGCTCGGCTACTTCAAGGGGATCGTCTGGCAGTTGGCCTGGATCCTCGGAATCGTTGCCAGCGGCTTCGTGGCCCTCCGGTTCAGCGGTCAGGTCGCCCCCTTCTTCGGCAATCAGGCACCGTGGAACCGCCTGGCCGCCATGCTGGCGCTCTACGCCGGCACGTCGGTCGGGGTCTGGCTCGTGTTCCGGTTGGTTTCCCA
Source organism: Planctomycetaceae bacterium (assembly GCA_005791575.1). Classification (GTDB taxonomy): domain Bacteria; phylum Planctomycetota; class Planctomycetia; order Pirellulales; family UBA1268; genus F1-20-MAGs016. The sequence goes on from SXWA01000177.1 coordinate 11,249, forward strand.
GGCCATCAGTGCCGTGCACCTTTCCTCCTTCGACCACCAACTCGGCCTCCTGTTCGGGCTTGCCAAGGGGGCGCTGTTGTGCGTCGTGATCACGTTCTTCACCGTGACCATGGCGCCGAACTACCGGCAGCAGGTGGTCAACAGCCGCAGCGGCCGGATCGTCGCCGAGTTGATCGTCCGGGCCGACACCTACCTCCCCAGGGAGGTGCACGACACGGTCGATCCGTTCGTCCGCCAGTTCGAGCGTGAGTTCCTCGGCCCGGCCGCAGCGGGCAGCGCCCTCGCCGGCGGAATGCTGGCGGGTGGAACAGCCCCCGGAGCCGCCGCCCCGACCATTTCGCCGCTGGCGGCGATCTGGGAGGGGGTCTCGAGCGCCGCCGCGTGGGCGAGTGCCGGCCAGGAAGGGCAGGGGGCCCAGTTCGCCGGTGGCGTGCTCCCCGCCGGGAGCAGTTTCTTTCCACAACAAGCAGCCGAACCGGCCCGGCCCACGACGTTCGCCCCAGCGCCACCGAGCCCGGCGTTGCTCAACCCGCCGCCTTCAGCCTTTCCGGCCGCGCCACCATCGGCCGGCAGCGCGTTCACCGCCGCACCACCACTGGGCGGTCAGCCGGCCCCGCCGCCGCCCACCTTCCGGGCCCCTGCCGAGGTTCCGCCGGCCGGGTTCGCCCCGGGCGCGCAGTCGCCGCTGCGGTATCGCTGAGGGGCCGGCCGCGCGTTGCTTCCAGTGAAGCGGGCTTCGCGGCCATCCGGAAGCGGGCTTCGCGGCCATCGGCAAGCGGGCTTCGCGGCCGGAAGCCCTCCGGGCAGGGGAGCCCAACCAAGCGGAATGCCCTGGAAAACAAGGCCCCTTGGCTGGGTAGCGGGCTTCGCGAACGAAGATGGGCCAAACCGGACATAAGAGACATTATCGGACGTTGGGCAGGGGGTCGGTCAGGGGCTTTCGGCCCCGTGACGGCCTCCACCGACCCCATCCGTGGCTGCCTGCTCGCCCATGGCAGACGGCGGCACACCGGCTGCCTCGGCATCGATGAACCGGCCCATCCGCCGGAACTTCTCGTAGCGGTCCGCCACCAAGCCGTCGACCGGCCGGCCGACCAGTTCGCGGAGCGTTCGCAGAAGGTAGCTCTTCAACCGTCGGGCGATCTGTCGAGGGTCGCGGTGGGCGCCGCCTGGCGGCTCCTCGATGACCGTGTCGACGATCCCGAACGAGAGCAGATCGGCCGACCGCATCCGCAGCGCCCGGGCAGCCTCCGCCTTGTGGGCAGCGCTCTTCCAGAGGATCCCGGCGCAGCCCTCGGGGCTGATCACGCTGTAGTAGGCATGCTCGAGGATCGCCACCCGGTCTCCGACCCCGATCCCGAGGGCTCCACCGGAACCCCCTTCGCCGATCACCACGCAGACGATCGGGACCGGCAGTGACGCCATGAGGAACATGCTCTCGGCGATCACCTGGGCCTGCCCCCGTTCCTCGGCCCCGACCCCCGGATAAGCACCTGGGGTGTCGATCAGGCAGATCACCGGCAGGCCGAACTTGGCCGCCAGCCGCATCTTGCCCATCGCCTTGCGGTAGCCCTCGGGATGGGCACACCCGAAGTGGCAGGCCTGGCGCTCCGCGAGCGTCTTGCCTTTCTGGTGGCCGAGCATCAGGACCTTGTAGCGGTCGAGCTTGGCGAACCCGGCAATCAGCGCCGGATCGTCGCCGAAGGCCTTGTCGCCGTGCAGTTCGACGAACTCGTCGCACACCAGCGACAGGTAATCACTGGTCTTGGGCCGGTCGGGGTGCCGGGCGACCTCCACGGTCTGCCAGGGATCGAGGCTCCCGAACACCTGCCGTTGGAATTCGACCACCTCGCGCCGTAGCCGCCGCAATTCCTCTTCCTGCTGCGAACCGAGGGGGGCGGCCTCGAGGGCCGTGATCCGATCCTCCAGCTCGTAGATCGGCTTCTCCAGCGGGAGGCGGTGCAGGCCGCGGCTCATGGCAGGGCATCCGGGGGGCGGTCAACCGTCCCGGAGTGTCCCGCGCCCGGGCTTCATGAGTCAATTCGACCCGGCGTCCCCCTCGGCGACCGGCGGCTGGGGGTCGCGGTCGAAGAGCCGCATCTGCCGCAGCTGCACCGCCACGTCGGCCATCGCCGAGGGGCGGTCGGCCGGTTTCTTCGCCATCATCTGTCGCAGGAGCTTTGACGCCGCGCCGGAGACATTGCTGTTGGCGGCCTCGACCACCGGCGGCGCCGTGTAGAGGTGGCGCGTGAGGAGCTCGTGCGTGTTGGACCCGGTGAACGGCGGGTGGCCGGCGAGCAGCTCGAACGCCATGCACCCCAGCGAGTAGATGTCGGACCGGGGGTCGGGCGGCTGCCCCCGGATCTGCTCCGGCGACATGGAGCTCGGCGTGCCCTGCGGTTGCTTCCGCTGCCAGAACAGCCGGCCGATCGCCCCGGGGGGATGGGCGGCGATGGCGAAGTCGATGACCTTCACCTCGGATGCCTTGTTGGCCAGCACGTTGGCCGGCTTCACGTCGCGGTGGACCCAGCCCCGGGAGTGCATGTGGCCGAGGGCGTCGGCCACCACCGCCAGCAGCACCGGGAGGCGCGACAGGAGCCGCTCCTGGCCGCCGGTCACCAGCCGCCGCAGGTTGGGGTGCTGGAACAGTTCCATCACCAGACAGGGAAAGCCGTCGTAGACCACCAGCCTGTCGACGCGGATCACGCCGGGATGGTCGAGCTCACGGCCCACGCGCAGCTCGTGCTCCAACTGCCGCCGCTGCTGGCGGTCGTCAGCGTAGCCGGCGAGGATGATCTTGACCGCCACCTGGCGATCGGCGGCGGTGTCCTTGGCGCTCCACACCTGGCACTGGCGTCCCAGCCCCAGCTGCTGGGAGAGCACGAGCGGTCCCAGCCGGTCGGGGAGTTTCGCCATCGGGGAGCGGCGCGACGGCCGGGGTCAGGGGGTTCCGGCAGCCACACCGAGCGCGGCCCCGGGGGGGAGTTGGGTCGACAGGAGTACCAGACCCTCCGGCGGCGCCGTCGGCCCGGCAGCGGCCCGGTCGCGGGCCGCCACGGCGGTCGCCACCCACGACGGTGGGCGGCGACCGGTACCGACCATCACCAGCGAGCCGACGATGATCCGTACCATGTTGTGAAGGAAGCCGTTGCCCTCGACTTCCACCCACACCTCGCCGTCGGCTCTCCCCGCGGGACTCTCCCGCCGCACGACGTCGAGGCGGTGGATTGTGCGCGTTTTCGACACCCGTGACGAGGGGGTCTTCTCGAAACTGGTGAAGTCGTGCTCGCCAAGGAGCGCCCCGGCCGCTTCCGCCATCGCCGCCGTGTCGAGCTGCGACCGCCAGCGCCACACCAGATGGCGATCGAGCACCGGCTTCCACGGGGCGTCGTGGATCCGGTACCGGTAGGTCTTGCGGACGGCCGCGGTCACCGGATCGAAGTCGGCCGCCACCTCCGCCGCCACGACCACCGTGACGTCGGCCGGGAGACGGGCATTGAGCGCCCTGCCCCAGACGGCGGCCTCGAGCGGACTGGCGGACGTGAAGGCCACGATCTGATCGAGGGCATGGACCCCCGCGTCGGTCCGGCTCGAACCGCGCGGCACGAGCACCTCGCCGGTCACCGCCGCGATCGCCGCAGCGAGGGTCCCCTGCACCGTCGTCTGGCCGGGCTGGGCCTGCCAGCCGGAGTAGCGGGTGCCCTCGTAGGCCAGCCGCAGACCGATCGACCGACTCATGCCCCCACCGTCGCCACCCCCCCTGCCCTTCGTCCGCGCCCCGCCGCGAGGAGTTCGGCGATCTGCACGGCGTTGGTGGCGGCACCCTTGCGGAGGTTGTCCGACACACACCACAGCGCGATGCCGGTGGCGCTCGAGGCATCCTCGCGGATCCGGCCCACGAACACCTCGTCGCGGCCGTCGCACTCGCGCGGCAGCGGATAGATCCGCGCCTCGAGATCGTCGTGGACCACGATGCCGGGTGCCGCGGCGAGGAGGCGGCGGGCCTCGGCGGCGGTCAGCTTCCGCTCGGTCTCGATGAGGATCGACTCGCTGTGGCAGTTGCCCACCGGCACGCGGACACAGGTGGCGCACACGCCGATCGACTCGTCGCCGAGGATCTTCCGCGTCTCGTGGACCATCTTCAGCTCCTCGCTCGTCGATCCGCCCGGCTTGGGTGAACCGATCTGCGGAATGAGGTTGCCGGCAATCGGATGGGCAAACACCTCGCGCGACTCCTCCGCCCCCTCGAGCCATGCCGCGGTGGCGCTGCGCAACTCGGTGGTCGCGGCCAAACCGGCGCCGCTCACCGCCTGGTAGGTGCTCACCACCACCCGGCGCACGCGGGCGGCGTCGTGCAGCGGCTTCATCACCATCACCATCTGCGTCGTCGAGCAGTTGGGGCTGGCGATCAGACCATGATGCCCCTCCAGCGCCTCGGGGTTGACCTCCGGGATCACCAGCGGCACGTCGGCCCGCATGCGGAAGAAGCCACTCTCATCGACCACCACCGTGCCGCGCTCCACCGCCCAGGGGACGAACAGGGCGGCGACCTCGTCGGGCGTGCTCCCGATCGCGATCTGCACGCCGGCGAACGACTCGGGGGTCAGTTCTTCGATCGCCAGCGTCGTGCCCGCCACGTCGAGCGACCGACCGGCCGACCGGGCCGAGGCCAGCAGCTTGATGCGGCGCGCGGGAAAGCGGCGTTCCACGAGCTGCTGGATGATGATCCGGCCCACGGCGCCGGTGGCGCCGACGACGGCGATGGTGTCGATCACGAGACACTCCTGACACGTTCGGGAACCAGGTCGGTGCCGGCATGGCTGGCGGTTTGCCGGCGAAACACCCGCGCCGGCACGAAGGCGAGGTTGGCGGTGATCATGGCCAGCGCGAACTCCATCATCCCCATCGACAGGCCGATGCCAAGATGCACCGCCACGGCCATGCCCAGGGCCAGACGGCGTGTCAGCCGCGGCCAGACGAGGGCCGGATAGAAGACCTCCCAGAACACCGTTCCGAGCGTGATCGCGTTGACGACCAGCGGATGCCGCGCGAGCCAGGTGAGATCGAGGGTCCGGTACTGCCCGTTGGCGACCGCCCCCCAGATGGCCGTTCCCTCCCACCAGCTCGCCCCGAGTAGTTTCGCGCAGCCCGAGAAGCCGTAGACCACACAGAGGTGCACCTGGATCAGGCGGAGGGCGACATTGGCCCTCACCGACGGCGCCCCCCTCTTCCCCGGCCACAACCACCGATCCACCGAAAGGCCAGCGCCCGCCGGCCCGATCGCCAGCGGCACGAGGAGCAGCCCGAGCGTGTCGTCGAGACCGAAGACATGGAGCGGCGCCCGATTGACGCTGCTGATCAACCCGAGGAGTGAGATGATCGCGGCCAGCGGCGTGCACAAGCCGACGGCGAGGAGGAGCGCCGCCACCAGCCCCGCCAAGGCCATGAACCATGTGCCCATGGCTCCCGGCGCCGCGAAGTACCAACTCCACTGCCAGGGTTGGTCGTTGACACGCCACACATCGGCCGGCGGCAACCAGGCCTGGTCACCGAAAAAGGCGCCGGCGTCGGCCAACCAGACGAGGTTCGACCAGGCGAGGATGCAACCGGTGCCGATGCGCACCACGGCCAGCGGCAGCGGGTCGGCGGGGGTGAACCAGAAGGTGTTCCAGGCGGCGACCCACTCGCCGGTCCAACTCTGCGGCCCGGTGCCGCCGCCATCGGCACCGGTGGCACCCCAGGGGCCACGGATCACGTCGGGAGTCGTGGGCCGGCTGCTCCGCTTCATCGACCCACCCCCTGCTGCCAGGCGAAGCTCCCCAGCGGCGTGACGACATCCCCACCCACCCGGGCGGCAGGCGGCGCTGCGGCGAGAAATTCCTCCGGGCCGGGGAGATGGTGCTCGACGAGATCGATTTCGACCAGTTCGCCGCCGTGCCGGGTGAGCAGTTGCCCCGCCACCCCCTGCACCAGGGGCAGCCAGTCACCGCGGGCGCGCTGGCGGACCTCGGCGGGTGCCTCGAGAGGCGGCACGAGGGGGGCGATCTTCTCGCTCACCATGAAACGCCGGTGGTAGAGGAGCCGTGGCCGGTCGGCTGCCGCGTCGGGAAGACTCCCCTGCACCACCGTTCCGTCGGCCCGCGTCAACCGCCAGCGCAGCGAGTGGCCGGGACCGGGATTGGGGGCGAAGAACCGGTATCCGTGGCCGAGCGACAGCGCTCCCACGAGCGGCCGGAGCGGCTGGATCAGCGCGGTCGCGAGCTCGCTCGCGGGTGGCGGCCCGGCGAGCGGCGGGGCGATCACGGCCGCCAGGTAGACCACGATCGCCAGCGACGCCGCCACTCGGGCAGGCCGGCTCCAGGCAGCGGTCTCGACGGGCTCGGGGGGCATCGTGGCGCTCTGGAGGGAGGATCGTCCCGGGGGCCGACTCGACTGTAGTTCACGGAACGGCGCCGCAGAAACCGGACAACCGCGCCGGCACCGGGAAATAAAAAGACTCCCGCGCGGCCCGTGCCGCGCGGGAGTCTTGTGGGACATCCGCTCGAAGGAGCCGTTCAGCGCACCGACGCGGTGGCCTCGGCCGCCGCCGTCCGCTGGGCCGGATCGATGAGCAGGTCGACGGTGCTTCCGCCGATCAGGTCGATCGTCTTCGAGACCACGCGCTCCCGACCGTCGATGACGGTGGCCACGCGGATCTCGTAGTTCCGCCACGACTGGCCGTCCTTGAGCTGCCCGGTCTCGAACACCCGCACGTCACCCTGCGACACCGTCTCGTTGCCCGCCAGCCAGACCTTGGCATCGGCCGGGACACGGAGGGTGAGGCTGGTCTTCTTCACGACCGGAGTCGAGGCGACCGGGGCGGAGAACTCGAGGGTCGAACGACCGCCGGCCGCCAGCGACGCGACCTTGGTCTCCTCACGCGGCTCGCCGTCGCGCGTGGTGACCACCTTGACGACGAAGTCGTACTCCCGACCCGCCGCCAAGCCACGCGACATGTAGCGCCGGAGGTTGCCGGTGGCAGAGGTCTTGGCTCCGTTCACGAACACCTCGGCGTCGGCCGGCAGACGCACCACGAGCATGGCGCCATCGGCGGGCACGGCCGGCTCCACCGACGAGCTGTCGATGATCGGGGCGGAAGGAACCCCCTCGATGACCGAGCCGCTGTCGTAGGCTGGGCTCTCGCTGATGATCTGCTCGCCGCCAATCACCGAACCGGCCGGATAGCTCGAGTAGCCGGAGGTGTAGACCGCGGCGGGGCCGTAGCCACCGTACGAACCGTACGAGCCGTACGACCCGCCCGCCGAACCGCCACCCGACGAACCACCGTAGCTGCCGCCCGAGCTGCCGCTGCCACCCGACGAACCGCCCGTCGAGCCGTACGACCCGTAGGAGCCGTGGCTCAGCGAGTGCCGGTACGACCGCCACGCGCGCTTGGCCGCCATGTGCGACCCGATGCTGCCGTACGACCCGTGCGACCCGTAGCTTCCGCCAGACGAGCCGGAGGAGGCATAGCCGCCCGAAGAACCACCCGACGAGCCACCGTAGGACCCGCCCGAGCTGGCGCCCGAGCTGCCGCCGTACGAGCCGCCCGAACTGCCGCCGGACGAGCCACCGGAGCTACCGGCGGAGCCGTAGGCGGCGCGGTAGCGGTGGTGCCAGCCGGCGTGCGCGTCGCAGGCCATGGCCGCGACCGCCAGAAATGTGATGACTCCCGCATGACGGAAGCAGTGACGAATGACCATCAGAGCCTTTCTCAGCGAAGTGAGGGAACGAGAAGTGATGAGGGGCGAGGGGCAACCGCGACGGGCGCACTGGGGGCTGCTCCCCGGACCGCGTGTGGGTCAACCATAATTCGTAATCCAGGTAAAGCAAGCAGTCTGTTCGGCCTGGGGTGAGTTTGTCGAGCCCTGGCCGTCATGGATGGGTGCCACCCCCTCGCAGGAGCCTGCTGCCGCCGGTACAGCCGGCACCACCCGCCGCGTTCCCCCGCCGGAAGCCGGGATCGGGGCTACCTCGCGACCGGCTCGAGGCGCACGTCATCGACGTCGAGTTGGCCGGTGGCGCCCAGAAGCCCGACCTGCAGGATCGCTTCCCGCGCCCAGCCCGGCACCGGCACCGACCCGCTGGCGTCCTTCCAGTCGAAGCTACCCCGCCAGGGACCGACGAAGGCCCGCGACGAGCGGCTGCGCCGCTCGTCGAAAAACTGCACCGCGAGCGCCGGGGCCTCGTCGGCCGAGAGGCCGTCGCGGAGCCCCTCGCCGCGCAGCCGGGCGGAAATCATCAGCCGGGAGACCGCCCGTCCATCGACGGCGAATCCCTGGAAGATCTGGGCCGGTCGCCCCGGCTGGTCGTTCACGAGCCGCAGATACCGCTCCCCCTGCGGCGCGTCGGCGGCGGTCACCCATTTTGTCTGACGGCCGTAGTACCACGCGGTGGGCACGTCGCTGCCGTCGAGCAGCGACTCGAAGCCGCCGTTCTCCACCGTCGGCCGGCTGCCGTCGGGCTGCACGCGCCGGTTCTCCTCGGCGGTGCCGGTCATCGGCACGAAGAGGCTGGGGACGAGCGCGTCGCGGACCAGCTTGCCGTCCTGCTTCGTGAGCAGCACCAGGGTCTGCTCGAAGCGCTCGCCGACCGGGATCACCATCCGACCACCGTCGGCGAGTTGCTCGACCAGCGGTGCGGGCACCTCCTCGGGGGAACAGGTGACGATGATCTTGTCGAAGGGGGCGTGCTCGGCCCAGCCGGCGAAACCATCGCCGACGCGGGTGACGACGTTGCGGTAGCCGAGCCGCGCGAGCGTGCGTGCCGCCCGCTCCCCGAGTGGCTTGCTGATCTCGATCGAGTAGACGGTATCGACCAGCGGCGCGAGGACGGCCGCCTGGTCGCCGCTGCCGGTGCCGATCTCGAGCACCTTGTCGGTGGGACGCGGCTCCAGTTTCTCCGTCATGTAGGCGACGACGAAGATCCCCGAGATGGTCTGCTTCTCGCCGATCGGCAGCGCCATGTCGAAGTAGGCGAGCGGTCGCTGGGCCGAGGGGACGAACTCGTGGCGGGGGGTCGCCCGCATTGAGTCGAGCACGCGCGGATCGGTGATTCCGCCGGCGACGAGATCGTCGCGCACCATCCGCTCGCGGGCCGCGCGCATCCGCTCACCCGCCACGCCGTCGGCGGCATCGCGCCCGCCGGGGGACTGACCCCGGGCGACGGGGTTCCCCGCGGCCGCCAGCAGGCCGACGATCAGCGGCAGCAGCACCGCCGGCGTGCCCCAGATCGTGACCGGCATGGGAATCTCCCGGCGCGGGGGGCGGGGGCACACGCTCAGGGGCGCGGGATCGATGCGCGCGGCTCGATCCGCAGCAACTCGATCTCGAAGACGAGCACCTCGTTGGGCTCGATCACCGGCGGCGAGCCACCCGCGCCGTAGCCGAGTTCCCCCGGCAGCGTGATCCGCCACTTGGAGCCCACCTTCATCAGCGGCAGGGCCTCCTGCCACCCAGGCACCACCGCCTTCACGGGAAACGTCGCCGGAGCCTCCGGCTCGGTGCTGTCGAACACCGTGCCGTCGATGTGGGTGCCGCGGTACTGGGTCGAGACGACGTCCTCGGCGGTCGGCCGCGGACCGTTCCCCTCGGCGAGCACCTCGTACTGCAACCCGCTGGGCAGCGTCACGACCCCACGCTTCGCGCCGTTGGCCTTGAGGTACTCGGCGCCCTTGGTCGTGTTGACCTTTGCCGCCTCGGCCATCCGCCGCTCGAAATCCTGCCGCTGCTGCCGGAGCCGCTCCTCGTAGGCGGTGAGCGCGGCCATCGCCTTCTCCTCGCTGATCCGCGGCGGTTGGCCGAGGATCGCGTCGGCGAGTCCGCGGACGAGTGCGGTGAGATCGACGCCCGCCTCGGGCCGCCGGAAGTCTTCGGCCATACGACCGCCGATCTGCAGGCCGAGGGCATACCCGAGCGTGGCCTCGGGAGTGTCGGGGAGCGCCGCTCCGGCCGGCTGGGCCTGCCGCGCAGGTGCCTCCCCCCCCTGCCCCGGCTTCAGTGGCTGCTGCGCCAGGGCTGGCGCCGCCGGGAGGATGAAGGCGGCGACGGCCACCATCGGCAGCCGGACTCGAGCGAGGGTCGGGGCGACGGGCCGCCGCATGCGTGGTCCTCCTGGGGATCGGCTCCGCCCGCACCCGGCGGGCAGCGGATGGACGACCCAGGAGTCTAGCAGGCCTGGTCCGAACAGCCTGCAGTCGCCCTGGGCCCCGATCGGCTCACCCCCGGGCAGCGCGGTCGGCGGCGCGGGCCTCCTCCGACGGCCGGCCGAGGCGGCCGCGCGTGATCTCGAGGAAGGCGGTTTCGAGGTTGACCTCCGTCTCCCGCATCGACAGCAGCCGCTGGCCGTCGGCGATGAGCCGGGCAGCGAGCGGGGAGGGATCGGTGACCCCGTCGGCAAGCGTCGCCAGCACCTCGCCGTCGCGGACCGTGACACCGGCCGCCTCCGGGCAGCGCTCGAGGATCCGGGCGGCGGCCTCGGGCGGACCGGCGACCCGGAAGCGGAGGACGGGCCGCCCGCGCACCTGGGCGAGCAGGTCCTGCACGTCGCCGCAGGCCAGCAGCCTGCCATACTCGATGATGCCGACCCGATTGCAGATGTCGGCCAACTCGGGAAGGATGTGGCTGCTGACGAGGATCGTCTTCCCGAGCCCTTGGAGCCGCTTGAGCAGCCCGCGCATCTCGATCCGGGCGCGCGGATCGAGCCCGCTGGCGGGTTCGTCGAGGAGCAGCACCTGCGGGTCGTGGAGCAGCACCCGCGCCAACCCGAGGCGCTGCGTCATGCCGCGCGACAGGCTCGTCACCAGTTCGTCGCGCTTCACCGCGAGATCGACCAGTTCCAGCGACCGCTCCGCCACGCGTCGCCTCTCCGCCCCCTCGATGCGGTAGGCGGCGGCGAAGAACTCCAGGTACTCGATCACCCGCATGTCGTCGTACACCCCGAAGATGTCGGGCATGTAGCCGATCGCACGGCGGATCTCGCGCGGATGCGTGTAGATCGAATGGCCACAGACGTAGGCCTCGCCCCAGGTCGGGGAGAGGAGCGTGGCAAGGATCCGGATCGTGGTCGTCTTACCGGCACCGTTGGGCCCGATGAAGCCGAACAGGTCCCCCTGCTCGAGCTTGAGGTCGAGCGATTCCAGCGCCGCGAAGTCGCCGTATTTCTTCGTCAGGTCGACCGTCTCGATCATGGTGCCCGTGCCTCGACAGGAATGACGATCCGCCACAGACCGCGGTCCGAACCAGCCGCTTCGGGTACGGCACCGGCGCCGGCAGCCGTCTGCCGCCACGCCGTGCCCGGGGGCCCCCGGCCGACGAGCACGGCGCGGCCGACCTCGAGCAGGGGGGAGAGGTCGAGCCGTTCCAGCCGTCCGGCCTCCAATGCGGTGTAGCCGGCCCCGCCGACGGCGGCGTGGAATCCGACGATCTCGAGGATCCGCGTGGCGTCCCGGGAGGCGGTGTCCCAGCGCTCGTTGACCTCGCGGTCCTTCACGGTGGTGCGCCGCGTGAGGCCCCCCGCCAGCGACCGCGGGCCCCGACCACCGCCGGCGTCGAAGCGTCCTCCCGCCGGCAGGTCGCCGACGTCCCACAGCCAACCGGCATGGAGCAGGATGCAGTCGGCGAGGGGGAACGGCAGGCGATTCTCCACCGCACCGGTGAGGGTGCCCTGGGCCCCCCGACGGAGCGACACCGTCAGTGCTGGAGCCGTCGCGGGCGCGACCCACTCCGCCTCGAACAGTCGGCTGGAGTCGGCGGCGATCGGCACCCCCGTCAGCCCCGTCAGGTGATCCTCGGCGCGGTAATCGGCCGTGGCGAGCCCGGGATGGCTCGTGGCCGAATCGGTCGCCCCCATGCCCCGCCCCGAGGCCGCGAGCCACGACACCGCCATCCGCGACGAGCCCGCCGGTGTCTCTGCCGCGGGAGCGGCGGAGACGGCGAGCCGATCGTTCACCGGTGACCACACCCCCGCGAACGACACGCCGCGGACAATCCCGACTGCATCGGCTCCCGCCTCCCCTGCCCTGGTCGGCTCCCTCAGCGCAGACTGGTCGATGTCGACCAGATCGGCCCGCGAGGCGCGCCACTGGTCCCCCTTCCAGCTCCGTGCCACCCACCAGGTGGCGCCGCTGAAGGCGGCGACCATCAGTGGCAACGACACCCATGCCAACCACGGTCGGCCACCGCCACCCGACACCAACCACCAGTCGAACGGGTAGAGGAAGGCGATGAACAGCAGTGACAGGCCGGCGATGATCTCGAAGGGCACCGCCCCGACACCCGGAAACTGGTCAACCGCAGCGCGGAGCTGACCGGTGAGATCCTGCCCCTGCGCGACCGCCTCCCCTGTCCTGCCGGCGTTCTCCGCCGGTGGCCGGCCGCCGAACAGCTCGACCAGGAGCGATTCGCTGCCCGACCAGTTGCGAAAGGCGCCTTGGTCGAGATCGAGGCCGACCCAGGTGACGGTCCCGAAACCGCGCGGGGACCGGACCACCAGCGGCAGGTCGCCGGGGGCCGTACCCTCGTAGGCTTCGATCATCCCCTCGAGCCCACGGGAGTCGGCGAGGAGCGGCGTCTGCAGCCCGTCGAGCGCCGCGCGGTCGAGCGGCCGTCCGGCGCGGGCATAGGTCTCGATCGCCGTCGCCCGGCGCAGCGGCACCAGGCGCTCTACGCGCCCACGCCGCCCCGGCGGGCCGGGCAACCAAGCCGCCGCCGGCGACGCGGCGAACGCCGGTTCGACGGCGCTCGCCCCGGCGACGAGCACGAGCCTCCCCCCCTGGCGCACCCACTGATCGATCCCGGTCAGCCCAGCCGTGGCGCCGCTGCCGGCGGCCGCGACGGCGCGCCCGCAGACGACGATCGCGTCGGCCGCGGAGAAATCGAGGGCTTCGCTGCCGAGCGCCGATGGGTCGGAGGCGGTGACGATCCGGGCGCGCGGCAAGCCCTCGCGCACCACCAGGCGGGCCGCGCGGGTGACGGCGGGTAGATCGCCGATCACGACGATCAGCCGTTCGAGTGGATCGAGTGGTCTGCCCAGCGGCACCACCTGTCCCCTGCCCCCCTGCCCCGCCGTCCCGCCATCGGCCGCGGTGGGAGGCACCGGGTATTCGATGCGGAGCAGGCCGCCGGGCCGACCGATGCGCACACGCAGACGGGCCAGCCGGGTGCCGGCCGATGTGGTCTCGAGAGGTGCCGCTGGCGAGCGCACCGCTTGGCCGTCCGGGTCGTCGGCCCACACGGCCACGGCAGCGTTCCCCGCCGGGTCGTCGGCCACGGCGTCGCGCTCCACCACCACCGGGGTCCAACCACCGGTCCGATAGACACCGGCAAGGCCGACCGTCACCCGGTCATCCCCGATGGCAACGGGGGCCCAGAGCATGGCGAGCACCACCGCGGCGTTCCCCATGCCCGGGCGGGGCGGCCGGTGGCCCACGAGGGTCGATGGGCGCGCCAGCGGTGCGAACGCGGCTCGGTCGGTCATGGCTTCTCCGCGTCCGGGCAGACGCATGCCACCTGCCCGCAGCCCGGGCACCCGCCGCCGTACTTCCGCTGCACGGCCGCCTCCAGATCGACATCCACCACGTTGGCGATCGTGGCCAACCAGGCGAGGACGTCGGCGAACTCCAGGGCCACTTCCTCCTTGGTACCCCCGCGCAGCGCTCCGGCCAGCTCCCCGACCTCCTCGGAAAGCCACATGAAGGTCCCCTCGACACCGCGGGCGGCGTCTTTGTCGTGGTACATCCGCCGGATCAGCGCCTGGAACTCTCGCAGCGTCATGCCGTCCCTCCCGTCGGGCGGCAGTTGTACCGCGCCGCGGCCACCTTCGCCTCAGTGGGGCGGGTGCGCCGGCCGGGAACCGGCGAACCACGGATAGATCGCCGGCACGACGAAGGCCGTCAGCAGGGTCGAGGTGATGATGCCACCGATGACGACGGTGGCCAGCGGACGCTGGATCTCCGCCCCGCTGGAGGTGGCCAGTGCCATCGGCAGGAAACCGAGGCTGGCGACGAGGGCGGTCATGAGGACCGGCCGGATGCGCATCTCGGCCGTGGCGACCGAGGCTTCGCGGGCTGTCATCCCCTCGGCCCGGGCGTGCTCGGCCCCGGCCACCCACACCAGCCCATTCAGAACCGCCACCCCGAACAGGGCGACGAACCCCACCCCGGCGGCGATCGAGAACGGCATCCCCCGGAGGGCCAATCCGACGACGCCGCCACAGGCCGCCACCGGCACCGCCACGAAGATCAGGCTCGCCAGCCGCAGCGACTTGAAGCTCGTGTAGAGGAGGAGGGCGATCAGGCCGAGCACCATCGGGGTGATGAGGGCGAGCCGGCGACCGGCGGAGAGGAGGTTTTCGAAATCCCCGCCCCAGCGGATCGTGTAGCCGGGCGGCAGGGGGATCTCCGCCGCCACGCGCTGCTGCGCCTCGGTGACGAAGCTGGCGACGTCGCGGCCCCGGACGTTGGCCGACACGAAGGTCCGCCGCCGCGAATTCTCGTGCTCCACGCTCGGCGGGTTCTCCTCGATCCGCACGTCAGCCAATTCCCCGAGCGGTACCGGGCGCCCCTGGGCCGACCCCACCGGGATCTGGGGGAGGAGCGACTCGTCCTCCCGCCACGCCTTCGGGTACCGCACCACGAGCGGAAACCGGGGCCGTCCCTCGTAGATCACGCCGGTCTGGATGCCGCCCAGCGCCGACACCGCAAGCATCACCTCGGTGCCGTCGATGGCGTGGCGCGCCAACTGATCGCGGCGGGCGTCGATCCTCAGTGTCGGCACGTCGGCCTGCCAGTCGGCACGGACGTCGGCGGCCCCGCGGATGCCGCGCAGCAGACCCTCGATCTGCTGCCCGATGCGCCCCAGGGTGTCGAGATCGTCACCGTAGACGAGCACCGCCACATCGGCCTTCACCCCCGCGACGAGTTCGTCGACACGCATCTCGATCGGTTGGCTGAAGCCGAACGTGGCCCCGGGCACCGCCGCCGTGAGTGCCGCCGACATGCGCTCCACAAGGGCGTCGCGCGTCACACCCGGGGGCCACTCGGTATGCGGTTCGAGCATCACCCAGACGTCGGTCTGCTGCACTCCCATCACGTCGTTGGCGATCTCCGGCCGACCGGTCTTGGAAAACACCGTCCGGACCTCGGGATACGAGCCGAGCAGCTGTTCGATCCGCGCCGTCAGCGGGGCGGCATCCTCGAGGGTCGCGCTGGGGAGCCGGTTGACCTCGATCAGCAGGTCGCCCTCGTCGAGCCGGGGCATGAACTCGGCGCCGAGGCGGAGGGCGACGGGGATCGTGGCGGCGACGAGGGCTGCGGCGCCGAGCGAGACGATCACCGGGTGCGCCACCGCCAGCCGGGCCAGCGGCTGATAGGCGCGGTGGAAGATGCGCATCACCAGCGGCTCGCGTTCCTCCTCGCGCCCGAGCACCGTCGCCGCGAGGACCGGCATCAGGGTCAGCGAGATCACCAGCGACCCCGCCAGCGCGAACAGCACCGTGAGCGCCATCGGGCGGAAGAGCTTCCCTTCGGTGCCCTCGAGGAAGAGGATCGGCAGGTAGACGATGGCGATGATCAACTCGCCGAACATCGTCGGCCCGCGGACCTCGATGGCGGCCTCGCGCACGACGTCCATCCGTGAGGCCGTCGGCGGGGCGTGGCCAAGGCGGCGCACGCAGTTCTCCACCATGATCACCGAACTGTCGACCACGAGCCCGAAGTCGATCGCCCCGAGGCTCATGAGGCTGGCGGGGATGCCGGCAGCCCACATGC
Organism: Planctomycetaceae bacterium; assembly: GCA_005791575.1. GTDB lineage: Bacteria > Planctomycetota > Planctomycetia > Pirellulales > UBA1268 > F1-20-MAGs016. Next base: position 27,054 of record SXWA01000177.1, read on the forward strand.
AGTTGGCGGCGAAGAGCATCGAGAGCGGGATCGCCAGGGCGACGATCAGACCCGCCCGGAGATTGCCGAGGAGCACGAGCAGGACCACGATCACCAGCAGGCCACCCTCGGCGAGGTTGTGGAGCACGGTGTCGAGCGTCCGGCCAATGAGACTCTCACGGTCGTAGATGATCTCCAGCTCGACCCCGGCCGGGAGGGTGCGGCGGATCTCCTCGAGCCGCGCCTTGGCGGCCTCCACGACCCGGCGGCTGTTCTCGCCGCGGACCATCATCACCATGCCGGTCACGATCTCGCCGCGGCCGTCGCGGCTGGCCGCCCCCTGGCGGGGCAGCGGGGCGATCGACACCCGCCCGACGTTGCGCACCAGCACGGGCACCCCGCCCGGCGGACTGCGGACGACCACCTGTTCGATGTCGGCGACGCTCGTGAGGAGCGCCTGACCGCGGATGAAGCGCTGCTCACCGTGCTTGACGATGTAGCCGCCACCGGTGCTGGCGTTGTTCCGCTCCAGCGCCGCCAGCACCTCCCCCAGCGGAATCCCGTGCGAGGCGATGCGGTCGGGATCGATCTCCACCTCGTACGACTTGGCGAATCCGCCGTGGCTGTTGACGTCGGTCACGCCGGGCACCTCGCGCAGCACCGGCGCGATCTCCCATTCCAACAGGCTGCGGAGGTCCATCAGCCCCTGTCCGCTGCCGCGGACCTCGAACTGGAGAATCTCCCCGAGGGCGGTGCTCAGGGTGCCCAGCTGCGGCTCGGCGTCGGGCACCGCGATCCCGGCGCGGGCCTCGGGGAGGCGCTCCGCCACCAGTTGCCGCGCGAGGTGGATGTCGGTGCCCTCGCGGAAGACGATCGTGACCAGCGAGATCCCCAGCCGCGAGAGGCTGCGGATCTCCGTCACGTTGGGCAGGCCGCTCACCGCCCGTTCCACCGGGTAGGTGATCGACCGCTCCACCTCGACCGGCGGGAGCGTGCCCGCCTCGGTGACGACCTGCACCTGGACGTTGACGAGGTCGGGCACCGCGTCGACGGGGATCTGCGTGGCGGCGAACAGGCCACCGCAGGCCATCAGCACGAACAGCGCGATGACCAGCGCCCGGTTGGTCAACGACCAGTCGATGATGCCGGTCAGCACGTCTGGGCACTCCCGCGACGATCAACCACCGGTCGCCTCCCCGCCGGGCGCCGCCTCGTCCTCGAGGAGCAGCTCGCTCTTGAGCGTGAACGCCCCCTTCGAGACCACTTCCACGCCGTCCTCGAGGCCCGTCTTCACCTCGATGAAACCACTCTGCTCGCTGCCGGTCTCGACACCCACGCGGCGGTAGCGGGAACGGCCGGCGTCGTCGCGGCCGTCGGGAACGAAGACGAACGCCTTCCCCTGGTGCCGCATGATGGCCGCGGCCGGCACCGTCAGCACCTCCCTCGCCACCCCCTGCGGCAGATCGACCCAGACGAACATCCCGGGCTTGTAGTGGGCGTCGTCGTTCTCCAGTTCGGCCACGAGGGGCACGCTCCGCGACTCCGCCTCGACGATTGCCCCCACGTGGCTCACCCGGGCGGTGGTTTCGTGGTCGGCCGCCCCGGGAATCTGGACGCGGACCTCCTGCCCCTCGGCGACGTCGACGGTGGTCCACTGCCGCTCATGGATCTGGGCGCGGACCCAGAGCGTGGCGGTATCGGCGACGACGAACATCCGGTCGCCCGCCTTGACACGCTCGCCGCGTGTCACGAACACGTCCTCGACGAGCCCGTCGAACGGCGTGCGGAGCACGAGCGTGCTGAGCCCCGACGGCCCGTCGCCGGGGGTCTCGGGCAGATCGCCCCCCTCGACGTCGGCGACGTTTCCCGACACGCCGCGCCCCCCCACGTCGGTGTCGAGGCGGCTGCCGACGAGGGTCCGGAGGTGCTCCGTGGCGATCTGCACGAGCCGGTCGGCCTGGGCCAAATCGGCCCGCGCCTGGGCGCGCTTCTGCCGGGTGGCGAACTGCGACTCCTCGCAGGCGGCGCTGAAGTTGGCCCGCGCGACCTCGAGGTTGCTCGTACGCTCCTCGACGATCCGTCCCGAGAGCACGCCGCCGGCACCGAGCTGGGCGGTGCTGTCGTTGACCTTCTCCACGAACACGAGCCTGGAGTAGGCGCCGAGAATCGTCTCGCGGTAGGTGCCCAAGAGCCGCCCCTCGAACTGATTCTCGACCGTGGCGAGGGGGGGGCGGCGGGCCAGTGTCTCGAGGAGGGCATCGACGTTGTCGGCGATCGAGTCCGCCCACTCGGCCGCCTTGTGAGCGATGGCCTGATCGGCTTCGCGGCGGCGGACGTCGTCCCGGGCCGCACCGATGTCGGGACTGGAGATCTCGGCGAGCGAATCACCGCGAGAGACCCGTTGCCGCACCTGCACCAGCACCCGCGAGACGATGCCGTCCACCGGGGCGCTGTAGTCGAGCCGGTAGCGGGCGTCGTAATCGAGTCGCCCCGGGACCGTGAGGTGGTCGGTGATCGCCCGACGGGTGACCGTGGTCACCTCGAGGCCGGGGCTGTCGGCCGGCAACACGACCGTGTCGCCGGGCCCGGATCCCACCGCGCGGGCCCCCTTGGCCCCCGCTCCGTGCTCCACGGGCACGACGTGATGCGTGGCGAGCCACCACCATGCCAGCCCGCAGAGGGCAATCGTGCCCACGAAGGCAATCTGACGCCCACTGATCGGGGATGTCGGCTGAGGGCGCCGGCCGCCACCGGTTGGCCCAGGATGCGGTGCGGACGATGAAGAAGGAGGGTTGGCCATGGGCACGGAAGGCCGTCGGGCGGCAGTGGTCACGTCGCGGTCAGTCTACCCTCGATCGAGTCCTGCTTCCTATCGCAAACCCCGGAGCGTCGGCTCTCCGCGACGCGCCGCCACGGCTGCTACATTGCAGAATTCCCGAGCCCTCCACCGTCTCCCTGGGACGCGCCGTCCACAATGACCTCGCCCCGCCCGATCCGCATCTTCGACACCACGCTCCGCGACGGCGAGCAGTCGCCCGGGGCGAGCATGAACCTCACCGAGAAGCTGGAGATCGCCCAGGCGCTGGTGCACCTGGGTGTCGACGTCATCGAGGCCGGGTTCCCGATCGCTTCGCCGGGCGACTTCGAGAGCGTCACCGAGATCGCCCGGCAGGTCCGCGGTACCACGATCTGTGGACTCGCCCGCTGCAACGACGCCGACATCGACAAGGCGTGGGAGGCGCTCCGGGCGGCCGAACACCCCCGGATCCATGTCTTCCTGGCGACCAGCGCCATCCACCGCGAGTTCAAGCTGCGGATGAACGAGGAGGAGGTCGTCGCGCGGGCGGTGGCCGGCGTCCGGCGGGCGCGCGGCCTGTGCGCGGACGTGGAATTCTCCGCCGAGGATGCGGCGCGGACCGAGATCGATTACCTGTGCCGCGTCGTCGAGGCGGTGATCGAGGCCGGTGCCACGACGGTGAACATCCCCGACACGGTCGGCTACGCCACGCCCACGCAGATGCACCACGTGATCAAGAGCCTCCGCGACCGCGTGCCGAACATCGACCGGGCCGTGATCAGCGTCCACTGCCACGACGACCTCGGCCTCGCCGTGGCCAACAGCCTGGCCGCCGTGGAGGCGGGAGC